>DAIDHE010000380.1 GCA_027459775.1 Planctomycetales bacterium | reverse complement strand
TGATCATGCACGCGACGAGCGCGATCCGATCGCGCGGGCGCTGGCGGCGCGGGCCGGCGAGGACGACGCCGCCATCCTGGCGGCCGCGCTCGCCTCGCGCGACGACAACACGCTGCGCGCGGTCCTGCGGGCGCTCGAGCGGCTCAAGTCGACGCCGCCCGGCCCCGAGCCCCTGGTCGCCCTGCTGCGCTCGGCCAGGCGCATGGGGCCGAGCATGGCCTCGCGCCTGAACACGCTCGCCAGCCGCTGGACCGGAGCGCCCTCGCCAACCAAGACGTCCAGCTACGACGGCCTGCTCGCCGCCTGGGAGTCGATCTACCGGGCGAAATTCCCCACCGGGCCCGAGATCGGCGCGGAGCCCAGCTCCACCGAGACCGCCTACACGCTGCCCCAGTTGATCAAAGGGGTGATCGACGCCGGCCTCCTGAAGACCGCCTCGAGCGAGCGCGGGCGGGCCGTCATCAAGCGCGCCAAGTGCCTCGATTGCCACAAGTTCGGGTCCGAGGGCCAGGGGGTCGGCCCCGACCTCACCACGGTCAACAGCCGGTTCCGGCCGGCCGAGATCCTGGAGTCGATCGTCGACCCGTCCAAGGTCATCTCGGACCAGTACAAGTCGGTCGCGGTCGCCACGACCGACGGCCGGGTCTTGAACGGAATGCCCATCGTCTCGGACGGCAAGAATCTGGTGTTGCTCCTCTCCGACGGCACGAAGGCCACGATCCCCACGGCCGACATCGACGCGAAAAAGCCCTCGACCGTCTCGGTGATGCCGCCCGGTCTCCTGAACGCGCTTGGCCTGGGCGAGATCGCCGACTTGCTGGCGCTCTTCGAGTCGGCCCCGCGCGTCCAGGCCCCAGGAGCAGCGGGGCCGGGAGCGGCCGCCCCATGACGACCACCCGATCCACCTTCGTTTCCGAGGCCCCGCCATGAGCACCCGCGTCGTGTTAGCCATGAGCGGAGGCGTCGATAGCTCGGTCGCGGCCGCGCTCCTCAAAGAGCGCGGATACGACGTGCTCGGGCTCTTCATGCGCACCGGCGCGCACGTCGAAACCGAGCGCAAGGCCAAGACCTGCTGCTCGGCCGTCGACGCGCTCGACGCCCAGAACGTCGCCGACCGCCTCGACATCCCGTTTTACGTCCTCGATTACGAGCGCGATTTCGCGCGGATCCAGGACTATTTCGCCGCCGAATACCTCGCCGGGCGCACACCCAACCCGTGCGCCATGTGCAACATCTGGCTCAAGTTCGGCAAGCTCTGGGAGCAGGGCCGAAAGGTCGGCGCTGAATTCGTCGCCACCGGCCATTACGCCCGGATCCAGGCCGCCCCGGACGGCACGCCGCGCGTGGCCCGCGCCGTCGACCGGCACAAGGACCAGTCGTACGTCCTCTTCGGCCTCACGCCCGAAATCCTCCCCCGCGTCTTGCTGCCGATCGGCGACTATTCCAAGGACCAGATTCGCCAGATGGCGCGCGAGCGTGGGCTGCCCGTGCACGACAAGCCCGACAGCCAGGAGATTTGCTTCATCCCCGACGACGATTATCTGAGGTTCGTGCGCGGCCGCGGCGATCAGGGGCCCGATCGTGGGGGCGAGGTCGTCGATCTCGAGGGCAAGCGATTGGCGGTGCACGCGGGGGTCGAGGCGTTCACGATTGGCCAAAGGCGCGGGCTGGGGCTGGCGGTCGGCGAGCCGCGCTACGTGGTGAAGATTGAGCCCGTCTCCCGCACCGTCACGGTCGGGCCGCGGCAGGCGCTCGAGAGCCCCGGGCTCGAGGCTTCGCGGTTCAACTGGCAAGGGACCGTTCCCGAGTCTGGCCGCCCCGTCGCCTGCCTGGCCCAGATCCGCGCCCGCCACCAGGCCGTCCCGGCCACCGTGGTCGCGCTCGAGGCCGGCCGCGCCCGCGTGGTCTTCGAAACCCCCCAGCCCGCCGTCGCGCCCGGCCAGATCGTGACCGTCTACGAAGGCGACCTCGTCCTGGGCGGGGGCTGGATCGAGGGGCCGATCGGGGCCGACCGCGCCGATCAGGCGAAATAAGAATCTCTGCCACAGCCTGCAATACAGCCAGCCAACCCAGGGCTGCGCCCTGGGCTAGAGCCTTTCAGTCCTTCGGACTGAAAACAAGTCCCACAGAGGCAAGGGCTTACATCACGCGATCGGCGCCAATGGTCCGCACCCCAAGGGGGTGAGAGGCCTTAGCCCAGGGCGCAGCCCTGGGACTCTCGCGAATGACGACCAACCCAACGTCTTCCCTTCGTGCCGCGTCGTGCTCGCGGTCCACGCGCAAGCCACATTCCCTTGCCCGTTTTTCCGGGTTGTACTAGAATTTCAAGTGTCGCCTTGGAGATCCCCTCCAAGAGGGGCGGGTTCGCGCTGGCTTGATCATTTGCCCTTCGCCAGCGCGAGTCGATCAGGAAACGCGGCGCGTCTCGTCGCGCGGTTGGAGTTCATGCGCGAATGAGACCGAGCGGCGATGATCTTGACAAGCGCGGATCGATCCGGGTGAGCTTGGTCGTTGTTCCGTCGGACTCTGCGGACGATCCCGCCCGCCGTCTGGAACCGTATCAAGCGGACCTCGAGAATCGGCCCGAGATCGAGTCGGTCGAGGTGCTTTTCGCCCCCGATCCCGGGACCAAAGGTCAGGCGGTGTCACTTCCCGCGACCGGCGACTGGATCGTCGTGCTCGACCCCGAACGGGGGTATGCGCCCGAGGCGGTGTTCGCGGTTCTCAGGCCGCTTTGGGAAGGGAAGGCCGACCTCGCGGTCGCGGTGAACGGCAGTCGCGGGCCGATCTGGCGACCGCTGGTGTGGATCCATTTCGGCCTGGGGCTGGTGAGCCGGCTCGTGCTCGGCACGGCCGACTTGTGCTCGGGGCTGTTCGCGGCGAGTCGCTCGACCTGGGAGTCCGCCCATGGGCGGACGCACCCGCCCGACCTGGGCGTCATCCTGGGCAAGCAAACTCGCGAGATCGACGTACCGGTCCGGGTTGACGAACGGTTCGAGGCCCAGGGTCTCGACATGGGCGATCTGAAGGGGCTCAAGAAACTGCTCGACGGCCGCCACGGCAACCTCTCGCGGCTCGTGCAGTTCTGCATCGTGGGCGCATCGGGCATGGTTGTTGATCTCTCGATGTATGCCTTGCTCCAGTTGGTCTTTTCGTACACGGCCCTGGCGACGCGCAGGTCAGCGCTCTTCGGGGTGACGTGGCATCTGGTGGTCTCGAGCGCGCTCGCGATCGCGACGGCGCTGGTCTGGAATTTCTCGCTCAACCGCCGCCTCACTTTTAGCTATGCCCGCGGCGGACCCGTCGTACGGCAGTTTTTTAAGTACGCCCTCAGCAACGCCCTCGCGGTCGCGCTCAGCTTCACCCTGCGGCTCTACCTTCCCTCGCGGGTCGCCTTTTTCGCGAGGCATCGGCTCGCCGCCGCCTTGGTCGGCATCGTGGCGGCGACTGGACTGAGCTTTTCCATGTCGCGCTGGATCGTCTTTTCGAATGCCGCCGATCGGCCCCGATCGACCCCCCGGCCCCACGAGGCCGCCCCGGCCGAACCCTCATCGGTCGTCGTCTGATCGGGTTCGAAAACGGAAGCTCGCGCCCGCCGCCGCCAATGCGATCGCCGGAACAAGAGGCGCACGCATTCGCATATCAGTCCAATACAAGGTATGCACGCCCACAAGCCCCAGGATGACAAGCGCGGCCGCGGCGCGCGGCCAGCGCCATGCGGTCGGCCGAATCAGCCCCAGCACGAGCGCGATCCAGAGTGGAATCGTCCAGCAGGCGACCGCGACCCGGACGCCGCGGGAATAGACCGCGGGCGAGGGAGCGACCGCCCAGAAGCGCCCGACCCGGTCGACCGCGGCGTCCAGGAAGTCGACCGGGCGGGCGCGGGCGAGCTCGACGACCTCGTTCCGCAGATAGCGATCGGCCTGGGGCTCGGTCATGCCGGCGGTCCGGCGGTTGACCTGGTCGAACCACAGCCACTGGTCGTGGCCGGTCCAGACCTGCTCGGACCGGGCGTGGAGCACGTCGCGGTAATAGGTGGGGTTGTTGGCCAGCGCCAGGGTGTAGCCGCCATGGGTGGTCGTCCAGACGGGCTCGCCGAAGACCCGCAGGTTGCGCGCGGCCCAGGGCGCGATCACGAGCAAGGTCGTGGCCAGGTAGAGCACTGCCGGGACGAATCCCGGCGGCTTGCGGCGGCCCGCGATCGACCAGGCGATCGCGACCAGGAGAGCCCCCGGCAGGGCGCTCGGCCGGGTAAGGGCCGCCAGCCCCGCGCTCGCGCCGGCCAGGATCGCCCCTGGCGCTCCCTTGAGAGCGACCCCGAGCAGCGCCAGCGCCATGAAGAAGGCCGTCGTGGTCTCGGTCATGATCGAGCGACTCTGAGAGATCAGGACGGGGTCGCAGGCGACGATCAGGGCGGCCGCGATCGAGCGCCCCCGCGAAAGCCCCATGGCCCGAGCGGCCGCCGCGGTGAGCAAAGTCGTCCCCGCGCCCAGAAACAAATGGAGGACGGCCACGCCCACGATCGCGCGGTCTCCCAGCAAAGCAACCAAAGGAGCAAGCAGCATCGGATAAAGCGGCGGCCGGTAGGCCGTCGGCCGGCCCGCCAGGGAGAGACCCTGGCCATCCGCGATCGAGCGCGCCAGTCGCAGGTAATTGTCGGGATCGTCGAACCGCCCCGGCCCCCGCGCCATCGCCGCGCCCCGGACCGCGATCGCCAGCACGACGACCGCGAGAATCGCCAGGCGAAATCGAACAACCGACATAAGCTCAGGGTCCAGAGGAGGTAGGATCGATCAATCCCGCGCGGGCACGTGTATAATCCACCAGATCGACTGAACGAGACAAGCGCACTCTTCGCGAGCACTGGAATGACGAAGCGCCCGAATATCTTGTCGCTGACCGGCATGCACGAAGCGGGACTGAGTCTGATCAAGCAGCGAGCCGACCTGCGAATGGCGAGCGCACTCGACGCCGCCACCCTCGAGCGCGAGGTCAAGGGCGCGGATGCGCTCATCATTCGCACCGGGGGGGTGGTCGACGAATCGCTCTTGAATCACGGCCGCGACCTGCGGGTCGTCGGCCGGCACGGCGTCGGTTACGACCAGATCGACGTCGCTGCCGCGACCGCCCGCGGCGTCCAGGTCGTCTACACCCCCGGCGCCAACACCCAGAGCGTCGCCGAACACGTCTTCGCCATGATGATTGCCCTCTCCAAGTTCTTCCCCCAGATGACCAGAGCGCTCGAGGCCGGCAATTATCACGCCCGCACCAGCATGACCGGGCGCGAGATCGCGGGCAAATCGCTGGGGATCGTGGGCTTCGGCCGCATCGGCCGCCGGGTCGCGCGGATCGCCCGACACGGCTTCCACATGAGGGTCGTCTATAACGACATCGTGCCCGCCCCGCCCGAGCTTGAAACGGAGCTCGCCGTGAAGCGGGTCGACCTCGCCGAGGCGCTCCAGGCCGATTACGTCACGCTGCACGTCCCGCTCGACGCGAGCACCCGGCGGATGATCAACCGCGAGACCCTGGC
>DAIDHE010000378.1 GCA_027459775.1 Planctomycetales bacterium | reverse complement strand
TCGGGCGCCTGTGCAATTCCGGCCGCAACGGGATTGAGATCGATATAGGTGCTGCATGCCAGAAGTGATTCTTCGTCGAGGATCGCGATGCTCTTGAACCGCCCCTCGAAAAACGCGCCCCCGGTTTGGTCCTCGCGATTGGCCATGCGCGACAGCGGTTCTTTCAGGCATTTCATGAACCAGCTCAGGCTTTGCAGGCGATCGCGGGTCTTGGCGATCCAGCCGGCGTCCTTCATCCGCTGTTCGAGCCACTCCTTGGAGACCGCGATCGGCTTCTGCTCCTTGTCGCGGGGCGGGAACAGCTTTCCCCAGCGGCTTGCGACCTCTTCATCCGACCATTGTGCCGCCGGCTCGGGATCGAGCCGCAGCAGCAGGTGCAAATGGTTGTCGAGGATCGAGAACCCGCCCACCGAGATCGAGAAGATTCGAGCAAGTTCCTCGATCCGATTTTCGATCCATTGTTTGCGGTTTTTGGCTCCCTCGCCGAGCAGAAAGGCTCGCCGCACGCACCGCGTGAGGCAGTGATACCAGCGAGTGACCGAAAGGTCGACCAGGCGCGCGCGAGCCATCGTCATGGAAGGTCTCCTCAAGATGTCCACGCAAGCTATCAAGCTCTGACCGAGATGTCAAGCCATCGATGTTTTACTGTTCTTCTGCGTCTATCTGTGCGTCTGTATCACATGTGCGTGTCCTCTGTGCGTGTGCCTGCGTGTCCTCTGCGGTGCGTGCGTCTACATGTACGCCTGTATACAATGTGCGTGTCCTCTGTGTCTCTATAGCCGGGCTTCATCGCGTCGATCGAGACCTTTGTGCGTTTCGCGATCCCGGTCAGCTCGATCCGGTAGTCGCCCTGGGCGTCGGATTGGGTTTCCAATCGTCGGTCAGGGGTGCTGGCGTCGACGAAGCGCATATCCGCGGCGGGGATGACGACGCGCACCCGCGCGCCGGCCAGGGGCGCGCCCGCCAGGTCCGTGACCCGCCCGCGGAGAATCGCGGCCTGGCTGGCGGCTTTCTGGTCCTTGGAGGCGGCCTTGCTCGTCTGATCCTGGCCCGCGGCGACAGCGAGCGAAAGGGCGACCAGGACGGCGCTCAGACACATCGTTCGGCTCACGGTGATCATGTGAAGTTTCCTGGAAACGTCCATTCCAAACACAGAGACATCAACGGGCCAACACTCATGGATTCTGGGCAAATCACCCTGGCTTTTTCTGGACACGACCCAAAATCAATGAGTCCTGACCCCTTTGATTCGGTCGAGGGGTCAGTCGTGCTCGAAGTGGTACGAATCGAGCTGGAACTCGTCGAGCATCCAGTCCGGGACGGCCGAGCGGGCTTCGAGTTGTTCGTAGGCGTGGTGGCGGCAGCTCGTGCAGGGGGTGCGGGCGTAGGCCGCCACGGCCAGACGCGCGGCGTCGGCCGCGGCGTTTCTCTCGAGCAGCTCGATCACGTCCATCAGCAGCCAGTGGAGATGATCCACGTCGTCGGGCGGCTCGATCGAGCGCAAGATTCGCTCCTCGTCGCCGGGCTCGAAGTTCTTGATCAGCAGCGTCACCGCCTTGGGATTGCGGTAATTCTCGAGCTCGTCGATCGCGAAATCCCGGACCGTTGGATGGCCGACCATCCCGAGCGCGTGGAAGGCCCGGTGGCGCACCGAATGATCCTCGTGGCGGCAAAACGCGAACAGGCGATCGTCCAGGCGCGGATACTCTCGACGAACGAAGACCGAGAGCAAGTCGGCGACGACTCGCGGGGCGAGATCGGGCGTGAGCAGGTGCTCGAGCACCGATTCCAATTGTGGCTCGTTGGCGTGTCGGCCCCACATGCTGGAAAAGACCCTGGAATCATCGGGAATGTCGGCGCCGGCCTCCGCGATCAGCCGCGAGGCCGGGATGGAGTCATACTTCTCGTGGAGCGAAGGCTCCTTGGGCGCGGATTCCTTGGCATGGATGGCTTCCCGCCACATCTTGTCCATTCGCTTGATCGCCCCGTCGGTCGACTGCTCGAGCAATTCCTGGACGCGTTCCTCGCCGAGCCGATCCGCGCTCTGGCTGAGAAACCAATCGTCGTCCCAGTCCCACGCCTGGCTCGCCAGCCGGCTTCCGCGGACCCGCGCCACCCGCAGGAAGCCATCCACGCCATCGAGCTTGAGGATTTCTTCATGAGCCAGATCGGAAGAAGGATCGTCGGGATGATCGACCATGCGGCGGAGCTGGTCGTGAAAGGCGTGGTCGCCCTCGCGGGCGTAGTGATAGGCCAGGGTGCAGATATGATAGGCGTTGTGATCGTCGGGCAAGTCGAGCAGCACCCGCAGGATGGGGTCGCGAAAGCGTTGCGTGGCGGCGGCCTTTTCGAGGATCTCCCAGACCCAGCGCGCGGGCGAGACGACGAATTCCGCCTGTCGATCATGGCGGTAATCGTTGAGACACGCCGCCAGGAGCAGGTCGTCGTCAAGCCGGCCCGAGATCGCCCATGGGAAGACGCGGCCCAGGCCCTTTTTCAGGGCGTCTTGCTGCTCTTCCCGAGTCGGCGTCGCCGGGGGTTCGAAATCGATGGAGAGCGACCGCATGAGTGAGCGATTCCTCGGTGCTTTTTGCTCAAAATCAAAGGGGGTCAACGAAATCAAAGAGTCCTGACCCCTTTTCGTGTTTCCTTTTCGTGTTTGACCCCTTTGATTCGGTCTGGGATCGCCTCAATCATAGGATTTGCCAGTCTTCGACAAGCAAGCCTGGAACACGCATGAACTCACTCGTATTGTGAGTCACCAGCGTACATCCATGTGCTAACGCGATGGCGGCGATTTGTAGATCAAAGGGGCCAATCACCTGACCTTGAGACTCCAGTTGGCGACGCAGGGTCGCGAAGTGATCCGCGGCCGCGTCGTCGTAAGGCAAGCTTGGAAACGGGGCGGTCAGCGCGGTCACGGCCGCCCGGTTGTCCTCGGGCCTGGCGCTGCACGCGCATCCGTACCACAACTCCGCGACCACGACCGAGCAGATGCGAATGTCAGCCGTCGGCGCCATCGCTCGAAAGCGAGCGGCCAACGCCGCCGACGGCTGGCGAAGCAAACCGATCCAGACGTTCGAATCGAGAAGGTAGCTCACTCGATCTCCATCGGCGGAGGCAACGGCGGTTGCGGGTGGACGATCAGGGTCTCGTCATCCACGGATCCGATCAGGTCGAAGTAACGCGGGGGGAGCGTTCGCGCCGCGGTCTTCGGACGCACCACCACCTCGACCTCGAACTCGGCATCGGGCCTATCGACCGGGACTTCCAGGTGCAGTTTGCCGTCGGGTCCACTACGGGATTGCATCACGATACAGGCCATGGGTCATTTTCCTTCACGCGTTTTGATGCCTCTCCGCGAAGCGAATCAAAGAGTCCTGACCCCTTTGATTTCGGCTGACCCCTTTGATTTCGGTCTGACCCCTTTGATTTCGGTGTGTCAGGGGGATTTGGGCGGCAAGAGCTGGATCACGGCGGCGGTCATGGCGCGGACGCCGGTGTCGATCGCGGCGGCGGCCTCGGGGGCGAAACGGGCGGAGTGCAGGGCGGGGAGGGGCTCGTTCTTGGCCAGGGCCGCGGCGATTCGCTCCGGGCGCTGGGTGCCCAGCCAGAACATGAAGATCGGGATTCCGCCCTCGCCAAAGAGGCCGAAATCCTCGGCGCCCATCACCGGCTTGGCGACCTTGACGTGAGCCGCGCCCAGGGCCTCGACAAAGGCCGGCACGACACGCTCGACGAGGTCCGGACTGTTGATCGTCGGCGGCGTCGTCTCCTCGACCACCACGCTTGGCTCGGGCGCGCGGTGGGCCGCGGCCAGCGAGGTCGCCCGGCGCTTGATCGCCTCGACCAACAGCTCCCGGACCGGCTCGGAAAAACTGCGGAGCGTGAGCTGAAGCTTGACCTCGTCAGGGATGATGTTGTGCTTGGTCCCGCCGTGGATCGAACCCACCGTCACCACCGCCGGCTCGATCGGCTCGACCTCGCGGCTGACGATCGTTTGCAGGTCGAGAATCAAAAGCGCGGACAACACGACCGGGTCGACCGTGCGATGCGGCCACGCGCCATGGCCCCCCTTGCCGCGGATCGTCACCAACAGCGAGGTCGAGCTGGCCAGGGTCGGGCCCGAGACATAGG
Organism: Planctomycetales bacterium; assembly: GCA_027459775.1. Lineage (GTDB taxonomy): Bacteria > Planctomycetota > Planctomycetia > Isosphaerales > Isosphaeraceae > JAKBAP01. Next base: position 1,467 of record DAIDHE010000378.1, on the reverse strand, counting down.
CGACCGAACCCACCGGCACGTCGGACGCACAGTGCAGTGCCAGGGCGTATTTGGGTTTGGGAAACCGCTTGTAGAGCCCGGCGTCGAGCATGCTCCGTGCGCCGTCGATGGCCTCCTCGGCGGGCTGGCCGATGAAGAGGACGGTCCCCGCCCAGCGGTCGCGATGGCTGGCGAGCCAGCGGGCGGTTCCGATCAGGCAGGTCATGTGGACGTCGTGGCCGCAGGCGTGCATCACGCCCACCTCGCGGCCCGACTGGTCGCGGACCTTGACCTTGCTGGCGTAGGGGAGATTGGTTTCCTCGGTCACGGGGAGCGCGTCCATGTCGGTGCGGACGAGGACGACCGGGCCTGGTCCGTTTTCGAGCACGCCGACGACGCCCAGCTTGCCGACGTGGGAGGTGGTCTTGGCCCCGGCCTTTTCGAGCTCGCCGGCGATTCGTTTCGAGGTCTCGACCTCGTGGTACGAGAGCTCGGGGTGGGTGTGCAGGTGGGTGTAGAGCTCGACGAGCTCGCCCAGGTGCTCGGCCAGCCAGGGATTGGGGGGTTTGGGCGTGGTCTGGGCCATGCCCGAGCGCGCGGCGAGCAGGACCGCGATCGCTCCAATCCAGGCGCTGGCCAGTACTGGCCGGAGGCTGAGTGGGGATTTCCCTCGATCTCGGGACTGCGTCATGGCCTGAGGCTCCTTACCAGGGAACGGCGTTGGGCGCGGCCGGGTGATTACTCGTAACCCATCTGCTTTTGCCAGGCCATCGCCTTGGCGTGTTCGGCCTCGGGAATGCGCCCGCAGCGCTGATAGATCACGGACAGGGCGGTATAGCTGAAGGTGTCGTCGGGCTCGAGCTCGACGACTTTCTGGGCGTGCTCGATGGCTTTTTCGGTCTGGGCGAGGTCAGCGCAGAGCTTGGCGAGCATGCCGTGAGCGAGGGTGAAATTGGGGTCGATGACGAGGGCCTGCTCGAGGGTGGCGACGGCCCCTTCCTTGTCGCCGCGGTCGCGGCACAAGGCGGCCGCGTCGTAGAGTTCATGGACCGTGGGCATGGTGTGGCTTCTCATCGGAAAGTGGCAATGGAGTGGAACAAGTTTTTCATTCTAGGCATCGTCGGGCGTGGCCGCCAGGGTCCGGGTCGGTTCCCGAATGGGGCGCGCCGGGTCGCACGGAGAGAGCGGATCTCATAGAATCAAACGTACGCCGGGTTCGAGAACGAGCGCGAGGAGTGCGGGGAGGGCCGTGGGATGCGATTGGCTTACGATGAGGCCGGGGCGGGCGAGCTCGTCGTCCTGTTGCACGGGTTCCCGCTGTCGCGGCGGATGTGGAGCGAGCAACTGCGAGGGCTGTCCGCCCGCTATCGCGTGGTCGCGCCCGACCTCCGCGGGCATGGCGAGACGCCGGTCGCGGACGGGGTCGCGACCATGGAGGCGATGGCCGACGACGTGCTCGAGCTTGTCGAGCATCTGGGGGTTCGCGAC
>DAIDHE010000377.1 GCA_027459775.1 Planctomycetales bacterium | reverse complement strand
AACCCTCCCTATCTCCTCTTCTACCCCGACCGGAACAACGACGACGTCCCCGACGGCGACCCCGAGGTCCACCTTCAGGGGTTCGGCCTCGAGGACACGCATTCCGTCGTGAACAGCCTCATGTTCGGACCCGACGGCTGGCTGTACGCGGCCCAGGGGTCGACGGTCAGCGGCCACGTCTCGCGTCCCGGCCTGGACGACGGCAAGCCCCCCGTCCACTCGATGGGCCAGCTCATCTGGCGCTACCACCCCGAAACGCGGCGTTATGAAATCTTCGCCGAGGGGGGCGGCAACGCCTTCGGCGTCGAGATCGACTCGAAGGGGCGGATCTATTCCGGGCACAACGGCGGCGACGTCCGCGGCTTCCATTACGTTCAAGGGGGCTATTTCCAGAAGGGGTTCAACAAGCACGGGCCGCTCTCGAATCCCTATAGCTTCGGCTATTTCCCGGCCATGAAGCACCATCCGGCCGCGCGGTTCACCCACGATTTCCTGATCTACGAGGCCGACGCCCTGCCCGAGCCCTATCGCGGCCGGCTCTTCGGCGTCGCTCCTTTGCTCAATCATGTGATGATGAGCTCGATCACGCCCGACGGCTCGACGTTCCAGACCCGCGACCTGGGCCCGGTGGTCTCGACCAGCGACGGCTGGTTTCGCCCCGTGAACATCGAGCTCGGGCCCGACGGCGCGATCTACATCGCCGACTGGTACGACGGCCAGGTCAACCACTACCGCAACCACGAGGGCCAGGTCGACCCCAGCAGCGGGCGGATCTATCGCCTACGCTCGAAGACCGCCCAGCCGGCGAAACCCGTGAATCTGGGCCGGATGTCGACGCCCGAGCTGATCGGCTTGCTCGACGACCCCAACCGCTGGACCCGCCAGACCGCCCTTCGGCTGCTCGGCGACCGCAAGGACCACGCCGCGATCACCGGCCTCAAGGCCCAGCTCGCGCACGAGACCGGCCCCCATGCGCTCGATTTATTGTGGGCGCTCAATCTGTCGGGCGGACTCGATGAGCGGACCTCGCTCGAGGCGCTCAAGCACCCTGATCCGTTCGTGCGGCTCTGGACGGCCCGGCTCGCCTGCGACGAACGGCACGTCTCGAAGGCCCTCGGGGAAGCGCTCGTCGCGATGGCCGAGAAAGAGCCCAATGTCGAGGCCCGAAGCCAGCTCGCCTGTTCGGCCAAACGGCTGCCGCCGCGGCCGTGCCTGGCGATCGTGAAGGCGCTTTTGGGCCACGATGAAGACGTGGCCGACGTCCACCAGCCGCTCCTCTTGTGGTGGGCCGTCGAGGCGCAGGTCGAGGCCGACCCCGAGGCCGTCCTGGGGCTCTTGAGCGACAGTGCGACCTGGCGTCGTCCGCTGGTTCAAAAGGCGATCGTCGAGCGGCTGATGCGGCGGTTCGCCGCGGCCGGCGGCCGGGCCGACCTGGCGCGGTGCGCCCGGCTGCTGGCGATGGCGCCCGGCCCCGACGACGTCAAGCGCTTGATGACCGGCTTCGAGGCCGCCTATGCCGGGCGATCGACCGGCGCGCTTCCCGACGACCTCGCGACAGCGCTCGCGCGCTACAGCGGCCAGTCGCTCACCCTGGGCCTGCGCCAGGGTAAGGCCGCGGCCGTCGCCGAGGCCGTCCAGATCTTGAACGACGAATCGGCCGACCGCGCGCGGCGGATGCAGCTCTTGCAGATCCTGGGCGAGTCGCGCCAGCCCGCGTGCGTCCCCGCCGTGCTCAAGATCGCCTGCCACGCGACCGACGAGGCCCTGCGAACCGCCGCCTATGGAGCGCTCGCTACTTACGACGACCCCGCCATCGCCGACAACGTGCTCGCAACCTACGCCAACCTTTCCGACGACCTCAAGTCGAGCGTGCAAAACCTGCTCGTCTCCCGCCGAACCTGGGCCGGCAAGCTGCTCGAGGCCGTCGAGAAGGGCGCGATCGAGCGCGGATCCGTTCCCCGCGAGATTGGCGAAAAACTGCTCCTGCTGGGCGATCCCGCCATCGCCGTGCGCACCACGGCTCTCTGGGGCGCGATCAAGCCGGCCACCTCGGCCGAGCTGCTCGCGCGCGTGAATCGCCTGGCCGCCGCGATCCGGGCCGGCTCGGGCATCCCCAAGCCCGGCAAGAGAATCTTCGATCAGCGATGCCTGCGCTGTCATACCCTGTTCGGCAAGGGCGGGCGCGTCGGGCCCGACCTCACGACCTACCGCCGCGACGACCTCGACACGCTGTTGCTCAATATCGTGAATCCCACCGCCGAGATCCGCGAAGGCTTCGCCGCCCTGGTCGTCGCGACCACCGACGGCCGGGTCATGACCGGAGTCCTGGTCGAGCAAGACAAGAACGTCGTCGTGATCCGCGGCGACGACGGCAAGGAAACGACCCTCGCCCGCGCGAACATCGAGGCCCTGCGCCCCAGCCCCCGGTCGCTCATGCCCGAGGGCCAGCTCGACGACCTGACCGACCAGCAAGCGCGCGACCTTTTCGCCTACCTCCGCAGCTCGCAGCCGCTCATCGATTGAGGCGGCCCAGCCCGCTCGACGATCCCTCCCCGGAGAACCCGCTCCATGCGCAGTCTGATGCGCCTGTTCCTGGTCGTGCCGCTCGTCGTTTCGTCCCTGACGGCCCGGGCCGACGAGCCCCGGCTCGCGCCCGTTCTCCGGCCGTTCGTCGACCGCGGCGCCCTGGCCGGGGCCGTCGTCCTGGTCGCCACCCCCGACCGCGTGCTCGACCTCGAGGCGGTCGGATACGCCGACGTCGCCGGCAAGGTTCCCATGAAGACCGACGCCCTGTTCTGGATCGCCTCGATGTCCAAGCCCATGACCGCGACAGCGCTCATGATGCTGGTCGATCAAGGTAAGATCGAGCTCGACGACCCGGTCGAAAAATACTTACCCGAATTCCACGGTCAGATGATGGTCGCCGAGAAATCCGCCGACCGCCTGGTGCTCAAGAAGCCCCGTCATCCCATCACGGTGCGCGAGATCCTGTCGCACACCAGCGGCCTGGTGGGCCGATCGCCGCTCGAGCACACGCTCGATTCGCTCTCGCTCCGCGAGGGAATCATTACCTACGCGCTCTCCCCGCTCCAGTTCGAGCCCGGCGGCCGCTATGAATACTGTAACGCGGGCATCAACACGGCCGGCCGGCTGATCGAGGTCGTGAGCGGCGTCCCTTACGAGGACTTCATGCAAGAGCGGCTTTTCGGCCCGCTGGGCATGAAGGACACGACGTTCTGGCCCAGCGAATCCCAGGTCGAGCGGCTGGCGAAATCGTACAAACCGGATCAGACGGACAAGAAGCTCGTCGAACTCAAAATCGATCAGCTCGCGTATCCACTTTCAAATCGCAAACGGCATCCTTACCCCGCGGGGGGCTTGTTTTCCACGGCCGCCGACGTCGCGCTCTTCTGCCGGATGATCCTCGAAGGAGGGACTCACGAGGGTCGACGATACGTGTCCGAGGCGGCGGTGCGGGCGATGACGTCGACCCAGACGGGTGAGCTCTTGAATAAGGGGAAGGGCGAGGGGGGCTACGGCCTGGGCTGGTCGACCTCGCGGATGTCGCGCGACCCCTCGGGTCCGGCGATTCTCGGGACGTGCGGCCACGGCGGCGCGTACGCGACCCACATGGAGATCGACCCCCAGCGGGGGCTGGTGCTGGTCTATATGGTGCAGCACGCGGGCTATCCCGGCGGTGACGGAGGCGCGATCCTGGGGGCCTTTCACCGGGCGGCTCACAAGGCGTTCGCTCACTGACCCAGCGCCTCGAGCCGCGCCACGATCGCCGCGACCTTGCGCGGGTCGACCCGCGACCATGAGCCGTCCGACCCGTCGCGCGCGGGCCCCTTCATGCGGCTGGGCTCGAGCACGGCGGCGGCCGAGCCGAAATGGAGCTCGCCCAGGCCGGCGTTCGCGACCATGGGCTCGAGATCCTCGATCGTGAGCCCGCCGCCGGCCATGATCGCGATCCGGCCGCGGGAGCGACTCACAAGCTGGGCGAGGAGCTGCGCTCCTTCACGCGCACACGGACAGCCTCCCGAGGTCAGCACGCGATCGACGCCGAGCTCGATCAGCTCGTCGAGAGCCCGGAGCGGGTCGGGCGTCTGGTCAAACGCCTTGTGAAATGTCACCGACAGTGGACGTGCAAATACGATCATGCGTTCGAGTGATGGCTTGTCGATTGTTCCGTCGGGCAAGAGAGCCCCCAGCACGATTCCGGCCGCGCCCAGATCTTTCACGGTCTGGATATCTCGGGCCATCACGGCCGAGTCGACCGCAGAGACCACGAAATCGCCGCCCCGGGCTCGAATCATGACATGCACAGGAATCGTGAGATGCTCGACGGCGAAGGCGATCGCGCCTCTGCTCGGCGTGGTCCCGCCCACGGCGAGATTCTCGCAGAGCTCGACCCGATCCGCCCCGCCGCTCTGAGCGGCCAGAGCCGATGCGACGTCGCTCACGCAGATTTCCACTTTGATTCTTGGCATGCGCACCCTCCTCGTCGAAGCCGCTCGTGTGAAGTCAGGATGCGAGGGTCGCAACGCCGCGTCAACGGGGATGTCATGCCCGGGCGCCATTCCACGAGACGCCAGGCCCCGCGACTCATGGGATCAGGCGCGTTCTTTTGAGGAAGCATGGCTGCCCAACGGCGGTTGGTGTTACGGTGGTTGTTCGATACGGGGTCGTCTCGCGCCGGCGCGGAGCGGCTTTCAGTCAGAAGCACCGCGCAAGCGGGCCAGGGAAAAGCCATGGTCGATCGCATCACGTTCGATCCGCGGATCCTCGGTGGGCGTGCCAGTCTTCGCGGAATGCGCATTCCGGTCTCGGTGATTGTTGGGCAGATCGCTCACGGGGCCGGCTGGGACGAAGTACTGGCCGACTACCCCGACCTTGAAACCGAGGACATTCAGCAGGCGTTGTCCTATGCGGCGTGGCTGGCCCAGGAAGAGGTGGTCACGGCGTAGGAGATTCGACCGATGCGATTCCTGGGAGACATGGGGGTATCGCAGCGCGTGATCGACTGACTGCGCGCGGCTGGCCACCGTCGAGGAAGGCCGCCACCGCGTTCGCAAATGACCCATCGGAAGCTGAAGGCGAGTGGCAGGCATGATCCGGCCGGTCGCGCGAAACCGTCAATCGCCGTCGCGACGATTCCGCGGGCTCGATCATCCCCCAAGGTTCCACGGGTCGATGACGACGGCCCCGGTTGGCTCGAAATGCCGCGTGTTACGGGTCATGACGCGGAGCCCGTGCCGCAGCGCGGTCGCCGCCACGAGTCCGTCGATTCCCGGAATGACAATCCCGGCTTTTTGAGAACGGGCGAGGATTTCGCCCCATAGCCGGGCCGTCTCGATGTCGACGCTCAGGATCCGGTCGGCGAACGTTGTCTCGAGACCGCCCAGCCACGAGGCGAGAGCCTTTTTCTTGGGGCTTGGCGCGAGCAATCCCACCCCCTTGGCGATCTCGCCGACCGTGATCACGCTGAGGTAAAGGTCCGCGTCGGCGATCTCCGCCACGGCCGCCTTCACCTCGGCAAGCCCCTCGGGCCTGCGCAGCTCGGCGAGCACGCAGGTGTCCAGCAGCGTCTTCATAGGTCGACCTCTCGACCCGGGCTCGGGTCGCGGGTCAGGTCGAGCCCCTCGAACGATTCGCCTCGAATCAGGTAGTCCTTGAACCCAGGACGCTGGCCCGTCAGCCGTTCATAGTCCTCGGCCGCCACCACCACCACGGCATCCTTGCGGCGGCGGATCCGCTGGGGGCCCTCGGTGAGCGCCCGCCTCACGACCTCGCTGAATCGGTTCTTGGCCTCGGCGAGATTCCATTCCATCACGTGGTTCCCTTCTCATGGCTAGATTGTCTAGATCGATCATGCCACACTCTCAGCGAAAGGGCAAGCCGCGGTGGGTTCCTGACGACTCCACTCCGCGACACGCCCCTCCGCTCTCGGACCATCCCTGAATCCTGTCTCGCGCGCCGCTCAAAAGCGGCGACGCACCCCGGCGCGTGCCGCACCGTCGTGGCTTCAATTGGTTCACTTAAAGAATAATTGTGGTTCTAATCTCTTGTCTCATCGCAAATTACGACGATGTGAACTTTTTCGTCATTATGACGAAGCGAAACCTGTGTTAGGTTGTCCATAGAGGTTTCATAAGCGTCCTCAAGCGGGATGCTCCAGGGCAGAGTACGTCGCTCGCGAGCCTTCGGGAAGCCTTGAGCCCCCCCAGTCGATCATGGCACTACTGGCCCAGCCGCGGGCGATAACGGCCAAGGTTTCAGCGAAAAACGACGCGTTTTCGTCCCAAAAGCGCTCCGGAATCACGTTCTAGCGCCACCCGAGTGCCATATCCCGAAAACCGCTCCGAAGCCGTAATCTCCATTCTGGCTATGATTTGCGCGGAAACCGCGGTTCCCGTCCCGGGACAAGCCGCGAAGCGCCCGATGGAGCGCCCCGAGCGCTCTCAGGAACGAGCCATGGCTGAAAAAGGCTGTTTTTTGAGGATCCGCGATCGCCCGGGGGCCATGACGCGGCGGGTTGGGTGGTCGGAGGGCTCGCCCAAAAAGCTGCCATACGGCGCCGCGCCGAAGGACGACCTCGAGAATCCGAACACCCCGGTTGCCTTGCACTTGCGCTGATCACTCCCCGCCTCGCTTTTTCGTGGCATCCGCGAGGGTGAACCGTTAGAATGTCGCATGCTGAGCGCCTGTCCGGGCCATCCGGTCGGCGCACCCACCCTCCTGCCTGGTACGGAGAATCCCGCCATGACCGACCGACCCGGACAATCGCTTGATTCCCAGCCCGAGCCGCTGCCGCCTGGCTCGCGTCGTCAGTTCTTGCAAGGCGCGGCCGCCGCGGCCGTCGCGGTGAGCGGAGCCGTGCCGCTGGTGCATGCCGGGGGCTCGGGGACGATCAAGGTCGGCCTGGTGGGCTGCGGCGGCCGCGGCACCGGGGCGGCCGATCAGGCGCTGAACGCCGATTCCGACGTCAAGCTGGTCGCCATGGCCGATGCCTTCCAGGACCGGCTCGACGACTCGCTCTCGACCCTCAAATCGTCGACCGTCGGACCCCGCGTCGACGTCCCCAAGGACCGACAGTACGCCGGCTTCGACGCCTACAAACACGTCATCGACCAGGTCGACGTCGTGCTCCTGACCACGCCCCCCCATTTTCGCCCGCTCCATTTCACCTACGCCGTCGAAAAGGGCGTTCATGCCTTCGTCGAAAAGCCGATGGCCGTCGACGGGCCCGGCCTGCGCAAGTTCCTGAAAGCCTGCCAGGACGCCAAGAGCAAGGATCTCTCGGTCGTCAACGGCTTCTGCTGGCGCTATTTCGCGCCTCGCCGGGCGACGATGCAGCAGGTCGCTGACGGCAAGATCGGCGCGATCAAGGCGATCGAGACCACCTACAACTCGCCGGGCGTCTGGGAGCCGCGCAAGACGCGCGAACAGTGCTCGTCCGACATGGAATACCAGATGCGCAACTGGTATTACTATTACTGGCTCTCGGGCGACCACATCGTCGAGCAGGCGATCCACGGCATCGACACCATGGGGTGGGCCACCGGCGACAAGCAGCCGACGCACTGCTGGGGCGTGGGCGGCCGCCAATCGCGGACCGACGCCAAGTACGGCAACATCTACGACCACTTCTCCGTCGTCTATGAGTATCCCGACGGCGTCCGCGGTTATCACCACTGCCGGCACTGGATCAACACGGCAAGCCAGGTCAAGGATTACATCCTCGGCTCGGACGGCGTCGCCGACGTCTTCGGCAATTCGATCAGCGGCAAAAATCGCTGGCGCTACCGGAGCGACAAGCGCCCGCACGACATGTATCAGTCCGAGCACGACGAGCTGTTCGCCGCGATCCGGGCCGGCAAGCCCCTGAACAACGGCGCGCAGGCGGCCAACAGCACGCTGCTGGCGCTCATGGGCCGCGCCGCCGCCTACACCGGCAAGGTCGTCACGCCCGAGATGATCCTGAAATCGAAGGAAGATCTGAGCCCTCGCGAATACGCCTTCGGCTCGCTGCCGACGGCGCCGATTCCCATCCCCGGCGTGACGTCAATCGCCTGAAGACCGACCCGGAACACGAAATCCGCGCGGTCGAGTCTCGACATTTCGCCGCGACCCGACCAAGATTTCTAGCCTGGAAACGAACATTCCATCACGGGCCGGAGGTTCGGCCGGCCCGTGATGCGATGACGCGAACCCGAGCGACTATCCCCAGGCGTATCGAGCAACACCATGGCGACCAACGATCCCGATTTCTTCCAGGCGCCCAAATACAACCCGGAGTCGTTCCAGCCGCCCAAGCAGCGCGGCTGCTTCTTCTACGGCTGCATCATCGCCAGCGTCCTGGCGGTGCTCATGGTCGCGTTCGTGGGCGTGGTCGGGGTCATCGGATATCGGTTCGCGAG
>DAIDHE010000330.1 GCA_027459775.1 Planctomycetales bacterium | reverse complement strand
ACGGTCGCGGGCGAGTCGCTCGCGTCTCCAGCATAGACGACCAGGAGCGGCTTTTTCAGGACTTGATTGGGCTTGAACGCGATTTCCATCTGGCCCTGGACCAGCCGCCTCGTTCCCAGGATCTTGAATTGAGGCTTATGGTTTCGGCCGTGCGGGCGAATCGTCGTCTCGACCATCACCAAGCCCGTCGGGAGACCGCCCCCACTCGCGATGAACTGGGCCGCGATGTCGACCGCGGTCAGGCGTTTTCCCTTGAAGACCGCCGTCGCCCCCGCTTGGCCGGAGGTCGTGCTCGGAGGAGAACCAGAACCCGAGCCGACGACCACGGTGAAAGGATTCGTGGACCCCGTCAACTGGCCCTGCTCGCTGCTCAATCGAAAAATCAGGCCGACGCCGCCGAAATCCACGGCGATCGCGAACGAGGCGACGCCGTTCACCGCCAAGGCGGTCGCCGAGACGGGCGCGGCGGCAGGCTCGCTCGAGTTGACCAGGTCGGCCGTCACCGCCTGATTGAAGTAGCTCGCAAGGTTCCCCGAGGAATCCTCGGCGGAGACGACGAAATGGACGATCCCGTTGAAGGAGACGGCGGCGGCCGGCTCGGTCGTCACCACCAGCCTGGACGCGAGCTCGGAAATAACCTCGAACGCGCTGGTCTGGGTGGTGAACGTTCCGGGAGCGTCCGACATCTCGAGAACAAAGCCCGAGCCGACGAACTTGGGGTCGAGTGACAGAAAGGCGACCCCGTTCACGGGCACGGCGGAGGCTGAGTCATAGACGACTCCGGGGTGGTCGAGATTGATCAGGGTGAGCGTCACCGGTTGGCTGAAGGACGTGACGATGTTGCCAAAGGGATCCTCGGCCGCGACCGCGACGGTGGAGACGGTCCCCTGGACGACGATGCTCGGTGGGGCGGTTGTCACGACCAGCTTGGACGCCGGGGCGGGGACGACGGCGAAAGGGCTGGTCGTCGCCGACGCGGCCCCCGCCGCGCTGGCGGTGATCACCAGTCCCGTGCCGGCCGCGTCCAGAACCAATCCCGACACATTCGCCAGCCCCGCCTGGACGGGGATCGTCCAGCTCACGGCTCCCAGGGCGAGCGTGGCCGAGCCGTCATACGAAGAGTCCACCTGAGCGCCCGATCCGTCGACCTGGAAGCTCAATCCAAAAGGAGCTCCGGCGACGATCGGGCTGGGAGGCTCGGCCGTGAAGACGAGCGAGAGCGCCGGCGCGACGGTGAAGCTCGTGGAGACGGCCGACGTGGCTCCGGCCGCGGTCGCGTCGATCGTGTAACCCGCGCCGGCTTGTCCCACGCCGAGCCCCGTGAACGAGGCCACGCCGGCTTGAGCCATGACCGTGGTCGCGCCTCCCAGGACAGCGCTCCCCGAGCCTCCCATGAGTGCCAGCGTCACCTGACCGTCAAACGTCGTAACAACCTGACCCATGGGATCGACCACGTCGACCACGATGCCAAACCCCTGTCCGGGCGCGATCGCGGCGGGCGGTTCCACGGAGAAAACGAGCTGGCCCATCGTCCATCCGACGTCTCGCAGCCCGGCCCAATCGAGCGGCGTCATGACGTAGTCGCCCACATCGGGGGTCATGAGTGCGTAATGGCCGCCGGAGATGGTGCCCAGCGCCCAGTGGGCGTCGAGAGAATTGGTTTCGGTGGTGTCGAGGGGCACGGGTCCACCGAAGACGGCAAGGGCGTTGGCCCCGGTGAAGACATTGGTCGAGCGGTTGACGTCGGTGTACCACGAGCCCGCCGTTCCCACGCCCAGCACGTGGCATAATTCGTGGAGCGAGACTCCGAGAAAACTCGAGCCCTGGGTTCCGGAGAAATCCCAACTCTGGTTCTGATTGAACCAGACCGAGCCTCCCCAGGGACCGAATCCGGTCGGCGGGTTCGCCAGGGCCCCGGCTTGTCCCCGCGCGGCCACCAGGTTTTGCCAGTCGGTCGACCCCGAGACGGTGTATCCGCCGGGCCCCCCAAAGCCCGCGTAACTTCCCGCGGAAGCCCCCACGTAGACCACCATCGTGTCGGCCGCGATGGTCGGGTTGCTGATCGATATGCTTTCACTTGTATTGCTGGGGTTGAAGCTGGTCGCCGTCCACGTGTCGCCCGCGCCGGGGTCGGGGGTGATCGCGGCCAGATTGGTCGTGAGCTGGCTGCCGAGAATCTGGCCGGCCTCTTGCAACACCGTCTTGGCCTGGGGATTGGCGGTGAAAAAGCCCGAGCTGTCATACGAATAATCAAACACAAAATTGATTGTGAGCGCGATCCGTTGCTCGAGCTGTTCGAATCCGAGCCGGATCGCCCGGCGCCGCCCGTGGATTCCAGGCGCCCGTCGGGTCGCGGTGGTTGGCCAATCGAGGTTCATCATGGGGGCTCGATACCAGGGCCGCGGCGGAGCACGAAGGAGCGCTCGCCGATCACGATTCGCGAGCATCATGCCCGGGCAACGATCGCCGGGATCGTGGTCCATTTCGATCGGGAGCGTTGGGACGAGTGATCGCGAGTCGATAGAGTACGATACCCGCCAGGCGGGGCCAAGAGTCGTCTCGGTTTTGGCTGGCTCACGACCCGCGATGATGTCGCCACGCCACGAGGCAGCGGGGTTCGAGGGCGGGCGAATCGACCCCCGCGGCGGTCGCCGGTTCTTGACTGCCTTTCGTTTGGCTCCTGGCTGGTTTACCATTTCAAGGATGGATTCGCGGTTGCCGCTTTCTACCCCTGAGCGAGCGCTCGCCGACGAGGACGCATCGTGCCTAGCCTGACGGTCGAGAATTACGTGAAGACGATCGCGCTCATCGCGGCCGCCAACCCGCCGGGAACCGCCGTGGGAACCGGGCTGATCGCACAGGCGCTTCACGTGTCGCCGGGGACGGTCACGGGGATGCTCAAGACGCTCTCCGAAGCCAATCTCTGGCCACGTACGCGCCCCATGAGGGGGCGACGTGGGACGGGCGACGTGTGGGACGGGCTGATTGGCGGCGGCCCAGGAATCTCGCGGTCAGGATCGGCAGGGCGACGGTCGCGGACGAGTCGCTCGCGTCTTCCGCGTGGACGACCAAGAGCGGCTTTTTCAGGACTTGATGGAACAGAAGACGACGCCCCAAAAACCTCGGGGGCTCTCGCGCGTGGCACGATGGCGGGACGGAACCCAAGGTTTTCGGGCTTTACAGGCGGAAAACTGGCGTCGCAATGCCGTGAGAAACCACCGGAAACACTCGACCTCGGCGCTGGACGACGAAGGTTCGGCGTCCTGACTTGATGATAGGCATGAGACTTACGCTGATGCTTCCGATCCCTGGTCACTGACAAGCCGTGCGATGAACAAGGGCCGCCAGGTGAATCGTGGGTGGCTGGGAAAAAAAGGACGAACTGGGCGACTGTCAGGGTTTGATCGAAAGCCTCGCGAAAGTCGAGGAGACGGCGGGTCTCGCCTTATGATTCTGGTGGCTGCTCGCTCGCGGCGGCCCCAGGGATTTCGCGGTCAGGATCGGCAGGGCGACGGTCGCGGGC
>DAIDHE010000315.1 GCA_027459775.1 Planctomycetales bacterium | reverse complement strand
GCAATACCAACAGCCGCTACCGCTTCGCCGTGGGCGCCCGGCGGTTTGTCGAGCAATGGAGCGCACACGGGCCTGCCCACCACTGCGCCGTCGGAGTCGGCCGCCTGGCCGGCAAACTCGACAAGCTCGGCCGCCTGCTGGGCTTGACGACCGTCCACGTTTGCTGAGAGGCCGTTTTGAAGCGGCCTCTTGGCCACAAACCCAACGATCACTCAACGGCATCAACCGGGGGGTTCCCATGAAAACGCAACGATCCGCAGCGCGATGGTCGATCGTCGTCGCCAGCGTGCTGCTGGGTCTGCTGGGTCTCGATTCGTCGCGGGCGCGCGCCCGCGAAGGCGCTGATCTCGAGCGCGGCTTCGCCAGGGCGCCCGCCGCCGCCCGACCGTGGGTCTACTGGTTCTGGCTCAACGGCAACATCACCCGCGAGGGGATCACCGCCGACCTGGAGGCGATGGAACGGGCCGGCGTCGGAGGGGTGCTCATCATGGAGGTCGACCAAGGCGCTCCGCTCGGGCCCGTGGCCTTTGCATCGCCCCGGTGGCGGGAGCTGTTCCAGCACGTCTGCTCCGAGGCGAAACGGCTCGGCCTCGAGGTCAACATGAACAACGACGCCGGCTGGAACGGCAGCGGTGGGCCCTGGGTCAAGCCCGACCAGTCGATGCAGAAAGTGGTCTGGACCGAGACCGCCGCCGCCGGCCCGCGGCGATTCGAGGGCCAGCTCCCCCGACCACAAATCGTGGCGGGCTCGTACCGGGAGATCGCGGTGCTCGCCTTCCCGGCCCCGACAAGCACGTACCGCATCGAGGACATCGCGGCCAAGTCCTTTCACGTCGCCCGTCCGATCGCGCCCCGGGCGAACTGGCCGGCCGCTCCCGCGGGCGCAATGATCCCCCGGGATCGCGTCATCGACCTCACCGGCCGGATGGACGCCTCGGGCCGGCTCGCCTGGGATGTGCCCGAGGGCCAGTGGACCATCGTGCGGTTCGGCCACACGTCGACCGGCAAGGAAAACCACCCTGCGCCCGCGTCGGGGCGCGGGCTCGAGTGCGACAAGCTCGACCGGGCGGCGGCCGAGGCCCATTACCGGGCGTTCATGGGCCGGCTCGTCGCCGACGTCGGCCCGCTGGCGGGCCGGACGCTCGTCGCCACCCACATCGATAGCTGGGAGGTCGGCTCGCAAAACTGGACGCCACGCCTCCCCGAGGAGTTCCGGAACCGCCGGGGTTATGATCCGCGGCCGTTCCTGCCGGTGATGACCGGGCGCGTGGTCGACAGCCTGGAGGTCTCCGAGCGGTTCCTGTGGGATCTCCGCCAGACCATTGCCGAGTTGCTGCTCGCGAACTACGCCGACGTGATCCGCGAGCTGGCGCACCGGGACGGGCTGCGGCTCTCGATCGAGGCCTACGGCGACGGGCCGCTGGTGGACATGGACTTCGCCGGCCGGGCGGACGAGCCCATGGCCGAGTTCTGGTCGTGGGCCAAGTTCGGGGCGGCCGAGAGCTGCCGCGAGATGGCCTCGGCGGCCCACATCCACGGCAAACCGATCCTGGGCGCTGAGGCGTTCACCGCCGACGACCAGGAAAAGTGGCTCGGCCACCCGGGCGCGATCAAGGATCTCGGCGATTGGGCCTTCTGTGAGGGGATCAACCGCTTCGTCGTGCACCGCTACGCCCTGCAACCCTGGCGCGACGTCGCGCCCGGCATGTCGATGGGCCCCTGGGGCCTCCACTACGAGCGGACGCAAACTTGGTGGGACCAGTCGCGGCCATGGCATGACTATCTGGCGCGGTGCCAGTTCCTGCTCCAACAGGGGCGGTTCGTGGCCGACATCCTCGAGCTTCAGCCCGAGGGCGCGCCCCGCGCATTCCAGCCGCGCAGGACCGATCGCTCGCCCTATAACTTCGACGGCTGCACCCCGGAAGCCCTGATCACGAGGGTGACCGCCCGTAACGGTCGGCTCGTCCTGCCCGACGGCCTGAGCTACCGCGTGCTGGTGCTGCCGCCGTCGGAAACGATGACCCCCGCCCTGCTCCGCAAGGTCAAGGAGCTGGTCGACGCCGGGGCCGTCGTCGTCGGACCCAGGCCGATCAAGTCACCGAGCCTGTCACGGTACCCGGCCTGTGACGACGAGGTTCGCACGCTCGCCGACGCACTCTGGGGCCGCGGCGGGATCATCGCGGATCGAACTCCGGAACAGGTGCTCGCGTCGCAAGGGGTTCACCCGGACTTCGTCTCCCAACCGCCGCTGCGCTACATCCACAAGCAACTCCACGACGTCGATCTGTACTTCGTTGCCAACGGCCGGTCGCGGGACGTGGAAGCCGTCGCCTCGTTCCGCGTGGCCGGGCGGGCGCCGGAGCTCTGGCGCCCCGACACCGGGCGAATCGAGCCGGCGGCCGTGTATCACGAGTCGGGCGGAATCACGCGACTGCCGCTAAGGCTCGAACCGAGCGGCTCGGTCTTCGTGCTGTTCCGGCCCGCCGCCGCGCCTGTCGACCCGATCGTCGCCCTCAGACGCGACGGCCGGATCACCATCCCCGCGCCCGAGGACCGGGCGACGATCGTGGTGCGGAAAGCCGTCTATGGCGTGCCCGGCGACCCCAAACGCACCCGCGACGTGCGCGAAAAGGTCCAGCGGATGTTCGACCAGGGCGAGACGCGGTTCAAGGTCGCGCGGCTGGCCGAGGGAGACGACCCCGCGCCCCAGGTGGTCAAGACCCTCGTCGTCGACTACACGGTCGACGGCCGCTCGTTCACGGCCACCGCTCCGGATCCGCGGGAGATCGAGATGACGCTGCCAGCGCCCCCCGAGCGCGCGGCCGACATCGAGCGCGCGAGCGACGGCCGGCTGACGGTCCTGGCCTGGCAACCGGGCGTCTATGAGCTCAAGGCCGCCTCCGGAACGACGCGCCAGGTCGCGGTCGCCGCGGTGCCATCGCCGCTGGTCGTGGGCGGCCCGTGGGAGCTGCGTTTCGGACCTGGCCGGGGCGCGCCAGGGCCGGTCGCGCTCGACCGGCTCGTCTCGTGGAGCGACCACCCCGACCCGGCGGTCAAGGCGTATTCAGGCAGGGCCACGTATCGGACGACCTTCGAGGCGCCGGCCCATCTGTCGGGGGCGTCGCGGCGGCTCGATCTCGACCTCGGCCGCGTCGAGGTGATGGCCTCGGTGACTCTCAATGGCCAGGACCTCGGCATCCTGTGGAAGTCCCCGTACCGCGTCGACGCGACCGCGGCGGCGCGGCCGGGCTCGAACCAGCTGGAGGTGTCCGTGGTCAACCTCTGGGTCAATCGGCTGATCGCCGACGAGGCACTCTCGGAGGACAGCCAGCGCAACCCGAACGGGACGCTCCAGACGTGGCCGAGCTGGTTGCAAGCGGGCCGCCCCAGCCCCACGGGCCGACTGAGCTTCACGAGCTGGCGGCTCTGGAAGAAGGGCGACGCCCCGGTTGCCTCGGGCCTGCTCGGCCCGGTCCGCCTGCTGGCGGCGGAGCGGGTCGCGGTCCCCTGATCGAGAACCGGCGCGACCCCGCGGCGCAAGCGCGAGCCTCGAAGTCGGCGTGTCTCCAGAAGAAGCACGAGACGCCGAGGGGTCCGCCGGACCTTGAAACAGAACCGCGCATTTTGCGACCCAGGCTCGGCGATGTTTCGGCCGGCCCTTGATCGCGGGACTCATACACTCGACCGCGCCCAGGAGCCGGCGATGCCGCTCGACGGCTTGGACGCGCACCTCGTACCGAGACGGTTTTTCTTGAGACGGTGTGACAGTCAGGTCGACCCCAGAACCACGCGAATCCTCATCCTCTTGTTCAGCGGATCCTCGTCCCGAGGCCATTCGCCAACTTGTGGCGATCACACGACTTCGGGACGAGGATCCGGTCGGTCGGCCGCAGCGGTGTTCAGTACACGTATATCATTCGTACAGAATCTTGGTTGTTAAGTATTTTGAGATTTAGCTGTCCACACCCTTGCAATCTCCATTTCCATGTATTACTTTGCTTATTCTGCCCAAACACTCCCGCCTGGCTCCTCCAAACCAAAGGCCAAGTGAACCAGACGCGAGGGCGTTCATTCTTTTCTCGGAGGAACAACGTCAGCCAGCAGGCTGAATCTAGATCGCGATTGACTCCATCATGCGGGTTCCGACGCCGCGCCTAGCACGCGGGAGTTGCCAATGCCATTCGGCGACGCTTCTTCAGATCATCTGAACGGCCACGCCGACAATCGGGCTACTCATATGTCGGGTATTCACCGATCGACATTCATGTTGATCCGGTGGGGTTCGACTCCTTTTCAGCCCATGGGGGCTTCCTGCTAGGAGACTACATCAATGACGATTCTTGACTGGGGAATGGGGCGAAAAGCTTTGTCCGCGTCGTCCCAACGCGTCTCGCGCCAGAACCGCGCCCGGTATCGGCTGGCCGAGCAAGCGATTGAACAGTGTGAAGACCGAGTCCTGTTGGCGAGCGTGACGCTGGGCGCGGCCAGCACGTTCGCGGTGCTGGGCGGGTCGACGGTTACCAATACCGGCGCGACCACCATCATCGGCAACGTCGGCGTCAGCCCGGGAACCTCGATCACCGGCTTCCCTCCGGGAGTCGTGACCAGTGGGAGCATTCACGCCGGGGATACGCTCGCGAGTCACGCACAGACGGATCTCGCCACGGCGTACGGCGTCATCCAGGGCGAGACGCCCACGACGGTCTTGACCGGCGTGAATCTGGGTGGGCTCACCCTCACTCCGGGCGTCTATTTCTACGCGACGTCCGCTCAACTGACGGGAGCGCTCACGCTCGACGCTCAGGGCAACCCCAACGCGCGTTTCGATTTCCAGATCGGGAGCACGCTGACGACGGCGGCCTCCTCGTCCATCACCCTGATCAATGGCGCTCAGGCTTCCAACGTGTATTTTCAGGTCGGCAGCTCGGCGACCATCGGGACGGGCACTGTTTTCGAGGGGAATATCCTCGCCGACACGAGTATCACGGTGACGACCGGCGCGAGCTTTCTGGACGGGCGGGCGCTGGCGTTGAACGGCGCGGTGACGTTGGATACCAACAACTTTTCCATCCCACGCAACAGCCCTGGTCTTGATCCCGGCTTGACGAACCCGACTGCCGTGCCGGTGCAGGCCGTCGAAGGTCAGAGCACGGGCATGGTCACCCTGGCCACCTTCGTCGACACGAGCCCAAGCTCCACGGTCCAGGACTGGAACGCCCAGGTCAACTGGGGCGACGGCTCGCCGGTCAGCACGGCCATGGTTCAGCTCGGAGGGGGCGACCCGGCGAGTGGCGGCAACGTGTTCTTTGTGATCGCCAGCCACACCTACGCGGAGGAAGGACCACCGTCCACTCCCCCCACCGTCACGTTCACGGACGTGGGCAACCCGGCGAATTTGCCCGTCGTCCTGCCTCTCGCCATCACCGTGCTCGACGCAGCGCTCACGAGTTCCAATGGAACGACGATCAACGGCCCGGAGGGCGCCTCGAGCACGATTCCCCAACTGCTCGGAACCTTCGTCGACGCCAATCCGCTCGCCACGCCGGGTGATTTCACGGCCACGGTGCCGATCGGCGGCTGGGGCGACGGCTTGCCGATCGCGCCCGTCACGCTCACGATCACGCAAGTCGGCGCCACCGCCTCGAATACCGTGTTCGAGCTCCTCGGCAGCCACACCTACGCCGAGGAGGGGCAATTCCCGATCACCATCAATGTGAGCGATGTCGGTGGCGCGGCCACCGTCGTCTCGTCCACGGCTTTGATCACGGACGCGCCGCTCGCGGCCCCGGTTCAAACCCCGTTCAACACCACCGAGGCGACGGTCTTCCCGACCCCGCAGTTCGCCCCGCCGCTCTTCGACTCGGTGGCGAGCGGACAGCCGGTCGCCACCTTCACCGACGCCAACTCACTGGCGCCGATCAGCGACTTCACGGCCACGATCGACTGGGGCGACGGCACGCCGCCGTCGACTGCCACGATCAGCCAGCCCGGCGGCGCGGGAACGGTCTTCGACGTGCTCGGCGCCCATACTTACGCCGATTCGGGAGTCAACGGCGGGGTGGGTCACTACGTGGTCACGGTCAACATCACGGACGTGGGCGGCTCAAAACTGACGGTGACCAATACGGCGAACGTCGCGGACAACCCGATCGCCGTCGCCGGCATTCTCAACCCGGCGAGCGACAGCGGCAAGAACAACCTCGACGCGATCACCAACGTCACTCAGCCGAATTTCTACGGCACCGTCCTGGTCGCCGGAACGAGCACTCCCGAGCCCTACGCCCACGTCACGCTGTTTGCCAACGGCGTCGCGATCGGCAACGTCCAGGCCGGCAGCGACGGCGCCTGGTCCATGACATCGAACATGCTGGCCCAGGGCGCCTACACGATCACCGCCAGCGCAACCGATCAGTTCGGCCAGACGGTCTCTCCCCTGTCCACGATCGTGAGCAATCTGGTCGTCGACGCCACGCCGCCGGTGATCACCGCCTTGACCTTTGACCGGTTCGACGCGACGTTGACCGTGACCTACCAGGACAACCTGAGCGGGATGGACCTGGCGAGCCTCACCAACTCGGCCTTCTACCACATCACGGCCAAGCCGCTCGTGAGCTATGTTCATGTGCCAAAGATGATCTTGCCCACGAGCATCAGCTACACCCCGGGCGCTCTTCCCAGCGATCCGGTGGTGGTCAACGTGGTCTTCAACAACGGTCGCACCTTCCGGGGCGGCCGGTACCTGGTGGTCATCGACTCTGGCGTCGGCAATCACGGAATCCAGGACGTGGCCGGCAACGCCATGAGCGGCAACTTCTACGGGACGTTCCCGTCGGGAGATGGGCTCGTCGGCGGTGACTTCGTCGCCGCGATCTACACCTTCCACAACGTCGTCTTGCCCTTCGTGCCCGTCGCTGACGGCTATGTGCCGCCGGCGGCCGGGATCGATCCGCCAGCGGGTTCGGTCCACGTCGGGAAGACCCACAAGCTCAAGATCACCCACCGGCCCAAGGCGGCCGAGACCATCGTCAGGCATCCGGTCAGGAGCGCCTTGGTCCATGACTCGGGGATCTACGCGATCGACGCCAGGCACAAGTCGCGACGCTAAGACCGCCGAGCGCCCTTCGCTTCACGACAAGCACTCTCGAAAGATCAGGGCCGGAATCATTCCGGCCCTGATCTTTTTGGGGCGCGCCATCCCAGGATCTCGGAACGCAAAACCTGGAATCACGCACGGGCCGTCTCGCCCGACTCGCGTCGGCTGGCCCCGTGATCGACCCACGCGATCAGCTCCGGCAACGACGGGTGGGTAACGTGGCCTGACTCATCACGGAATGCGCAGAATGCGGCAGGTCTCCTCGTAGGTCGCCTCCAGCTCCAGCGGCAGCGCCAGCTCGTCGGCCAGCCAGAGCGGCAGCAATGGCAGCGGTTGACCGATCTTGAGGCTGTGAGTCCACGCCCGGAGGTGCCAGGCGTCTTCCTCGAGCGCCCACCGGCGGGCGGCGGCGTAGACGACGGGGGGCTCGGGCGCCAGCGAAGGATCCGTCTGGCCAAGCTGTTCCAGCAGATCGACGTAGAGATTGAATCGACGCGTCGTGACCAGGTCGACCAAGGCGGCCGAGACGCGCTGCTGAAGCAGCGCTGCGCATTTGGCGACGAAGGCCCGGCGATGTTCCGGCCGGTCCTTGTTCGCGGGGCTGATGATCTCGACCGCGGCCACCAGCCGTCGGTGCCGCTGGGTGTCATAGACCCGCACCTCGTACTCGTCTTGGTCCGGCATCTCGACGGCGACGTCAAAAGTCGGCCGCGGCGGCGCCCAGACCGCCGTCGCCACGCCACCCTCCGAGCCCTCTATTCATGGGGCGGCCGAGTCGGTCGTGTCCGTCTCACTGGCCGTCACATCAATCTCGGCATGCGGCCCCAGTTTGATCCGCGTCTTCGAACAGAAATGGCTTGACGGTCTCAACCAAACGCAGCCGATCGACCTTGTTATGGACCAGTTGTTCGCGATCCCAAAGTTCCACCGCGTCCGCGTCGCACTCATCGGCCAGCGACTCGCCGATCTTCTCGAAGCTCTGCTTGGCTTCTTTCTTGAGCCTCTCGGGCGTGTCCTTCGAGCCGATCACAAACACGCGCGATCTGAACTCCGCTGGGATCGACTGCTCAAAATCCAATTTGCGCTCCTCGACCTGGCCGTCGAAGTCGATGAGCATCACGACGTGAGCGTCCGGGTAATCGCGCGGTCTTGGGAGATATTCTTCGCGAAACGTGTCTTTCACCTTGGTCCATCCACCCGCGGGCGGCATGACCTGGATCCGCGTGTGCTTCACTTGGGGATGGTCGACGAATCCAACGGCGATCTGGCGATCGGCGTCGTCCTCCGGGATGACATAAACGTGCTTGAGGAACTTGTTCATGCTCACCCGATGATCTCGTTGCGAATCAGAGCGTTGATCAGGTCGCCGCCGTAGCTGAAGCCGGCGAGCGAACTCACGACCACGGGCTCGAGATGAGACTCACGCGCGAGCACGAGCGTGGTTTCGTCGGAGAACTTGCGAACGGTTTCCGGATGATGGGTCGTCGCGATGAATTGACCGCTCCGATTGGTCATCTTCCGCAAGCCCGTGATGAACTGGCCGACTTCCGAGAGCGAAAGGTGGTTGTCCGGCTCGTCCCACATGCAGAAGACGGGCGAAGCGACCGTATTGGAAGCAATGATGTACGCGCTCAAGAAGAAGCACTTCTCGCCGTCCGAGAGCGCCTTGTACTCGACCGAGAGGCCGCGCGGCGCGGTCTCCTGCGCGAATTTGACCACTAATTGAGTGCCGCTTTCGCCGCGTGCGACATTCTCGATCGACGAGAAATCCGTGACCACCGCCTTGATGTGCGAGTCGAACACGGTATACGCCGCGGGCTTTTGCGCAAGCAGGGCTCGCAAGCACGAGGCGTAGTTCGCGGCGTCGGGCTCAAGCTCCGTCGACTCTTCTTGGGAAAACCCCGTCATGTTTGCTGGAATCGGCGCGATCAGGATCATTTCAGCGAAGAATCTCTTCATCACACGAATCGCTTGTTCGCCAGGCGGCTCGTTGATCACCGGCAGCGCAAAGATATGCCAATCGATGCCGAACGCGGGTCCGCCCACGAGTTGAACTTTCGATTGGTCGCGCGTGAAGACGGCCACCCCGTCGACCTCCAGGGTTTCATCCAAGATGCGCGCCTCGCGGAAACCCGTCGGCCATTCGAACGCGACCCCGTACTTGAACCGCTTGTTCTCCAGCTTCGCATCCACCTCGAACCGCATGGGGCGATCGGTGCGGTTCTGGGTGAAATCGCTCGCCGAGATGAGACCGCCGACGCGGCCGGCGCCACGGCAGATCCTCTGAAACAGTTTGAGGCTCTCAAGCACCGTCGACTTTCCCGCGCCGTTCTTCCCGATCAGCAGGGCGGAAGGTCGATCGGCAAGGTCGAGCGTGAAGTTCACCAGGCAGCGGAAGTTGTCTACGTAAAGGCGCTCGATCATGAGAGATCCAGATCGTTCTCGATTCCCCGCGGGATGTGACTGGACGGTCTTTGATCCACTTCACCGCGTCCGTCAACCGGACGCCAATTCTGATGAGAGGCTCGCCCCTCGATCCAACATCCTTGAACTTGACCGATCCTCGGGGATCAGGACGATCAAGGTCAGCGTACGCCAGGGCCGGGAGCGGGCATGAGAAAGGTGCAAGAGCCGGCGTGCGTTCAGGCCAGCGCCGTCGTCTGCGTCGCCGTGGCGGGTCTGCGCGAGATCACGCGGGCGCCGACCGACCCCTTGCGAAGCGTCGCATGAAGATCCCGCAGCCCCGTGACGATGCTCGCGTCCAAGGTGTGCAGCTCGGGGTTCTTGTCGCGCAGGTTGTAACGGGTGAGCACGAACCGGCCCTTCACCATCTCTTGCCCGTCGATGATCCCCAAACCCTTGAACGTGCAATCGGTCGGGTCGGACGCCGTCATCTCGACCCGGATCTCAAGCTGGCGGCCAGGCTCGACGAAACTGCCGTACTTGATCGTCTTGGCCTGCTTGAGCACGATCACGCTGTGCGAGAAATCCTCCATCTCGCGGATCAGCCAGGCGCCCGCCTGCGTCAAGGCCTCGAGCATCAGCACCCCCGGCATCACCGGGAAGCCAGGGAAATGATCGCTGAGATACTCTTCCGCCAGCGACAGATTCTTCACGCCCGTGAGCTTGGGGCTCGAACCCGAGAAGGTCTGCACGCCAGCCAGACGGTTGCCGTGGGTTTCGACTTCGAGCACACGGTCGATCAAGACGAAACGCATGAGGATCCTCGAGGTCAATCAAAGAGTGGTGGACCCGGGAGCGCCAGTCGGCCCTCCGCCGGTCGCCCGGCCAGGCCCCGCTCGTCGTCGAACCCGCACGTTCGACATCCTAACGTCCCAGCAACCCGTCGAGCAAGCTCGGACCCTGATCGCCCAAGAAAGCACTCGACGGCAGCCATAGCTTACAATCTCGCCAGCCCCGGTCAAATCAGATCGACTATCCCCCAGCCCCCTTCGGGCTTATACTTTCCTGAAGTTTGCTCCCGCCGATCGCGGGCAACCGAGGAAAGAGCGGCGAGAAGGCCGATTCCCACGCCCCGGAACGCAACGATCCCAACCGAGCGAGATCCATGCACGCAATCATGTTTTCGCTCGTGTTGACCGCCTGGATTCAACCCTCGCCGTCGCCAGGGTTCTCGGGCTCCGCGCCGACCTGGTCGCCGGACGGGGAGTGGCTCGCGTTTCTGGATCGTGCGAGATCGAGCGACCATTCGGGGTATCGCTACCGGATCTGGGCGACCCGGGCCGAGTCCCGGCAATCGGTCCTGATCGAGGAGTCGTCCTGGCCGCTCTCAGCACCCGTCTGGGGTCCGCGCGGCCGTGTGCTGGCCTTCGGTCGATTCGCGCCCGCCGAGCAAAACCCGCCGCGAGCGCTGGCCCGGGGGCGCTTCGAGGTCGTCAGCCGTTCCGCCTCCGATCCCGATCGCGTCATCGTGGTCAAGGAGCGTTTCGTCCTCGATCGAGCCGTGGAATCGACCTGGGGATTGGGTCGCTCGGCCTGGAGCCGGGATGGGTCGATGCTGGCGCTCGACGTCCCCGGGGTCGCGCCCGCGCTGGCCGTCATCCGCATGGATGAAGGCCGGGTCGAAGCAACCCTCGAGGGGGCGATGGACCCCGCCTTCGCACCGGACGCGCGACAACTGGCGTTCATCGGCTTCGAAGGCGAAACCACGGGGCTTTTTCTGGTCGAGCGCAAGGGGCTGGGGCTGGCGCCGGCGCGGAGGCCGGTCGCGCGCGGGGTGGTCTGGGGAACGCCTCGGTGGGCCAGGGACGGCGGGTCGCTCTACCTGGCCCGGTTCAAGCCAGGTCCAGGCGGTGGCGAGGTCGAGTTGGCGCGGGTCTTTCTCGATCGCGACAGCCCGGCGACGGTCCTGGCGATGGGGCTCGCCCTGCACGGCGAGGCCGGCGAACCGCTCGCCTGCGCATGGGACGTCGCTCAAGAAAGCGAGCGCTGCCTCCTGACCGCGCGGCATTCCGCGGGCGACACGGCCCTGATCTGGGGTTCGGCCGCCGAGCATCATGTCTACAAGCGCTTTCATCCCCTCGATCCCGGGATCGCGATCAGCGCCCTGGCGATGTCGCCCGACGGCGGCCTCGCGGCGTTTCGAGTCGAGGGCAACGAGGGATTCGGTGAAGTCGGCCTGCTCGAACCGGCCACCGAGGCCACCTGGCTGATCGCGGCCAACCCGTTTCATGAGCGGGCCTGGCGCTCCCTTTTGGCCGACCGCGCCCGCGGGCTGCTCGCGGGTGCTCTCGTGGAGACGACCGCCGACGAACCCATCGCCCGCCCCGCCAGCCTCCCCTTGCCTGGAGAGCTCGACGCCCGGCCGGACCTCATCCCTCGGCTCGCCCGGCTTGCGCGGCTGGGGAACGCGCTGCCCGCGTCCGCGACGGACGCCAGCGACCTCTGGGATCGATTGTTCCTCGAATACCTCGGTGACGACCGCGCGGCCGCGCTGACCTTGATCGAGCAGCTCGAGCCTTTCCAGACCACTGCGGGCGCGAGGGCCGACCTGCTGTCGATCAAGGCCCAGGTCCTGTGGTCGGCCGGAGATCGCGCACAGGCGACCGCGATTGTGGAAGCGCTCAGGAACAAGGAAGGGCCGGCGACCTCGGTCGTCGAGGACACGCCGGAGGGTCCTGTCGTCACGCGCAGGCGCACCCCCCGGCAGGCCTGGCTCAACCTCTTGTCGACGGGACTGGCCGTCGTCTCGGCCCCGGAAACGGCCGCGGGCGAGCCCGACGCCCAGCCGCCCGAACCGGGAATCGGCGACCCGTTCGTGCCCAACCGCCCCGTCATCGAGCTCAACGAACCCGCCCCGCCCGTGCAGCGACGCCGCCCGGCCGCCCGGCCCCGGTAAGGCGGGTTCAGGCCTACATGACCATCCGCTGAACGCCCCGTATTCAGTCCGAAAGACTGCGAGAGTAGAGCCCAGGGCGCAGCTCTGGGTATCGCGCGCATGTCCAACGGTTTTCCAACGTTTTCAGTCCGAAGGACTGAGAGAGTAGAGCCCAGGGCGGAGCCCTGGGTTTCGCGTGCCCGTCCAACGGTATCGCGTGCCCGTCCAACGGTTTTCAGTCCCGTCCAACGGTTTTCAGTCCGAAGGACTGAGAGAGTAGAGCCCAGTGCGGAGCCCTGGGTTTCGCGCGAATGGCAACGCACAACCTTTACCAACAGATAGAGAATAATGTCTATTTCGATCACTCGACACGTCCGTCCGATCACAACACGGTGAACAAGACGATCCGCGCCTGCTGGATCACGCGGGTGCGTTCGTCGGGGGTGATCGCTCCCCGTTCGAGGATCGGCTCGAGCGTTCGCAGCGTCGAGTTGATCACGAAGAGCTGGGCGGTCCCGATCTTGAGCTGATCCTTGTTCCTGGCGAGCAAGACGAGCACGTCGCGAATCGCCACGGCTTCCTCAAAGGGGTGGCTCGGGGCGTCTTGCCATTTCGGAACCGTCGGCGCGACCAGCGCCCGGGCCACAACCTGATGGATCACCTGGCTGATCCTGGCCAGCTTGGGATAGTCGAGCGTCTCGGGGGTGTCGTCCGGGGTGTGGTAGCGCGGGCTTTCGCCGGTGGTGAAGAACAGGAACGGGACGCGTTTGGCCCGAAACGGGCCGTAGTCGCTGCGGTTGAGCAACAGCAAGTCCGCGCCCAGGGTTCCAATAGTGAGCGAGGGGCTTTTTTTCGCGTCCTTGACCCAGTCGCGCAGGGCTGGGGCGTGTTCCGAGCCGATCAGGAAGACGTGCTTGGGGCAGACCCCGGCCAGGGATCGGCCGATCATGTCGGCGGTGATGAAGAGCTTGACGCGATCGAGAGGGACCGGGGAATGCTCGACGAAATAGCGCGAGCCGAAGAGGCCGATTTCCTCGAGATCGAATCCGATGAACATGATGCTGCGTTTGGGTGGAGGGCCGTGGACGATCGAGCGGGCGACCTCGAGCATCATGGCGACGCCCGAGGCATTGTCGTCAGCGCCTGGATAAAGCCGCCCCCTCCGCACGCCCAGGTGGTCGAAATGCGCGGCGAGGACGATCCACTCGTCGCGGAGGGCGGGATCCTGGCCGCGGAAGACGGCCCCGACGTTCCTGCCCCCGGGTGAATCGGCATTAAGTCCCGGAACGGATTGGTCATAGTTGCCGTCGAACAGCCCGGCGAGTTTCAGTTCCTTGAAACGCCCCACCAGGTAATCGGCGGCCTTTTCGCCCCCCTTGCCGCTGCGACCCGCGAATTCCGGCGACGCCAGCCTGGCGACGATTTGCTTGAGGCGGGCTTCCTCGGGGGCTGGCCGCGGATCCTCGCCCGCCGCGGCGGGCCAGCGACAGGCCAGCGCGAACAACATGAGACCAAACGCTCTCGCCCCCCGCGCGGCTGGACTTTTCCCGAGCCATCGCACGACCCGACCAGATTCGCCGACCGCCAGATTCCGCATGATGCGTGCTCCACGCCCCTGGATTTCGCCGCCCGGGCTTCCCGCGGCCGTTTCCGGTGGCATATTAGCCTGGTTTGGGATCATGTTCCGTACACGGAGGTGTATCGTGTCGCGTTTTGCTTGGCTCAAAGTGACGACCCTGGCTCTGGCCTTCGCGGCCTTCGGCGGGGTTGGGTCGGCCCAGGCCCAGGACTGGACCGATTATCTCCACTGGCCCTACGTCCCGCCCCAGGTTCCGGGCAACGGATTCGAGTATAACGGCCTTTACGACGGCTGGTACCGCTATCCCCGCGAACAGCGGATCGTGCCGCAAATCCAGGGCCCTTATTACCGCAACGAATACGGCGGATATCGGGTCTTCGGCTTTCTGCGCCATCCCCACGGCTGGCACGACTGGTCCAAGAAACGGTTCTACCAGGGCAGCCACTTCCAGATGGACGTGTTCTGAGCGCCCGCCGACCCCCGGTCGCCCGTGCCGCCCAACGCGGGGAGCTCGCGCAGGGGCCGTTCCTCAAGAACGCCCTCGCGCGACATCCCCGCTTTTTCAATCAAAGGGGTCAGAACTCTTTGATTTGGTCTATTTTGCGGACCGGAGCCCTGCATCAAAGAGTCCTGACCCCTTTGATTTGAGTGACCCCTTTGATTTGAGTTAGCGTCCCAGTTCGAGGGCGATCTGGTAATACGCCAGGGCGGCCTGGTCGACCTGTTCGAGGTCGATCCATTCGTCCTTGGTGTGGGCCTGGGCGATGTCGCCGGGGCCGAAGACGACGCACGGGACGCCGGATTCGCCGAGCGGGCCGGCGTCGGTGCCGAAGGGAACCCCGCGAATCGTGGGCTGGCGGCCGGTCGCGTGGGCGATGGCGGCCTGAAGAGGTCGCAAAAACGCGCCCGCGGCGCTTTCGAGAGCGGGCATGCTGACCCAGGGCTTTTCGAACTCGAGCCAATCGGGCCGGCCGAGGGCGTGATCGAGGGCGGCCCGGACCGCGCCCATCGCATCGAGCACCGTCTCGCCCGGCACCAACCGGCGATCGACCTCGATCGTGCACTCATCGGGCACGATATTGACGCTTTGGCCCCCCTTGATGCGCCCCACCGAGAGCGTGGGAGGCCCCAGCGCCGGGTCGGGCGCTCCGGCCTCGAGCGCCCGCGCGTGCTCCTCGAGCACCCGGACCACGGCCGCCATGCGATAGATCGCGTTCGCCCCCTGGCCGGGGTTCGAGCTATGGCAGGCCGTCCCCTTGGTCCGGATCAGCCACCGGAGCGCTCCCTTGTGGCAATCGACAAGGTCGAGCGCGGTCGGCTCGGCGACCACGGCCAGGCTTGCCCCCAGGCGCGATTCCGCGAGCCGGGTCGCGCCCATGTGGGTGAATTCCTCGTCGACCGTGAATACGAGCGCCACCGAGGCCGAGCCCTGGGGCCGTTCCCGCGCGAGTCGCTCGAAGGCCGTCATCATGGCGGCCATCGAGCCCTTGACGTCGCACGAGCCCCGGCCATGCAAGCGGCCCCCTTCGATCACGGGGTCGAAGGGGTCGATCGTCATGCCGTCGACGGGGACGGTGTCCTGGTGGACGTCGAAGAGAATGAGTCGAGACGTGCCTGGAGCGTCGTAGCGGGCGATCAGGTTGTCGCGCCCGGGCGCCACGGAGTCGCGGCGGCAGGCGAGCCCGCGCTCGCGAAACCACGACTCCAGGAAGTCGGTCATGCGGGCTTCGTGGATCAGGTCCGGATCCAGGGCGCGGCCCATCGGGTTCACGCTCTTGATCGCCACCAGTTTCGCCAGCAAAGCCGCGGTCTCGCTTGCCATCGTCGCCTCGCCGCTCGCGGTCAGGACTTGACCCGCTCGAGATACTCGCCGGTGCGGGTGTCGATCCGAATCTTCTCCCCTGGCTTGATAAAGGGAGGGACGGTGACCTTGAGCCCGGTCTCGAGCGTGGCTTCCTTGTATTGATTGGTCGCCGTCGCGCCCGCCAGGGCCGGCGGCGTGTCGGTCACGCAGAGATCGACCGAGTCCGGAACCTCGATCGAGACCGGCTTGTCGTTGATGTATTTGATCATGACCCGGCTGTTGGGCAGCAGATAGCTCATCGCCGTGCCGATGATCTCGGGCGAGAAAAAGAGCTGATCGTAGGTCTCGATGTCCATGAACACGTGCTCGTCGCCCGCCGAGTAAAGGTATTCGTATTCCTTGGTCTCGACGTAGGGAACCTCGATCTGGTCGACCGAGCGGAGCCGTTTGTCGATGAGCGCGCCGCTGTTCATGTTGCGGAGCTTGGTCTGGACCATGGCCCGGAGGTTGCCAGGGGTGTGGTGGGCGAAATCCTGGACGACGTAGTTCACGCCCTCCATCGTGATTACCATGCCTCGTCGAATTTCGGTTGCCTTGATCATCATGGCGCTTGGGGAATCTCCTCGCGGTGTTGTTCCATTAGGGACCGGCGTCCCAGCCGGTTGCAGTTGGCGATGAAATGATAATCTACGCCGGTCGGGCGGTTCTGAACAGACCGATCGGGGTTCGAGGCGCGGGTGGCGGGCCGATCCATGGCGGAGCGGGGAGGCGGTTTGACGCCGATCTCCCCCGGAATGGCTGGTTTCGGGGAGGGAAGCGATGGCCGAGCGTTTCGAGCGGTCGTCGATCGACCGGGGTCGCGGAAGGCGGGGGTCGATCGGTTCACGTATGCGTGGGGCTTAATGCCGCGCGACGGCCGCGTGTTTGGGTCAGACGCTGATAGATTGCGAGCATCTGGTCGACCTTGTGCTCCCAGGAGAAGTGCTGGACGACGCGCTCGCGGCCGGCCTGTCCGAGACGGGCGCGCAGGCTGGGGTTCGAGGCGAGGCGTGACATGGCGTCGGCGAATCCTCGGACGAGATCCTCGCGCGAGGAGGGGGTGACCACGATCCCGCAGGAGTCATCGAGATAATCGGCGGGACCGCCCCAGTCGGTCGCGATGACCGGGAGGGCGCACGCCATGGCCTCGAGGACGACCGCGCCGCCGCATTCATAGAGGCTGGGCAGAACCAAGGCATCGGCCGCGCGTAATCGACGCGCGCACTCGCTCTGGGGCTGCCAGCCGGCGAATTGGACGCGGTCGCCCAGCCCGAGCCGGTCGATCTGTGCCTCCAAGGCCGAGCGCATCGGCCCATCGCCGATGATCTCCAGCTGGGGGAGCGCCGGGGCTTGAACCTGGGCAAAGGCATCCAACAGGATGTCGACGGCTTTCCAGTCGATCAGCCGGCCCAAGTAGATGAACCGAGCCGGGCCTTCGCTCAACGGCGGGCGGTCGGGCGGAGACCAGACGTCCAGGTCGACCCCGTTCTCGACAAGCAGCGCCACCTCGCCTCGGACTCCCGACGGCAACCCCTTTTTCGTGCGTTCGTTGGCCGCCAGCAGGATGTCGGCCTGGAGCTTGCCCGGCAGCAGACGGTGGAGGAGAAAGGTTGGATATCGCGACAGACCGAGGAATTGCTTCACGAGGCTGAGCTTCCGGCTCTTCCGCGCGAGGCCCGGAGGGTAGTCCATATTCCCGTTCATCGGGCCCATCACGACCGGTACTCCGAGGCCGTAAATGAGCGATGGCTCACGCGGCGACACGGGAGTCGGCTGGTGGACGATGTCGACTCCCTTCTCCTTGATCAGCCGCCGCGCTTCCCGACGGGCCGCCGACAGGGTTTGAAGGCGATTCACGAACCCCAGCGTGACATAGTAGACCTGGGGGTTCAAGAAGCGGCTGAGCCGCCAACAGAGCTTATCGAGCCAGGTGTCGGGGAGGAAAGTCATTCGGCCCGCTTCGCCTGGCAGGATCGAGAGCAATTCATCCCTGGTTCGTTCGTGGGTCACGAGCCAGGCTTCGATCCCACGCGCGCGGAGAATGCGAAAATAATGCCACGGAAGGATCGCCTCGCCGCCAAATTGAGTCGACGTGTTCTCGGCGACGATCAAAACCCGAAGCCCCTCGGGCGCGATATCCCCCACGGGGAGTGTTTCCTTCGGCGACGACATGGCCATCGATCCCAGCTCCTTTCGTCAAACCGGCCGCCACGGCGTCGCATTCACACCACCGGCCGCTGACGCTTCGCGACACGAATTCACGGCCGAGCGCCGCCGGTTTCATCATTGACCATAGGCCAGCAACCTCGCTCGAATCATGAGGAAACGCGGAATTCTTCAGATTATCAAGGAATGCTTCATCCGACACAAGAGTTCGAATCGGAAAGAGCCAGAGCCAAAAGAGCCAAGAAAGCACGGTTCTTGATCCTCCCGACCAGCATGTTTCCCGTGAACCGCCCCCCAGGCGCGGTCTCGAGAATGATCCCCGGCCTCCTCTGGGCCAGGAAAAGTGGACGCCGTACGATGTCCGCCGGAACCGCGCACCATCCCCGGTCTCCTCTTGGCGATGAGGGGTGGAGATCTTACGATGTCCGCGGAAGTCTTTCGATGCCTGCGATGCCTGGTCTGGGCTCATCGAATAAACGAACATGCGTCCGTATTTCAGAAGAACCAGCAACCGGGGAGAAGCCTATCGTGGATCGAGAGAGAATCAAGCGAACCCTTCAGCGGATGGGGATGTACGCGCAGGCTCGCTATCTCTACCGTCTTCTCAGCCCATCGGCCCGCAAGGAGCGTTCGCTCTCGCGTCGATTCTACACCGATCTGATTGAGCCGGGTGCTCTCTGTTTCGATGTCGGGGCAAACGTTGGACAGACCACCGAAACCCTCGTCGAATGTGGCGCCCGGGTGATTTGCATCGAGCCGAATCCCAAGTGCTTTCCGGTTCTGGACTGGCAATTCGCGCGGTCGTCGCAGGTCACCCTGGTGCGGAGCGCGCTCGGATCTCAGCCTGGCCGCGCGCTCCTGAAAGTCGACGGAACCGCTTCGACGGCGAGCCTCCGCGAGGACTGGTCTTATGGCAGCGAGAACGCTGTCGAGGTCGAGGTCGTCGTGACGTCTCTCGACGCCCTCATTGCACAATACGGACGACCCCAGCTTTGTAAGGTGGACGTCGAGGGATTCGAAACGGAAGTGTTCCAGGGTTTGAGCCAACCCATCCCGGTCGTGGACTTTGAGTTCCACCGCGACGAGATCGACCGCGCGCGGCAGATCCTGGCGCGACTCTCGAGCATCGGCGAAATCGTCGGGGCCAATATCGCGGATGCCGACCACGCCGGCTGGCTGCTGGATGACTGGGTGACTGTCAAGGAGTTCTCCGATCGGCTCGGGGGAGACCTTCCGGAATATGCGAACGCGGTGGTGAAGATGGCCGCTCCCGCGCGGTAGCCGCGAACTCCGGGGTCGCGACGGCGCCGATCGCCGACGAGTCAGCACTTGATTCTCGGGAAGTCGGAAACGGCCTGGCGGCTCTCCAAGGGTGCAGGCTTCCGCCCCGCGGTTTGTGATCAACGTCGAATTCCCGCAATCCCTGAGATGGCTCGCTTCCATGGGAACGACGCCGTCGTGCACAATCCTGTCATCGCGTCGAAATGCCTGTGTTCCGCGAGTGCTTTCCCTGATCGGCTCCGCGCGCGGGGAGGCTTCGGCTCGAGGCATCCGAGGAATCGTCGCGACGGCGCTGGTCGACCAGACACGTCTCTGGTCCGTCGACCGAACCGATTTCGAACGAGTGCCCTGCCCGCGCGTCGAGAATCCGCCGCGCCGATCGGCGAGCGCGGGGCGTCCGTGATCGCCGCGATGACGCGTTGGTCGTCTCCTCATGCGCGAGGTCGGAAGCGGCCGGCCGCCGGCGGGTGATGGTTCCCGCTCCGGGGAAACATCGGCCTGAGCTGGCGCGGCGTTCGGGCGCATTCGCAAATGGTAACACGGCGGAAGGTCGGGGGCGAGTTTTCGGCGCCCGTACGTCCTGGTTCGTGGGTACCCGTCGGTCGTGTTACCGGTGTTTCGAAGCCGTGGAGCGACCAGCTTGTCGGGGCCGTGACGCCGGCTTGATTGGCGAACTTAACGTCGCCTCCACGGCTCGCGCCATTCCCAGGGCCCCGCCGGCCCCGCGGCTCGATGGCTTCGAATCCATCTCTTGAACTCCGCCAACGGCCGGCGGACGACGCCAGGGATGAGAACCTTCAGCTCGTTCTTGAGCTCGATCCGGGGATCGTTGCAGGGATTGATCGGCTCGGTTGGGGGACTCTCCGGCCACGGCTCGAATTCGAGGGAATCGGTGGGAGGAGACGAGACGATCGGCGCTCGCCGCCCCTTGATGGCCACGAGCGTGATCCGGTCTCGAGGAAGGTTAAGGAACGATGGAATGTGACACTCCATGACCGTGGTGAAGCCAATTTCCCGGAGCAGATTGCAAAGGGAGGGACGCGTCATCCAGAAGCTCTTGGTATTGTCGATGGAGGCCCAGAGGTCGCGCAGTCGCTCCGTGGGGGGCGCGTCGGACGCGTGCTCCGTATAGTAGACTCCCCAGTATTCACGGCCTTCGAATTGTTGGGACACCTTGTCCAAAAGGGCGATCTGGGTGTCGATGATCGCGAACCCGCGACAAACCTCGGCGACCCGCTTGGCGAATTGAAACACGTCGGGCGCATCCAAATGGTAGAGGATACCCGAGCAGATCACCACGTCGAACAGGCCGTATTTTTCGCGGCTCAGGTGGCGGACGTCATCTTGATGAAGGGACAGGCGATCGAGACCAAGTGCATCCTTGACGAACCGCACCTTCGCCAGATTCGCGTCCCGACCCTCAATGGCGACGACCTCAGCGCCGTGGAGCGCGCATTCGATCGCGTAGTGGCCCTCCGCACAGGCGAGATCGAGGATCCGCGACTGGGCCAGGGGCTTGGGGAGCAGGTCCGCCAGAACCTGAGTGATCCTCGACAGCCTCCGGTCGACTGGCATCGGTTCCAAGGTCGAAAGGTCGTCCGTGATCTTGATGCCCATCGCCGTCCATTCGCCGTGCTGCTCCACGACTTCGGCCATCTTCTTCCGCAGGTTCATGACATTGGGCCGCATGCAAGCTCATCCTTTTTCGGGAACTTTGATCACGACCGGGGGGGGAGCCCAGGTCGTCGCTCTCGGATCGAGAACGGACAAAACCCTCGAACAGATCTAGCCAGGATCCCATGAGGCGGAACCGCCCGGGCGCGGAAGATGTCTCATCAACGATTCTCTCAAGATTATAGTAGAATGAAAAGCTCGGCTCTGCAACCGGGGTCTGGGGCGCGATGGCGATTGCCCGATGACGGCCGCTCGAGCGACTCGGGCGAGCAGTGCGGATCCGCCCGCGCGGGCGCGCCGTCATGGCTGCTGGACTGCCGGGGCCGTGCCGTTGGCTGGCGCGGCGACGGGCGACGGCGGACCCTTGAGGCTCCCCAGGTACGCGAGCAAGTCCGCGAATTCGACGTTCGTGAGGGCGTCGACCAGCCCCGCGGGCATGATCGACGAGCGGGCGGTTCCGCGCTCGACCACGTCGGCCTTGGCGACGTGAATCTGGCGGGCTTCGGAATCGGCGAGCTCGAGCGCGCTGGGCGTCTCGGCGCGGACGACGCCCTCCCTCGTCGAACCGTCGCGAAGGGCGACCACGACCGAGCGCCATTCGGGGGCGACCCGGCTCGAGGGATCGAGCACCGATCGAATCAGCTCGGCCTTGTCGTACAGCGAACCGACCCCCGACAGGTCGGGACCGACGCGGGCCGATCCTCGTCCGCCCGCCGAATGACAGCGAAAACAGCCCACGCCCCCCGATTCAAAAAAGAGCTGCTCGCCCTTGCGCGGATCACCCAGATTCGCGAGCGCGAACGTCCTGAGCTCCTCCGGGCGATCGCCCGAACCGGCCGGGGCGCTCGTTCCCTCCAGCTTCGCGATCGCAACCGAAAAACGCCACGGACCCGACCCCTGCCGCGAAAGAACCACGACCGCGTTCGTGCCCTTCTTGAGCTTGATCCGCGCCAGATCCGATCCCGGCTCGAAAACCCGGCCGGCGGGTTCGATGAACTGGTGCACAAGCGTTTGATTGACCGCGATCAGGATCGAGCCGCTCGAGCCGGCCAGGAGCAGGGCGTCGCGGTCGCGGTCGGATTCGACCTGGGCGGCCGCGAACACGCCCAGGTCGGGGGATTCGCCGGCCGCGAAACCGAAATCGCCGGGCTTGCCCTGGTCGTTCTTGAAGTCGTCGAGAACCAGGGGTGAGCCGGGTTCGGTCTTGCGGACGCTCCAGGATGCCTCACGGCCGACCGCGCCCAATCTTGGGCTCGTGAAATCGATAGGGGATGCGGTCAGGAAGTCGAGCGGCGTGGTCCTGGGGAACGGTCCGATCACGCGCCAGTCCGCGATCGGCTCGAAGCGTGCGAGGACGCGCTCGAGCGCGAGCGCGGCCGACGGCGAACGGGGCTGGGCGGCGGCCGATTGGAGCGTCTCCCTCGTCCGATTGCGAATGGCGAGGAGTGCGGACTGGGCCGCCTGGCGGATCGAGGGATCGCGATGGTCCAGGGCCTCGAGATAGACCTTCACGGCCTGAGGTTCTGGGATCTGGCAGAGGGCGTGCAGAGCCCAGTAGCGATCGGGTGAAGCGGGTTTTTCGGCCTCGATCAAGAGCCGGGGCGCGGCCGAGTGGAGCTTGAGCGCTCCGACCGCCAGGCAGGCGGCCTGGCGCACCTGGGGCGATTCGTCGTCGAGCCGGTCGAGCACGAGCATCTCCACGTCCTCGGCGAGCGGGGCCCTCACGTTGAGCGCGAAGAGGGCGGCTGTTCGCACCTGGGGATCGGGGTGCTCGAGGAAGCGGCTGAGATCGGCGGCCGGCAGAAAGCCGCCCCGCGAAAGCGCGAGGATCTCGGGGGCGACCAGGCCTGGGGGGGACTGGTCGTTGAACACGAGCTCGAGCCGGGCCTTCAGGGTCTTGGGATCGCGGAACTGGTCGAGCGCCTCGAGCGCGGCCGCGCGGCTGTCGAGGTCGCGGTAGACGTCGCTCGCCATCCCGGCGATGAGCGGCGAGACCAGCGAATCGCCCAGCCGCCCGAGCGCTCGGACGATGGCCGTCTGGAGCTCGGGCTCGAGTTCGCTGCGAAAGACGGTGCGGAGGATCGGCAGCGCGGCCCTGCCGCACTCCTCGGCGCCGGCGATCGCACGCGCCCGGACGCCGCAATCGCGGTCGGCGAGCGCGAGCTCGAGGCCGCCGAGGATGGCTTCCATCCCCTCTTTCGACCAGGCTCGGGTCTTGGCGGGTTCGGGAAGCGCGAGCGGGTCGGAGCCATGCCAGCGCCCGTCCCATTCAGGCGGGGCGTGATAAAGCCCGGCCAGAACGCCGGTGATCCGCTCGCGACCGCCAGGGTCCGCGGTTTTTTCGAGAGCGCGAATGAGCGAATCGACGACGTCCTTGTGATACACGCCCTCGACCATGAGGAGCGCCTGCTGCCGCCGCCGGTCGTCGGTGAGGACGTCGACCAGCATCGACGGATCCCACGCCGCGAGCTTGCGGATCGCCTCGCGGATCGAATAGGCGGCGAAGGGATCGCGGTCGATCAGGGCGGCGTAGAGCGCAGGCGCCGCCGAGAGGTCTCCCAGCTTGCCCAGGCCGATCGCCGCCTCGCGGCGAACCACGGCCTCCGTGTCGTTGAGCATCGACATCAGGGCGAGCACCGAGTAGCGATCCCCGCGCTGGCCCGCCGACCGCACGGCCTGCGACCGCAGCAAGCGCGAGGGGTCGGAAAACAACGTCCGGATCGCCCGCCTGGCCTCGAGCCCCCCCATGGCGTCAAGAGCCCAAAGCGCGTGCAGCCGGCCGGTCTCGGGTGATTCCTTCTTGATCCGCAAGGCGAGCGCCTCGTAGGCTTTCTCGCCCCGCCCCGCAAGCCTGCGCTGGGCGCTCAACCGAACCGAGAGGGCGGGGTGGTCGAGGGCGGCGATCAGTGCCTTCACGTCGCCGCCGATCGCGCGCGGGGCGGGGCTCGCGCGGTCGGGTCCGTCGTATTCGAGCTTGTAGAGCCGGCCCGCGCTCACGCCGGCCGCGCTCCAGCCG
Source organism: Planctomycetales bacterium (assembly GCA_027459775.1). Classification (GTDB taxonomy): domain Bacteria; phylum Planctomycetota; class Planctomycetia; order Isosphaerales; family Isosphaeraceae; genus JAKBAP01. The sequence goes on along the minus strand of DAIDHE010000315.1, from coordinate 4,482 downwards.
TTATAGCCCCAATCGACCACGAACAGGCCCCCCCCCGCGGGGTCCGCGGCGACGGCGAACGGCCGGAAATCGTCGACCGCTCCCTTGGTCACGAGCGAAGGACGGCGAGTCGCGGAGTACGTCCCACCCTTGGGCCGGACCTCGTACCGCGTCACGGCTTGCAGGCCCCAATCGCAAAAGAACAGATTGCCGCGGTATTCCGGCGGCAGGCCGTCCTCGTTGTAAACGATCCCCTGCGCCCCAGCGCCGCCGAAGTATCCGGTCATGATCGGTAAACAGCCGCGAGACGGTTTCTGGAACTCGTACGGATAGCCGTATCGTCCTCCCACGATGTGATGGGTCAGGCTGCACGGCCAGCGTTTGGAGTCGTCGTCGTTGCCCAGGGTGAAGATCTCGTCCGCGGCCGAGAGTGCGACCGACATCGGGCTGCGTTCGCCGCTCGAGACGACTTCGAGATCGGTCCCGTCGGGGCGGATGCGGATCACACCGCCCCCCTCGAGGGTGATCGTCTTGCCGTCCTTGCCGCGACCCTTGGGGATGCCTTTGTCTCCGACGGCGATGTACAAGAATCCGTCCATGCCCAGCCGCAGGCCGGCCGCGACATGGTCGTTGAGCCCGTTGAACCCGGGTTGGGCCGGCCCGAGCCCGGTCATGAGGTCGATGCGCTCGTCGGCCTTGCCGTCGCCGTTCGTATCGCGGAGGGACGACAAGAACGGCGCGTGCACGACGTAGAGCCGGTCCTGGACCCACTCGAGGCCCATCACGCTCCAGAGCGAGTCGGCGAAGATGGAGACATCGCGCCCGCGCACCGCCAGGATCTTGTCGATGGGTCGGGTCGGCGGCCCGGGCATGTCCATGGGGTCCGAGCCCAGATAGACCACGCCGTCGGCGACCGCGATCGCGGTGGGGAACTCGATCTTGGGCGCCTGGACGACCAGCGTGATCTTCCAGGACGGAGCGGTCGCGGGGAGCCGCTCCGGCGATTGGGCGAGCGCTCCCCGCGGCAGCAAGAAAACCATCGTCACGCACACCGCGAGACCACGAGACAAAGAGACCATCCCGCCAGCCCTCTCTTGGACGCCGTTCGACCCGACGGATGAAACCATGATGCGAAGGGGCGGGAATCCCTGGCGGACCCGGCCCTGAATCGTCATCATAGCGAGGCTTGGCGGACCTGTCCGCCCATCCCTTTGGTTTGGCCGCTTTTACCGGCGGCGAACACGGTTCTTCCTGGAGACCGCTCGTGTCGAATACGTCCTCGCCCGCCCCAACGCTCGATTCCAAGGGCTCGCCCGCGCTCGATCCGTTCCACAATCCGTCGTACCCCAAGCGCGCGCATTTCGCGGAGCGAAAGGCGCTCGAGGATACGCTCCGCGGGGTCGACGAGCGCATGGCCAAGGTCGCCAAGAAGCTGGCGGTCCTGGCGCGTGACCCCCGGCTCGCCGAGTTCACCCGGCTCTATCACCAGATGATGGGCGCGCGCGACCAGATCGCCGAATGCGTTCGCCGGATCCCGCTCGAGACCGGCGAGCTGCATCACGAGGATCGCGAGCGATTGGATCAGGCGGTCAGCGCCTTCGAGCGCGTCGTCCGCCAGTTTGAGAGCCAGGGGGCGTAGGAACGGCATTCGAAAGGGAGCCAGCGCCGCCCGCGATCCGGGCGGCGAGGCCCTCGAACCCGCGCTCGCGCTCGCCGGGCGTGAACCCTACTTCCAGAGCTCGGCGAGCGCCCAATCGGCGTACTGGTTGTAGAACTCAAAGCCCGGTTCCGGGGCGCCATTGCCGGTGACCAGCGTGAGCACGTTGCCTCCCTTGACGTTGAGCGAGATCGACAGGGGCGCGGCCCCGGCGTCCACGGCGCCCGAGTAGTAGATTCCCGTGCCGTCGAGATAGACCCCGAACGAGATCGGCAGGGGATCCGATCCAGCCACGTTGTCGAAGCCGACGATGGCGTTGAACGTGGAGTAGCCGCCGTTGAGGTCGATCGTGATCGACGAGTAGGGACTGACGCCGATCCCCTGTTGATACTCGTTCCCTCCCATGATCATCGGGCCGCCGTTGGGGTACGTCGGGCTTTGGTTCGAGCCGTCGCGGATCACGGGCCCCTGATGATTGGACGCGCTTGAGAAAGGAAGGTTGCTCGCGTAGGTGAGACCGACACCAACCAATCGGGCGTTCGCCCAGTCGGCCCAGTCGCCGGAATTGCTCGAACCTGTCGCGGTGGTGTAGAAGATCAGCTCTTGTGTCCCGGTAACCGGGACGTTGATCGAGATCGGCGCGGAGCTCGGCGTCATCTTTGGCGAGGTGTAGAGCGTGTTGCCGAGCCCGTCGCGGATCATGAAGACCACGGAACCGCCAGAGCCCGCGTACGAGTCCAGCCCGATCGTGGCCTTGAAGCTTTGATAGGCGCCGTTGGTCGCGATCGCGACCGTTGAGTTGGCCAGAACCCCCAGACCTTGCGCGTAGAGATGCCAGGCCACGGTGATCGGACGATACCACGTCACGCCCGACACCTGGAGGTCGCTCGTGTCGCGCTGGACCGATCCCGAACCATTCGTCGACGAGAGGAACGTCATGTTGCTCACATAGGTGTCGCCAGAGACAATCACCGCCGGCATCGCCTGGAAAAGCGGTGAGGCCGGCCCAGGGTTCCCGTTCGAATCGACCCCGGCGATCTCGTAATAGTAAGTCGAGCCGTTCGCCAGGCCAATGTCGGTGTAAGTCGACCCCGCGACGTCGCTGGCGATCAGGGAAAGCGTGGTGGGAGAGGTTCCGCGATAGATGTCCACCGAGGAATCGCCCCAGGCCGACTGCCACTCGATTTCGATCTGGCCGTTGCCAGCGACGGCGTAATAGGTCCAGGGAGCGTGGGGGCCGATCTCGAGGGTCGTGGCGGCCGAGGAGGTGTTTCCATTGGAATCGGTCGCCGTGGCGGTGATGGTGTAGAGCCCGTCGGTGACGTTGTGGTCGACGAAGGAGCTGGTCGACTGGGTCGTCAGGATCTGGCCGTTCCGTGAGACCGAATAGCTCAGGGTGTAAGGCGTGGCGGTCCCGAAGTTCGCCGTCGAAATCAGACGGGCGTCGGCCCAATCGGCGGAATCCCCCGCGGTCGACGAACCGGCGTTGACCAGATCGAGGGTCAATTGCTGAACCCCGGTGACGTTGACGCTGATCGAGCGGACTCCAGACCAAGGGCTCATGGTTCCCGAATCGTAGAGCAGCGTTCCGTCGCCGTAGACCTGGAAGTCGACCCGCGCGGTGCTCGTCCAACCCACCATGCCGACGTCGGACAGGAATTGGGAGTACTGACCGCCCAGATTCACCACCACCTGGGAATTGGCGTAGGCCCCCAGTCCCTTGGTATAAGAAAATGTATTTGTGTTGAGCGGTCCGCCCGACCAGTTCTTATCGCGCTGGACCGACCCGGCCCCGGAGTACGACGAGACCCACGGCATGTCTGAGATGTAGGTCGCCCCGTAACCGTCGAACTGGGGCGGTTGACCGGTAAGGATGACCGCTGGCTCGCCAAAAACCGCCATCTGGGCGAACTGGGCCAGGGTCACGTCCTGGGGGTTCAGGTTGGCCTTCACGGCGTTGACCGACGCCCAGTTCACGACCCCAGAATCATTGAAGACGCCCTGGGACCACCAGGCGCCCGTCATGCCGAAGTTTTGCTGGACGGTCTGGAAATCATTGTAGCCCACGACGCCGTCCATGTCGGCATCGCCGGCCGGGTACATCATGCTGATCAGGGCGTCGTACTTCTGACTGCCGACCGACGCCACCGACGGCAGCAGGCCCCAGAAGCCGTAATTGCTGTCGGGCCCGGACAGGTTGTAATCGAGAAACAGGTTGCTCGCGCCAACATACTGGTTCCAGTCCTTGATCATCGCCACGTACAGTTGAAACATCCTGGGGTCGGACTGCGCCTGCTCCTTGACCGCGTAATTGAGGCCGCCGGGCGAATACATCGATTGGCCCCCCTCGTAGGCGACCACCTGAAGCCCGTAAGACGCGGCGAGGGTGACGTTGGTCTGGAGCGACGTCACATACGTCGTGGTCAAGTTCTGGTTCAAGCCCGCGAAGAGCTGGTTGAGCGTCATCCCTGGCTTGTCGACCCCGTTCGGCAGATAAAGATACGGAGCGATCGCCAGGTCGGCGAAATAGTTGCTCGGCGAGCCGTAGGTGCTCTGCACCCACTGAAGCGCGGCCTGCTGGTAAGACGAGCCGTCGGCGAAGCCCGCGAACACGGGAACCACCTGCGAGCTCGAGGTGCCGAAGACCGTCTTGAAGATCTGGGAGTCCTGGATCTCCATGTAGGCCGACTGCTCGGCGACCTTGCCGAAGTTGCTGGTCGCGGTGACGAGAGGGTTCGCGTTCGCCGCGGCGAGCACCTGGGAATACTCAGTGAACGCGGTGTTCCAGGTCTCGTTGCTGTACTCGACGTAAACCTGAAGATTGGGATCGAGATTCGCCTGGATCA
>DAIDHE010000314.1 GCA_027459775.1 Planctomycetales bacterium | reverse complement strand
GGCGTTGCCGACGCCGCGCGAGGTCGCGCCGTGGGTCGCGGCGATCGAACGGCTATGGGACGACCCGGAGCTCGAGGCGCGGCAGCGCCGATTGGCGCAGGAACAAGCCGGGCGCTGGGCGCCGGAACGGCTGGTTGAGCGTTACGAGGAGTTTTTCGAGCGTATCTCGGACGGATCGTTCACGATCGGGGATCGTGCCGGGAGATCATGAGCCTGAGGATGTCGCAAAGACGCCCGGTATCGAGGCCAGAGCGGCTCGCGCGCGGCGCTCGGCCCTCGAAAGAACAGGTTCGGATCGGCTACAATCCAGGGATCATGGCGTCGAGCGGGACGGGTTTTCGGTCGAAGGGAAGAGGATCAAGATTGTCGCGCGTCGGGGTGATCGTCCACGAACGGCTGGGGAACTGGGCGCGGCAGTTGCGCCCGCGGCTGCTCGCCCAGCAGGCGCGGGTGCGCGAGACCCGCTCGTGGCCCGACCTTGAAGCGGCGATCCTGGGGCTGGCCGCGCCGGTGGCCGTGTTCGACCTCGATCGATTTGGACCCGTCGGGCTCGTACACCTCGACCGGCTGATCGAGCGTTCGAGCGATGCCCTCGTGCTCGTGCTTGATCCCAAGGGCGACGCGGAACGGGGGCGAATCGCCCGCGAGCTGGGGGCGACCCAGGTCATCCTGGGCGCGGCCTCGCCAATCGACGTGGCCGCGCTCGTCGGCCGCTGGGTCGCCGTGGCCCGCGGGCGCATCGAGCGCTCGGGCTGGCATCGGCCAGTCGAGGCCGACCCCCGGCTCGAACCCTGGGCGTGGCTGGCCGAATACGGCGTCGACACCACCCCCGGCCCAGTCCCGACCACAACGCCCCACCAAGGGCGCTTCGCCGCGATGACAAGCCAATCCTCCGAGCCATCAACCCCATCCGCGCGGCCCACGGGCGCGATTTGAACCAGGAAACACGCGATGACCACGACACTGACCGAACGCGACGTGCTGAACGCCTTGAAAGGGGTGAAAGACCCCGACATCGGCCGTGATCTGGTCGACCTGGGAATGATCAAGGACGTGCGGATCACGGAGAATACCGTCGCGCTGACGGTCAACCTGACCACGCCGGCCTGCCCACTCAAGGCCCAGATCGAGCGCGAGGTGCGGACGGCGCTCGAGACCCGGCTCCCCGCCGGGCTCACGTTCCAGATCACGCTGACGGCCGACGTGCGCGGCAAGGGCGTCTCCGAGAGCGGCGATATTCCGGGGGTCAAGAACGTCATCGCCGTGGGCTCGGGCAAGGGGGGCGTGGGCAAATCGACCATGGCCGCCGTCATCGCCCACGGGCTGCGATCGTATGGCTCGAAGGTCGGCCTGGTGGACGCCGACGTCTACGGCCCCTCGGTCCCGCATCTGGTCGGGGCCACCGGCCGGCCGATGGCGATCGGCGACCGGATCCAGCCGATCGAGACCGCCGGCCTCAAGATCATGTCGATGGGATTCCTGCTCGAGCCCGACCGCGCGGTCATCATGCGCGGGCCTATGCTGCATGGGATCATGAACCAGTTCCTGCGTCAGGTCGACTGGGGGACGCTCGATTACCTGGTGATCGACCTGCCGCCCGGCACGGGCGACGTGCCGCTCACGCTCTCGCAATCGCTTCCGCTCACGGGGGCGGTCGTGGTCTGCACGCCGCAGGAGGTCGCGCTCCTGGACGCCAGCCGGGCCATCGCGATGTTTCGCCAGCTCAAGGTGCCCGTCCTCGGCATGATCGAGAACATGGCGTTCTTCGACGTGCTCGCCTACCTGCGCGAGCGCGGAGGACCCGAGGCCAAGAGAATCGTCGAGGGCCGATCGTCGTTCGACGCGCCCGGCGACGAGCGCGTCTATCTTTTCGGCCGCGGGGGCGCCAGGCGCAAGGCGGCCCAGCTTGGCGTGCCGTTCCTGGGCGAGGTTCCGCTCAATATCGGGATCCGCGAAGACGGCGACCACGGCAAGATCGACCATGTGTTTGACGCGGGCTCGCCGTCGCGGCCCTATCTGATGGCCCTGGTCGAGCAGCTCGCGGCGCAGATCAGCATCCAGAACCTCAAGACGCCCAAGATGCCCAAGCTCGAGGTCATCGGCTGAGCTCGGCCTCAGCCGCGTCTGAGCGCGCGGCCTGGCGTCGCGCCGGTGGCTTTGCCGTGTTCGAGCACGAGCGTTCCATTGACGAACACATGTTCGACCCCCTCGGCCAGAGCGCGGCCGTCGTCGTAGGTCGCGCGGTCGATCACGGTCGCGGGATCGAACACGACCAGGTCGGCGGCGTAGCCGACGCGGACCTGTCCGCGATCGGTGAGGCGAAACCGCCGGGCGGCGTGGCTTGAAAGGTGGGCAATCGCCTCGGCCCAGGTGTAGTCGCCGAGCTCGCGGGTGCTCCGACCCAGATACCGCGCGAACGAGCCCCAGCCCCGCGGATGCGGCCGGCCCCCGCGGAAGATCCCGTCGGAACCCGCCATGTGGGCGGGATGACGCGAAATGGCCCGCACGTCGGCCTCGGTCCGATCGCCCGAACGATGTACGATGACGCCGACCTCGAGGGCGCAGCCGGTCAGGATCTCGAGCACGAATTCGGACGGCTCGAGCCCCTTCCGCGTTGCCGCCTCGGGGACCGAGAGTCCCTCGGCCCATCGCCATTCGGGATTCGCCGCCGATGCGATCACGAGCATCTCGAGCGCGTGGGGCAGCGGTCCCCTGAACCATTCCGACATCAGGCGGCCGCGCACGGTCTTATCGACCAATCTCGCGAGCGTCGCCGCGACGCCCCCTTCTTGCACCCACGGCGGCAGTGCGACCATCGCCAGGATTGAGTTGCCGGCGAGGTAAGGGTAAGAATCAAAGGTGACATCGATCTCGAGCGCCCGCGCCTGATCGATCAAGGGGAGCAACAGGTCGGCCGGGCCGTTGTAGTGCGAGATATGCACGGGAGCGCAGCCGAGGCGCGCAATGTCGCGGACCTCGTCCATCGCCGCGGGCGCCTGGAGGCCGTAACCGCGGATGTGGCTGACGTAGACGCCGTTTTCCTGGCCGACGACCTCGCTCAAGGCGACCAGCTCGCGGAGGTCGGCGTAGCGGCTGGGGATGTAATCAAGCCCCGACGACAACCCCACGGCCCCCGACGCCATCCCTTCGCGCACCAGGTCGCGCATGGCGGAGATCTGTTCGTCCGAGGCCGGACCCGGGTCCAGGCCCATCACCTCCATCCGCACGTTGCCGTTGGGGATCAGATAGGCGACGTTGAGGGCCGTCCGGCGGTCGAATTCCGCGAGATACTCGTCGATCGAGCTCCAGGCGTATGAGAGCCCCGGCGGGTTGCCGTTGAAACCGGCTGTATAGACACGCATATAATCAAGCGTGGCTCGCGACGCCGGCGCGAACGAGCTGCCGTCCTGGCCGATGATGTAGGTGGTCACGCCCTGGCGGAGCGCGGGCAGGTGAACAGGGTCGGCCAGGAGCATCAGGTCGCCGTGGACGTGGGCGTCGATGAAGCCGGGTGCGACGTAGCGC
>DAIDHE010000255.1 GCA_027459775.1 Planctomycetales bacterium | reverse complement strand
GCCGAGGGCGTGGGGGAAGGGCTAGACGTGGGCGCGCCGGTTGAAGCGGGGACCGGCGGCTCGGGGAGCTGGGCGACCTTGGCCCAGACGCGATCGGCCGACCCGACGACCAGGCGCGGCGGAGGCTCGGGCGCGGCCGGTTCGGGGGCGGCCTCGGGCGTTTGTTCGTCGCCTTCGGGGGGCGTGGTCGGTTCGCCCGGGGTGGCCGCCGGGGCCGGAGCGGGTGTCGGCTTGGGGGGCTTTTCCTCGATGAACTCGGCGTCGAGTCGCTTTCGAGCAGTCAGCGTCTTGCCCGGAGCCGTCAAATGCGCGTCGCGAAACGCCAGCAGGCGATCGATGCGGAATCCGCCGCCGCCCAGGCCCAGGCCCGAGGGCTTAGCGGCCGGGTCCGGGAGCGATGGGGAAGCGGACTCGGCTGGCTTGTCGCCAAGCTGGACCGCGAGCGAAGTCGCCGTGAGCTGGTGATCGAGGGCCGGGCCGGTGGCGACCTTGGCGGGTTCGGGGGGCTTGGGCTTGAGCCAGACCTTGATCAGCCGGCCGGAATCGAGGGTCGATTCCTGGAGCTTATCGATGAAACAGGGACGGGTTCCCGTCAGATCGATGATCTTTTGCTCGATCGCGCCGTCGGGCCCGGTCTCGTTCAAGAGAACCAGCTTGTCTTGCCAGACGGCGATTCGTTCGACAGGCTTGTCGCGGTCGGGGCGGGTCTCGAGCCGGCCGGGGCCGTGGGCGACCACGTCGGCCGAGTCCAGGCCTGCGCCGTCGTCAAAGAGCGTGGCGTCAACGGTCCAGATGTGCGTGACCGACGTGATCCGGGCGAGCTCGGGGTGGCCCGCGGTCTGCTCGACGTCGACTTTTTCGAGCTCGAGCGGGCGGGTGAAATCGCCGCGGAAGTACGTCTCGTCGGGTCGGTAAGGGGCTTGTTTCTTGTGAATCAGCTCATTGCAACGGAGCCGGACGCCGCTTGCCGGAAGCAAGAGCCAGACCGCGTGGCCCGTGGCGTGGGCGCGCTGAAGGGTGAGATTGCCAAAGACGCCCTGATCGTCGCCCTCGTCGGCCGCGGGAACGGCGGGCGATGGCGGAGACTTGGCCTGGGCTTGGTCCTGATGAGCAGCCTGCCCCCTCGCCTGGGGGACCGGGCTCGCGGCATCTGGTTTGTCCGGGGGAACCATGGTCAATCGAAGCGCATCGCAGGTGAGCTGATCGGGGTTTTTGTCGATCGCTCCTCGAAGCACGACGACGTTCCGCTCAAAGAACACCAGGGTCTGGGGCGGCGGCTCGGGGGGGCCGACGTCGACCTTCGCGATCGGCGGCGGCAGATCGACCCGCATCGTGCCGTCGCTACGGATATCGAGCGGAGTCGGCTCGGCCTTGACCGGCTTGGCCGCGACGTTGCCCGCCCCAGGCTCAAGCTGGATCGCGGCGTTCTTGACGACGGGCCGCTTGGTATCGGCGGAGCCCGGCAAGATCCCCGAGCTGCCGACGTCCTTCATCACCACGTGGACGTTTTTGAGCAGATATGCCGTCTCCGCGCCGCCGAACCCGCCCCCCGGGCGGCCTGGGGCGTCGTCACGGAGCTTGATTTCCATCCCCTCGCCCGTGATTCGAATGTCGCGGTCGTGAATCACGACGTCCGAGGGGCTCGTGATCTTGCGGGTCGCGTCGTCGTATTCCACCGTCGAGAGCGGGCCGATCGTCATGTCGTCAGCAGGCACGCCCGGGGTGCCGCGATCGTCACGAATGACCACGTTTTTCTCGATCCGCGCGTGCTTGATCTTGAGCGATTCGCCCTCGGCGCTCACGGTCAGGCTGAGCGGTTCGCTCAGGTCGAAGACGGCCTCGTCGCTCTCGATCGTCTTGGTGACCTTGCCGTCGCGAGACCTGGTGATGAGCGCGAATGGGGCCATCCGCAGCCGCTTGCCGTCGTACCTGACTCCTTCTTCCTCGACGACCCGCACAACTTGCTTGGCATACATCCAGAAGCCGCGCTCGGCGTTGTAGTAGCGATAGGCGAGCTCGCGGTCGCTGCTCCAGTGATTGGGGCCAAGGGCGGTTTTGGCGATGGCGATGGCTTCGACCTTGGACCGGGAATCGCGGGCGATGATCGTCGTCCCCTGGCGCTTCTTGGTGGCGCGTAGTTGCTCGACCACGACGGCGAACGCGCGGACGTAGACGAAGTAGCACCCGAGAAGGAGTGCAAACGTCGTCATGGCTTTGAACAGCCTCTTGAGCACGTTGGCGTCCAGCGCTTGGGGATAGGAAATCCTGTGACGAGGCGTCTCGATGGATCGGGGACCGAGACGAAAGAAGAACCGCTTTCTGGGATCAGTCGTCGAGGAGATCGGTCGGGGCGATCCCAATCAAGTCCGTGACGTCGATCAGCCCGACCAACCCGCCGGCTCGATCGACGACGGGCAATTCACTGATTTTATATGTTTTCATCATTTCAACGGCCTCCGAGATCATCGCGCCGACCTGAATTGAGTAAGGATCGGGGGTCATGACTTCGCCCAGGGGCCGGTCGAGTTCGTCTTCCCTGCGCTTTTCAAACAAGCGCGCGAGGTCGCTGTCGGTGAAGATCCCGATCAGGCGGCCGCGTTCGTCCTCGATCAGGATCGCGCCCGAGCGGCGTCTGGGCCCGGCCAGGCGGACGAACACGGCCCGAACCGATTCCTGGGCGCTCGCGCGGCGGATCTGTCGGCCGGAGCGCATGATCTCCTCGACCCGCGCGAGCTTGCGCCCGAGACTCCCCGCGGGATGATAGAGGGCGAAGTCAAGGGCCGTGAACTCGCGGCGGCGGCTGACGAGCAAGGCGAGCGCATCGCCGACCGCCATCAGGACCGTGGTGCTCGCCGTGGGGGCAAGTCCCAGCGGGCAGGCTTCCTCGATCGGGCCCAGGGCCACACAGAGGTCGGCCGCCTGGCCCAGCGAGCTGGTCGCGCGCTCGGTGATCGCAACGAGAGAGGCCCCCAGCCGGCGAATCGCGGGCAAGATACGCAGTACTTCCTCGGTCTCGCCGCTCCGCGACAGCGCGAGCACCACATCGTTGGCCCGGATCCGGCCCAGATCGCCGTGAACGGCCTCGGCGGGATGCAACGGAAACGCCTGAGTCCCCGTCGACGACAGCGTGGAGGCCAGTTTCTGGCCCACCAGTCCCGCCTTGCCCATCCCGGTCACAATCACGCTGCCGCTCGATCGTAGAATCAGATCGGCCGCGCGCGCAATCGTCTCGCCCAGCCGCTCGCGAACGAGCTCGAGCGCTTCCCCTTCAATCCTCAAGACCTCACGCGCGAACGCCAAACCCTCGGCGTCCGTCGCCGAACCCAGCGACGCATCCGTGATCATCGCCATCGTGGGCCTCCCTGCCCCGCCTGGCTCACCGCCCTAACCTCAGCACGCCAGCGCGCCAGAACCATATCCCGTCCTCAATCCGACGTCAACCCGACCCGGACGATCCCGTCCAAGAATGTTTACCCAGTCTTCTTCAACCACCCACTCTTGTTCCTTTATCGTCAGGCGATATGTCCAGCCTTGGAGAAACTCTGTTCGGATGCGACCGCTTTCTCTTGGGTGCGCCCTGTAGAGTCAGGCGCACAGCCTGAAGCGCGCAAAAAAAAACCCGGCCCCCACCAAGGGGGCCGGGCACAGCCAGGGAGAACGACGCTTGCTCGTGAATCGTTATGAGTAACCCAAGTTCCGATGAATCTAGGATTTTGAAGACCGTTCCAAGTTCTGCGATCACGGAAGTACGATATTGCACTTCCCATACCAAGGTCGCGAAGCGCTCTCGATGCATCAATTAGTTCGAGAGTCTAACTTCATACAGGACAGGGACATTGGAATTCTTCATACCCTCTCTCAGATGTTCTCGCTGGTCGGTGATCGGTCGCGACTGCTCGAACTTTGGGCATTTGTGTCGAAAACCATTGCGTTCGCGGTGATTTCCGATTGACCCCTTCCCGCCCATTGGTCGTACAAAGGCCCGAAGGTTTGCAACAGGGCCTGATTACGCGAAAGCTCGCGCTGCGGGTTCTGGACTTCATAACTAGAATCCGGCGTCGTGCAACAGTCGGAGTTCCTGGATCGTGCGGCAACTGGCCGATGATAGATCGAAGACCCCCTGATCAGAATCAGGCCGACCGAGCCCGGAGCGCTAACACGGCAATCCACGATCGGGGTGCTACCCTGTCGCCAACCTTTGCGAAGATTGGATAAGATAGAGATTCTGAGAGTCGTGGCGATGGCTCACTGGGGTGCTTTGTGACTCGACGAGAGGGAGCTCGGTGAAGGAGAAAGGACCTCGCCCTGATGAAGGTTTTTCTGCTCGGGCTGGATGGTGCGACGTGGGATGTGCTCGACCCGCTCATCGAGCAAGGCTGCATGCCGAACCTGGCTCGACTGCGCGACGATGGGGTTTCGGGGCCGCTCCGTTCGGTGTTCCCGCCATTGTCGCCAGTTGCCTGGACCGGTCTCATGACCGGAAAGAATTCGGGAAAGCACGGGGTCTTTGAATTCCTCGAACACGGCCACGACCCGCTTTCTGGGCGAGTGAATTCGTCGCGGGCGATTCAATCGAAGCTGCTCTGGGAGATCGCCGCGCGGCACGGCAAGAAGACCGTCGCCGGCGGAATCCCCCTATCGTATCCCTGCCGGCCATCGAGCCGGTTTCCGGGATTCTTCCTGGGCGACTTCTTGAGCCCCGCCAACGCAAGCGACTTCACGAGCGATCCAGCACTGTTCGCTGAGCTCGAGGAAGCGGTCGGCACCTATCGGCCGTGGGCGACGGCCATTCACGATGGCGGCAACGAGGCCGCCGTACTCGACGACATGCAGGCGTTCTTGGAACAGCATCTGGCGACGGTACGCTTCCTGATGCATCGCTGCGACTGGGATCTGTTCCTCTTTGACCTGATGGCCACCGACCGAATCCAGCACGAGCTCTGGCATGTCTGGGATCTGACCCACCCGGCGGCGCGGGGGCGTGAGCGCGAGCTAGCTGCGTTGCGACCGCGTCTGCTTGATTTCTGGCGCACGCTTGACCGCGAAATCGGGGCGATCGAGGCCTCGCTGCCCAGCGACACGGCTTTGCTCTTGATCAGCGACCACGGCTTCGGACCGATCGAGCATTACGTCAATTTCAACGTGTGGCTCTTGGAACAGGGATTCCTGGCGCTTCAAGATTCGTTTTATGTGAAGCAAAAACACTGGTTCCACCGCCGGGGCGTCACTCCGGAATGGATCTATGGTGTCATGAGCAAGCTGGGGCTGGGCAACCACCGCGTGAGCCGGTTCCGGGGCAAACAAGAGAGCTTTGTGGACCGCCTGGCCGAGTCGCTGTTTCTGTCGCGCAGGCACATCGATTGGTCACGCACCCAGGTTTATTCGCAGGGGAATTTCGGCCAGTTTTTCTTGAACCTGAAAGGGCGCCAGCCGCACGGCTGCGTCGCGCCCGAGGACGCCAGGACTCTGCTCGAGGACTTGAAGGCCGCCTTGGCGTCGATCACCCATCCCGAGACTGGCGAGCCCTTGGTCGAACGGGTCTACGAGCGCGAGGATCTGTACGACGGACCCCATTGCGGGCTTTCGCCCGATCTCACGGTCGTGCTTAAGGACTGGCGTTACCGCACGATCGGGCTTCATGACTTCACCACGAGCAAGGTCATCTCGCCGGCCTTTGGGCCAACCGGCGATCATCGTCTCGATGGGGTTCTGATCGCGTCGGGGTCTGCCTTTCGCGCGGCCAAAACGATTCGGGACGCGGAGCTCATCGACATCGCGCCCACAATTCTGCACCTGCTCGGCGTGCCAACCGCGGCCGATATGGATGGCCGCGTTCTCACCGAGGCCCTCGAGCCCGGCCTTGCCGCCCCGATCCAGCCCGTCTTCGAGCCGGCTCTGGCGGGCGCGCCCGTGCAGCAACCCCTCGACTCACCGTACACGGCCGACGAAGATGCCGAGATCCAGCGCAGACTGGCCGATCTTGGCTATTTGTAGGAGCAAGCCCGCCGTCTAAGACCCGCTGACGAGCCCGATCTCGTTGCGGCGTAGAGCCACATGGCAAAGGGCAATCGCGCAGGCGTCGGCGACGTCGTGGGGCTCGGGAAGCCGGCCGAGGGCAAGCTCGGTCATGATCGCGTGTTGGATCTGCGACTTGGACGCCCGGCCATTGCCGGTGATGGTTTTCTTGATCCGCGCGGGAGCATAATCAAAAACCGGCGTTTGTCGCAGGGCGGCCGCGAGCACGATCGCGCCTCGGGCATGCGCCATCAACAAGGCAGTGCGCGGGAATTGGACGCGGCTATGGACCTGCTCCAGGGCCAGAGCGCTCGCCGGAAAGGCCTCGAGGATCTCGATGATGCCCTGGTGGATCGCCGCCAGCCGCTCGCCGAGGTTCCGACCCCGGGGACGAATCACGCCGGCCTCGAGTACAGCCGTACCCGCCGCGGTTCGCTCAACCACGGCATAGCCGGTCACGGTCAGGCCAGGGTCGACCCCGACGACCCTTCCCAAAACCGCCACCAACGGAGGGATCGGTGAAGATCGCTGAACATGCGCCATCCTGGACGCTCCTTGATCCGCTCGGGCGAACGGCTTCCTAGGGTTCGGATTCGACGCGCCAGCGGCTGCCGTCGGCGCGATCCTCGATCGTGATCCCCAGCGCCACAAGCCGCTGGCGGATCTCGTCGGACATGGTGAAATTCTTGTCCTTGCGCAAACGGTTGCGGAGCTCGACCAATAAATCCAAGAGGGGCGCGATCAGGGCGTCGTGTACGGAGGCGACCGGGAGAGTCGGCCTGGCGAACAATCCCAACAGCCCCGCCAGCTCCTTGAGCACGGTCATGCCCGCCAGGTATTCGCCTTCCGAAATCACCGGCCCGACATCGGTGAAACGATTGAGCACATGAACAAGCTCAAAGAGCTCGCCCATGGCGCCGCCGGTGTTGAAATCATCGTCCATCGCGTCCAGGAATCGCTGGCGGTGCTCGGCGATCTCGCGGAGCAGCGGCGCTTCACCAGGCTCGAACGGTTGTCTTCGCGCGGGCGTCTCCAGGCTAAAGAACGACTTGCCCGTCCGCTCCGCGAATCGCTCAAAGGCCCGATGAAACGAGCGCAAGCCGCGCCCGATCTCGGTCAGGCGATTGGGGCCAAAGTCGATCGGACGGCGGTAGTGGCTCGAAAGCAACAAAGCGCGAATGGTGTCAGGCGCGTGGGCCTTGAGCAGGTCGCTCATCAGCACGATCGTGCCGGGGTCGGACTTCGAGATCTTGCGCCCGTCCTTGGTCAAAAGTCCGTTGTGCATCCAGTAGTTGGCGAGCGGGACGCCCGTGAACGACTCGGATTGCACGAGCTCGTTTTCGTGGTGGGGAAAGACCAGATCCAGGCCGCCGCCGTGAATGTCGAAGTGCTCGCCCAGGAATTTCATGCTCATCGCCGAGCACTCAATGTGCCATCCCGGCCGGCCCGGCCCCCAGGGGCTTTCCCAGGCCGGCTCGCCAGGCTTGGAGTGCTTCCAGAGCGCGAAGTCGCCCGGATGACGCTTGATCGTTGACGGCTCGATCCGCGCTCCCGCCAGGAGCTCCTCGGGGTCGCGACGGCTGAGCTTGCCATAGTCGGACGCCTTGGTCACGTCAAAATAGACGTCGCCCGCCGATTCATAAGCGTATCCCTTGGCGATCAACCCCGCGTTCATCGCGATGATCTCGGCGATGTGCTCGGTCGCGCGCGGCATCTGGTCGATGCCCTCCACTCCGAGCGCCTCCAGACAGGCGAGATAGTCGCGCGTGACCCGCTCGGCGAGTTCCTTGACCGTCGTTCCGTCTTTCTGGGCCTGGACGATGAGCTTGTCGTCGACGTCGGTGATGTTGACGACCCACAGAACCTCATAGCCGAGATAAACCAGGTAACGCTTGATCGTATCAAAGATCACCGGTCCGACCATGTGGCCGATGTGGCTCGGCGAGTAGACGGTCGGCCCGCAGACGTACATCCCGACCTTGCCCGGCCGTACCGGTCCAAAGGGGACTTTCGACTGGGTGAGTGTGTTATAAACGCGCAGTGCCATGACGAATCTTCACTGGGTAAAAGGAACCGCGAGGCGCTCGGGTCGGGGTCCAGGATTCACGAACGTACGCCGCATGGAAACTCCGTGTGGATCTAGGCTCACCGGGTCTGGGCCGGGCGATCGAGCAAAACGACGGCCTGGCAGACGATCGCCTCCGCGCGCCCGACCGGCCCCACCTGCTCGCCGGTCTTGGCCTTCACGTTCACCACCTCGAGATCGACGCCGAGCAACCGCGCCAGGCTCGCCCGGATCGCCGCCTTGTGCGGAGTGAGCTTCGGTTCCTGTGTATGAATGATGACGTCGCAATTCACGATCGACCAGTTGTGCCTGCGGATCCGCTCGACGACGTCGGCCAACAGCGTGGTGCTGTCCGCGCCCTGCCAGCGGGGGTCGGTGTCGGGATACAGCTCGCCGATGTCGCCGAGCCCCGCCGCACCCAGAAGCGCATCCACCACCGCATGGCACACCACGTCGGCGTCCGAATGGCCGAGAAGCCCGCGCGGATGCTCGATCCGCACCCCGCCCAAGATCAGCGGACGCCCCTCGACCAACCGGTGTGTGTCGTGCCCCAACCCGACCCGTGCCATTCCACGCTCCGCCACCCAAAGGCCATTCGAACCCGCCCTGGACTCCCAACCACACCAGAACCGCCGCCGATACAGGCGAGCAGCCGTCCCCATCAAAACCAGGCGAATCGTAGCGTCTTCTTCCCATGTTGGCTATCCCGAGGCCAATCTGACTTCTCTTTCTCATGAACAAACCCGGGCTCCGGCATTTTGAGAAGAAAAGTTTCAAGTCAAGATGACAATCCGCCGACTCGGATCGACTCTGGAAAGAACTTGAAAAATTTTAATCTCTTTCTCTACTTGGTATTAGGGCGATTCCGGGGATTCTCGTAAGTGACATGGCATTGGCAATGCATTAGGGTGAACTTCGATCGAGGGACGCGTCGGAACGGGGCGTCTCGAGGAACGGGGCCTGTGCCCGCGAATCCGATGGGAATCACGCGCGGGCTCCGGGGCTCTGACGAAAACCGCGACAACCGAAGAAGGAGCTGAACGATGTTGGTCCTGAGCCGCAAGCTGAACGAGAAGATCGTGATCGACGGCGGAATCGTGCTCACGGTCGTGAAGATTGATCGCAACCAGGTCCGCCTGGGAATCGAGGCCCCCTCCGACGTGCGGGTCTATCGCGAGGAGCTGGTCGCCCAAGCCCGGCGCAGCCCTCGCGGCGAGCTGGTCGAGGCCGGGGTTTGACGGCTGACGAAAGCCCCGGCCGGAAAGCCTGGAAGACATCCCTAACGAAATCATGGACCGGGACCAAGTTCTTGCTCGACTTCCTCGGTCGGGTCGATTAGCCTGTTTCCAGACTTTCGTCGAGAGTATCGGCCGGGGAAGATGGGACCAAACCGTCGCAAGAGGAGTCCACGAATGCAGACTTGTCGAGAGCGATCGGACGACCAGGCGCACATTCATCGGCGAGGCTTTCTCGAGGTCGGCGCTGGGGCGGCGGCCGCCGGCATGGCGCTGGGAACGACCCAGTTGGCCGGCGCGCAAGCTCAGGCCGAAAAGAAAGCCCCCGAAAAGCCGCTGGCGAAACGAATGCTCGGCCGGACCGGCGTCGAGGTGAGCATGCTCAATCTGGGCACCTGGCGCAGCGTCGGGCTCGACCGCATCCTGCGATTCGCCTGGGCCCACGGCATTCGCTACGTCGACACGGCCAAGAGCTACGGCTCGGAGCCGGCCATCGGCCGCTGGCTGCAAAGCGACGCATCGATCCGCAAGCAATTGTTCCTGGTCACCAAGGATCACCCCAACACCCCCAGCGAGATGATCAAAAAGCTCGACGAACGGCTGGCCTCGCTCCAGACCGATTACGTCGACCTGATCTTCATCCACGCCGTCGGCGACCACGATATCAAGACCGAGATCGAGTGGCCGAAGAGCAAGGAATTCAAGGAGACGGCCGAGGCCATCCGCAAGTCGGGCAAGGCCAAGTTCGTCGGCTTTTCGACCCATCATCCGCGCCGGCCGGAAATCTTGCAGGCCGCCGTCGAGGGGGGGTTCGTCGACGCCATCATGCTTCAGAACAACCCCTGGATGGCCCAGGAAGACGCGATGAATCGCGCCCTCGACGCCTGCCACAAGGCGGGCATCGGGTTGATCTCGATGAAGCAAGTGGCCGGCAACGTGAAGCTCGCCGACATCGCCGCTCGCTTGCCTGAGCTCAAGGAAAAGAAGCTCTCGCCCTATCAGGGCCTCTTGCACGCGATTTGGACCGACGAACGCTTTTCCTCGTGCTGCGTCTCGATGCGAAACACCGACCAGGTCCGCGAAAACGCCGCGGCCGCGCGGACGTTCAGCCCGCTCACCAAGGCCCAGATGGACGCCATTCGCGACGCCTGCGTCGCCGCCGGCCCGACCCTTTGCTCCGGTTGCGACGGCCGCTGTTCGGTCGCCGCCGGCACCACGGCCGAGCTCGGCAACCTGACCCGCTTCCTCACCTATCACGACCACCACGGCTACCGCGGCGAGGCCCGCAGGCTCTATGCCGAAATGACCGACGATGCCCGCGACTGGAAATGCGCAGACCTCGAGGCCGCCCGCCACGCCTGCCCCAGCAATCTCGATTTCGCCTCCCTCTTGCCCCGGGCCGACAAGGTTCTCGGCTGATCGACGCATTCTGGCGCCTCCCACCGGCCGGCCGACCCCCTCCGTGGTCGAGCCGGCCGTTCTCTTGCGCCCCCCCCGCCGTGGCGAGCTTGGCCAGCGCGGGTGCAAGGACGCCCTCCTCGTCCTGATTCCGGGCGTCGTCTTCGTCATGGCACCAATCATGGCACTGCGCGGCAGCCTTTGAGCGACGTTTCCGACGGTCAGAACCGCATCAACGCCGGCAACAGGGCCTTGGACCCATCGCGCGTGTGCCATTCCGTCTCCAGCGGTCGAGTTATTGTGATCGGACGACGTCATGATGAGGCGCCTCGGAATTCGCGAGAGGAATCCGCCCCGGCGGAGATGCCATGGGGTCGCACCGAACGAGAACCAGCACGAGCTGGCCGGGGACAAGGGGAGGATGACCGAATGGGCTCTTGGAAGGGAACTCTGAGACGACGAACTGACCAAGACCCGAATGCGGTTCCAGGGGATTACCCGCGACCGCACGATTCGCCTTGATTATTGCTAACGCGCGTTTGAATTCCCGTTAATGCAACCACATTGTTTTCATGGGATGACTTCGCATAATATCAATGCTCATAAGGACTTAGAATCTCTCAAAGAATGATTTCCCACCTCCATTGTCGCATGACCGCAGGTCGAGAACCTGGCCAGAATCCGCCCACCGTGAGGGAACGAAAACGGCGCCGTGGCGAGTTTTTCCACGATCGATCCCGGGGTCGCCCGAAAGGGATCGAACAGCGGCGGTTCGCGACTCACTGGACCGACCAGTCCTCGATGCTCAGGCCGGGGACGCGACTGAAGTCGCGACGGTTTCGCGACACGACCACAACCCCGTTCTCCACCGCGATCGCGGCGATTCGAAGGTTCCCGGGAAGACGTGCTCGACACATCAATGTGTACCAACCCGTCAGTTGCTCGTCGACGGTCATCACTGAAATCGCCAGGTCCGACGCCGATCGAGCGCCCACCGCGCCGACCACGACGGGGTCGCCGCGGTCATAGAGCGTGAGCAGGTCCGTATCCAAGACGAAGAGGCTCATCAAGCCTCGGGGTCTTGGTCCAGTTCACGGCGGTCTTCCGCCATCGCATCACGCCAGGGCGGATCCAGGGGATCGTCGCGTAGGCATCCCGCATGCTGTTTCCAGGTGCTCGCGCCCGTGGCGACGCTCAGCTCGGTCAGTTTCGCCCCAGCGTGGAGACGCGATGGGATCCGCTCGGAAAGCCGATCGACGGCCTCTTCGGCTGTCGCTCCCTCAGCCGTCAATCCGAGCGACAATCCCCCGCCCCGGTCGCGCGATACCCGTTGCCGCCGACCGGTTCGATGATCACGGGAACTTCCACGGTACTCCCCCTCTTCTCAACAAGAGCCCCACCACCGCATATTCTACACCTACACCGGGACAGTCGGGAGCGGGGATAGGGGATCGATCCGTGCCTGTCCAGAATCGATCCCCAGTCTCGCCGCAAAGATGCCGGCGCACTGGGCTGCCATTCCGGCGACCGTTGTCACGGCCCTCACGAGATGCCCCACCGGCCAGGTCCCCTTCGGCGATTACTCATCCGACTTCCACGATTCGCCGGGTCACCGAAGGTGACGACGTTGGATCCTTCCACGGTCGGACAAGGCCGCCTCAATCTTTCGGGTTGAACCGCCAGAGCGGCGGTCCTTATCCTGGGAAATCGCGATCGGCAAAAATCCGCATGGACAGTTGACGAAGGCGAGACCAGCGTGGTTGCGACCATGCCCAAGCGCCAGCCCAAGCCAACAAGGCCGGGCCCATTCCGTAGGCAGCCCGAGCCCACGGCCGAGCTCCGCCAGGCGCTGACCAGGCGAAAGAAAGCGGAACTGGTGGATGCCCTGGTGGAGCTGGCCCAGGCGGACGACGGCCTCTTCCGACAGCTCATCGACCGGTTCGACGTGTTGCGTACACCCGACGATCTGGTCGCCGCGACGAGCCAGGCGATCGCGGACGCGACCGACTTCGACGAGCGGGAGATCAACCGCAACTTCGATTACAACGACCAAGCCTACCGCGAGGTGAAACGCAACCTGGGCCTCCTTATCCACTCGGGTCGGCTACAGCAGGCCATGGCGCTGGCGCTGGAACTGATGAAGCAAGGGAGTCGCCAGGTCGAGATGAGCGCGAGGGGATGATGACCGAAGAAATCGAAGCCTGCTTGAACGTGGTTCTCGGGGCGCTCAGAAAGTGCGACTTGCCCGCGGCCGAGCTGATCGCCTGGTGCACGGCGATGCTCGAGAACGATCGCGTCGGCTTCATCGCCCACGAATCCCTTCAATCCTTGCGAGCTCGCTTCCAGACGATCGCGGCAGGATAACCTGCCGATGGAACGGAAGGCTCATCCGGTGTCCCGGGCGATTAGCCCATGATGGTCAATGCAAAGCATGTTGTATCACAGAATGATGACATAAACATAGCATTAATGCATCATCGTCCTGAGTCCTGTTTCAGGAACCGGTTCCGGCGGGATCCCGGCCGCCAATCGCCCGAAACACCGGATGAGCGTGGAGAAAGAGAAACGACCTAGGCGACAGGTGACACACCGTGTCGCGGGATCGGTTGTGTGACCGCGCCTGCTTGGGCCCCATCATGCACTGCGTTTCAAGGAACTGCCTGTCCATGGAACATGGGTCCCCTTCCTGGAATCTCGGCCAAAACGATCCCGCCAAACGCGCTCGCGTGCGAGCGCATGGAGGGTTCGAGCCCACGGTCGCGACCCGAACCCCCCATCGCGGTCTTCGGGATCCGTGTCCTCGACCTGGACGCGTTGTGTCCAGCCGAAGATCGGGGCGACCCCATTGCCCAGGAACCGCTTACCCTTGGGTCGCCTCGTATTTGACGATGTAGTCGAGAACCTTGTCCGACCAGCCATTGATATGGAGCCACTGGCCATACCCAACACCATTCCTGGCGCTGGCGACGTTGATCATGTAGCCCTTCATCTGGGGAACTGGATCGTGGCTCTGCTCGTCGGTGATCACGATCAGGCGATCCCGAGCGGGCAACGATTCGATCGCCTTGCCGAGTTCCGTTCCGCCATGCGGCTGGGAACTCGTGATCGCGTCACGCAGAGCAAACCCTCGACGGCCTGGCACCTCGACAAGGTCGTTGGAGAAGGTGAAGACACGCAAGTCCCCGAACATCTCGCGCCCGATCACGGCCAGCGAACAAGCGACATCCATGCGGGTCATCTCGGACCTGGCGGACAACCGTGCCGCCATCGAGCCCGAGACGTCGACAAGGATCACCGTCTTGCCGACAAGCGGCTCGCGGCCCGCGAAACACTCGAAGAACTTGGCCTCAAGCTCGGGCTCGAACCGAGGGTTGTGCCGAGCCGACGCGATGAAGTTGATCGGCAAGAGCCGGCCAAGCTTCACCTCACGAAGACCCGCACGAATCTCCTCATCGCCGACACCCGCCTGCGTCATGTTCCGGACGTTACGGAGCATCGCGAGCCCACCCAGTTTTCCTTCGCCCAGCAGCCGCGTCCACGCGGCTTTCTTGTCGCCACCCTTCGACAGCTCGACCTCCCAGGTATCGGGCGTGGCCAGCTCGCCCTTGACGAGCTTGCGCCACAACTCGGACTGGTCCAAGCTGGCCGGCTTCGGCCGGGTGATCCGCAAGGCGTCCCGCAGCTTGACCGCCTTGCCGCCACCGTTGTACTTGGCCAGCTGGTACTCGTCGAACTTGCGGAACGTGTCGCCCAGCCAGCGCTTGACCTGCTTCGCCAGCGGCTCATCCTTGTTGTCCTTCCAATAAATGGAAAGGAATTCCGTGATGTCGTCGGGACGCAGGACGATGCGGCCAAAGAGTCCCTTGGCCTGGGCGCGGCCCTCCTTTGTCCGCATGAGCTCGCGGGCGAGCAAAAGCGGGACGTGGCGCAGGCGCATCTCCTCCTTGGCCTGGATGGCGACCCGGGCGACATCCGCGGCGGGGATGGCCTTCACGAGGTCCGCGATCCGCTGTCCGATGGTCTGGCCGTCCTCGTAAAACTCCGACTCCCACAAGAGGCACGACATCACGGAGCGTTCGAGCTGAGCCAGCGGTTTGATCCGCGCGGCCGGAGCGCCTTCGTGAGTGAAAAACTTCCGGAGTCGGTTCAGCGTAGCCATGACAACACCCTATCCAAAAAACGGGCGGGGTAGAGACGAACAGGGACATGCGGGGTTCGAACCCGCCACCGGCAAGCCGGTGTCAGACAAAGAAGTAACCCTATCCCGCACCACCGCCCTGTTGGAGAAACCGCGCGGGGAAAGAGCGACAAAGGCACAAAGCGTCTTGACCATTAGACGACAGCCCCGAAGGACCGGCGGGATTCGAACCCGCATTTCTCTCGTTACAGGAGAAGTAACCCTTGCCTGCACCACCGCGCGACTTCAAGAGGAGGGGGGAAGAGATGGTAAGGGCACAGTCTGTCGCTCCACCACTGAGCTACACCGGCTTACGCTGGTGATCGGATTCGAACCGACGACATACAGATCCCTAAGTAGCCCTTATCCACACCACCCTCCAGAGTCCAAGAGCCGGCAAGATCGCCGAAGGTTCGCTTTGCCCGCAAGCGTTCAAAGCCAGCCGGCGATGGGCGCTTGATGGGAGGTCTCAGACAGGGTTTGAGTCACATTGATGATCCGCTCGACGAGCTCGCGCCGAGTGGATTGCATGCCAATGGCGGAGTGGCTCAAAACGCCCGATCACGTCGAGCGGGATTTCATCTCTCCTCCAAAGAGCATCGCGATCCTGGACGAGGAGTCGCTGATTCCGAGCGCGACCCGATCTGGCTTTTCCGCGCGGGCTTTTCGCGCGGAGACGGCGAACATGAGGGGTGGAGATTCGCTGAGTATGTCCTTGGACCGCACCCTTATGGCTTTTCCGGCAGGGCCAGGGCCAGGGCGGCGGCGGCCCAGCCGCTGGCGGCCACGGCGATGAACTGGTCCTTGCCGTAGGGGAAGCCGCTCTCGAAGTAGAGCTGGAACGGCTGGCTCCGGGAGGCGATGAACCAGGTGCCGTCGGGCTTCTGCGCGGCCAGCAAGAACGCGACCCCGCGGCGGTACGCCGGATCATCGGTCGTCAATCGGCCGGCCTGGTGCAGCGCCACCATCGCGGAGCCGGTGGCATAGGGATCGCTGGCCGTCGTGTCGGTCTGGGCCCAGCCTCCGTCGCTTCGCTGGGCCGTCCGCAGATCCCGGGCGGCGGCCTCGAGCTCGGCGGGCGAGGCGTCGGCGTATTTCAGACCCCAGAGCCGGAAGACGCGGTCCTCGGTGTCGACCGGGCGGCTCGCGGCCAGCCAGGCGCGCGCCCGGCGGACCCGATCGTTCACGGCGCCGGCGCGGCTCCTGGCGCTGTAATACCGCAATGCCCGGAGCACCAGCGCTGTCGTCGTGAAAGGGCTCGCCTCGATCGGAGGACGCCGCGAGCTTTCGGTCCAGTGGTCGCGATCGGGATCGGACTTGAGCAGGTATTCCGTCACCGCGGCGGTGACCTCGTCGGCGGGACTGCCGGCGGCTTCGAGCGTCCAGAGCGCGTAGGCCGCCCGGGTCACGCCTCCGGGCTGCCCGCGCCCCTTGCGATATTGACCCAGAGCGCTCTCGAGGTCGGCCAGAGTCAGGGCCGCCGCACCCTCGAAGGCCTCTTCATCGATCGCGAGGCCGCGGCGGCGGGCGATCTCCAAGGAGACGAGCGAGACCGCCTGATGGTGGCACGAGAAGCAGTCGCGCTTCTCGGCGTAGCCCGTCAGGCTCTTCCACAACGGGGGCAGGGCCTTCTCGACAGCGGCCCGGATCCGCTCGGGAGTGACGTCGTCAAGCTTCGCGACCACTCCCGGATCCTCTCGGGCATGAGTCGCCTGGGGCCGGTCCGCCACGGCTGGCGCCGCCGCGCGGTCGAGATGTCGCAGTCGATCGAGTCCGGCGGCGGTGATCTTCGTGCCGCCGTGCTTCAGCCGCCTCAAGTGCGGGAGCGACTCAAGCGCGACCAGGCCGGCGTCGGTCACCCGGGCGTCCCTGAGGGAGAGCTCTTCCAGGCCGGTCAATCCCGCGAGGTGGACGAGGCCCGCGTCGGTAATCTCATTGCGGTCGAGCGCGAGCCGCCGCAGCCGGAAGAGCCCCCGCAGGTGCGCGAGCCCGGCGTCGGTGATCTTCAACCCGACCAGGTCGAGCCCCTCGAGAGGGGCCAGGTTCGCCAGGGCTGCCAGCCCGGAATCGGTGAGATCCAGCTCGACGAGGCTGAGCGACTTCAGATGCTTCAGCGACGCCAGGTGAGACAGCCCCGGGCCGGACACGTCGCAAGAACCCACGAGCAGCTTTTCCAGGCCGCTCAAGGTCGCGATGTGCTCGAGCCCTCGATCGGTCACCCTGGTGTCGAAGACGAGGAGGCTGTGCAAGCCCGCGTGCCCGCACAGCCGGGCCAGCCCGGCGTCGGAGATCCGCGTTTGGGTCAGGTCGAGGGTTCGCAGCGACAAAAGGCCGCGCAGATCGCCGAGCTGATCGTCGGCGACGCGCGTCGTGACCAGCCGGATCTCGACGATCGGCCGCCCGGCCGCCTGTTCGTCAAGCCGGACTTCACCGCCCAGGCGCTTGACCAGCGCGAGGGCGCGATCCCGAACGACGGGGTCGCCGCCGGGTGGGCCGGCGTGCACATCCCCAGCGATCGGGCCAACGAGCGCGCAGAAGATCGGGACGAGCCCGCCCAGATGTTTCCGAACGCTTGCGAGCCGCCGAGTCGTCCTCCCGTCGCTCATGCGCGGGCCTCCGCCGATGGCGATATGTCACGATCATGCATCCCACCACGATAATGGACACGGTCCGACCGCGGATTGCAAGGGGCGATGGGCGGGAAATGGCCGTGCGGACGAAGCACCCGCACCGGGAAGGCTTAAGAGAAGGGTCTCAACAGCAGGCGTTCCGGGGTCGCAAGGAGTGAGGTCGCGAAAAGATCAATCGAATCGTGTTCGGATAGCATTTGCATGCGTTATCCCCAATATTGAGTTGTTGTTGCGCGGGTGGACACAGCCAGGAATGGCATGCCCGCATGATCCTTCATCTGTTTGTCCGCGTCGACGCCTCATGGCGGGTTGATGGAGGCGATGTTAGGTTGGAAAGCAGGAGGGGACCATGAACATCACGCCCGAGATCCGGCAAGCGATCCAACAATCCGGAGACGAGCCACTCAGGCTCGAAGACCCACTGAGCCGCGAGACGTACGTTCTTCTGAAGGCGTCCGCGTTCGCCAGGATCGAGCGGCTCCTTGCTCCGCTCGTCGGCAAGCCAGATGACTGGCGGTTGGCGGACGCTTATCCCGCGGCCGATGAGGTGTTCCGTGAGGGCTGGGAAGCACCCGGCATGGCGGATTACGACGAATACGAGAAGCATCGGCCATGAACCGTGGCGATGTCGTACTGACATACTACCCGTTTGCCGCGGGATCGGGAGGCAAGAGGCGTCCCGGCCTTGTCGTGTAAAACGATGCCGATAATGTGCGGATGGCGGCCACGATCTTGGTCCAGATCACGACCAACCTTGCACGGAAGGGCGAGCCGACGCACCTGCTGATCAGCACTTCCAGCATTGAGGGCCAGGATTCCGGCCTGCTGCATGATTCGCTCGTGTCATGCAATAACCTGGTCACAGTCGAGCGGACGCGGATTCACAAAGTGATTGGTCGTCTTCCCGCGACAACGATGCAGAAGATTGACCTCTGCCTGAAGGCCGCGCTCGGTTTGCAGTGACGCCAATTCCGAGAGTCTCGGGAACCCTTCGTTGCAAGCGGAGATCGAAGCGCCAAACGGGTCTGTTCAGGCGGGGACGCGTCGACCTTTCTCACGAGCGCCGTCCACCGATCGGCGTTCCGGCCGAAAGGCGTCGCCGCCAAGGAGACCTGATTTTCGCTTTCCTTCCTTCTTTTTTCCTTTTTCTCGATACCCCCCTGGCTGGTACGTCTCCCTGGTTTGATTCCTCAGGCGAGGACGGCTTGAAGCCACTCCGGGACGGGTTCCTGGAGATGGCGGAGTCGCCCCTGATCGAAAACGGCCACCTGGCGGTAAGGGAGATTGAGGTCGCTATTGTCGTAAATCAAGACGTGAGGCAATCGCGTGATGGCGGCCTGGAGATTGACAAGCGTTCGAGAAAACCTTGAGAGCAGCTTGTCGTCGGGAACATCATGACCGCCCCGCGAAACCCGCATCGCCACCCGCTCGGTCGACTGATCGGGGCTGGAGAGGCCGATGTAACACAAGACGACAACGTAGCCGCGGTTGGCGGCTTCCGCCAGAAACGCGACTTTGTCGCCCACCGGATCGGAGAAAACGGTCTCGAAGACGAAACTCTCCCTTCGCGCGACCAGTGCCTGTCTCAACGCGCCCGCCAGCCGAGCCGCCTCGTACGGTTCGACCGCGAGCTCGGCGGCCAGCACATCCGCATTCACGAATCGCAGCCCGGCCGAGGCCAGGTGGGCGTGGAAAAATGTCGTCTTTCCGGCCCCATTTGGACCGGCGATCGCCACCAGGATCGGCCGCCGATCGAACTCGGCGAACGCCATCAGGGGCATGAGACCGCCTGGAAATCCCGATTGACGAATCGCCCCAGGGTTCGTGTGCCGTCAACGTCCACCCGGACTAGCAGCCCCGGCGAGCTGGGAACTGGCTGATAGTGGGGAAACGGCCCCGACTCGAGGTATTCCACCACGCGCCGGCGTCCCGCGGCCGAATCCACCGAAGCCAGGCACTCGGAAATCGGCATGGTCGCGCCGGCCTGCCTCAGGGCGAGTGCTCGAGAGCCCTCGAGCAAAGGTTCGATCGCTCGGCCGAGTTGCGCCCAGAACTCGATCTGTCCCGCAATCGAGCGTTCCGCGATCGCCGCGGTCCGTCGGGCATCACGGATAAGTTCGTCGGAGATCTTGACGGGTTGGCTCATATCGGGCCATGGTAGCATTTTGCTACCATGCTGTCGAGTCCTCGACGCACGAGTTGGGGATCGCCAGGAATCGCAAACGAGGATCGCAGGGGTCGCATAGAAGGATCGCAGGGGTCGCTGCTCCATTTTGACGTATGTCGCCTGGGCAGTTTGGGCGATACGGTCCCCTCGACCCTGAACCAAATCGAAGGAGTTGGGACACTATTGATACCCGCCAAAGTCAAGAAAAAGGGGAACTTGTTCTTTTCCGTTGGCTCTGGGCGGGATTGGCGATTTTTCGCGGGCTAGACCCCTTGGCGTGGGGGCGTGAGGAAGGTATAGTCGAGAATTCCCGCCGATTTGTGGTTGTCGCCGAGGGAGTCTGGGCGAAACCGCGTGCAACCCTCGTGTTCG
Source organism: Planctomycetales bacterium (assembly GCA_027459775.1). GTDB lineage: Bacteria > Planctomycetota > Planctomycetia > Isosphaerales > Isosphaeraceae > JAKBAP01. The sequence goes on along the minus strand of DAIDHE010000255.1, from coordinate 12,106 downwards.
AGCGGACGCGCGACGGACCGGACCCGGCGTTCGCGGGGTGAAACAAGCGTCGATCGGCCCTGGCCGCGGCTGGGACCGGTCGTCCGTGGCGTGCGAAGAGCTGAACTGGCAAAGGGAGATGTGGCCTGTGGTGAAGTTACGGGTTCGTGCCGGCGAGTCGATCCAGGAAGCGGTCCGCCGCTTCCGCAAACTGTGCGAGCGAAGCGGGCTCCGCAAGGAAATGCGCCGCAAGGCTTACTACGAGAAGCCCAGCGAACGGCGCCGCCGCGAAGAACTCAAGCGACTTCGCAAGGCACGCCAGCAGGTGACGTCTCGCGTCTGACCCGCGCTCGAACACCCAGCGCCAGTTCAAACCGAGCTATACGCGGACCGCGCTGTCGTCGGGAGCGGCGAGGCGATCGGCGTACTTGCGTACCAGGGGCTCGACCTCGTGCTGGAGGAAATGCTCGACCTGCACGGCCGACCGGCCGGTGAACCGGGCGGGATCGAGAATCGCGTCGTAATCGAGCGTGGGGAAGCCGGCGTCGCGGCGAATCCGCTCGAGCAGGTCGTTGCCGCCCGCGCCCTCCTTGATCCGCTCGGCGGCCGCCAGCGAATGCTCGCGGATCCTCGCGTGCAGATCTTGCCGGTCGCCGCCTGCGGAAACCGCGGCCATGAGCAGATTCTCCGTCGCCATGAACGGCAATTCCTCGGCCACGTGGCGAGCGATCACGGCCGGATGGACGACCAACCCCCGCGCCACGCTGAGATACAGGTTCAAGATTGCGTCGACCCCCAGGAACGCCTGGGGGATGATCAACCGGCGGATCGCGCTGTCGTCGAGCGTGCGTTCGAGCCACTGCGTCGCCGCCGTCTGGCTGGCCGCGGCGGGGAGCGCTGAAACGAATCGAGCGAGTGAACACATCCGCTCGGCGCGCATCGGGTTGCGCTTGTACGCCATCGCCGATGAGCCGATTTGCTCGGCCTCGAACGGCTCTTCGACCTCGCGCTCATGGGCGAGCAAACGGAGGTCGCTCCCAAACCGATGAGCGCTCTCGGCCAGGCCGCCCAGGGTGGACACGACCTGGGCGTCGACCTTGCGCGAATAGGTCTGACCCGAGACCGGGTAGGTTAGCTCGAATCCGAACTCCTGGGCCACGAGCTGGTCGAGAGCGTCCACCTTGGCGTGGTCGCCGTCAAAAAGCGCGAGGAAGCTCGCCTGGGTGCCGGTCGTCCCCTTCACGCCCAGGAATTTGAGCTCGGCGAGGCGATGCTCGATCTCGCGCAGGTCGAGCACCAGCTCATGGCACCAGAGGGTGGCGCGCTTGCCGACGGTGACGAGCTGGGCGGGTTGAAAATGGGTGTAGCCCAGGCACGGCAGATCCTTCCAGCGGCCGGCGAACGAGGCCAGGGCGGCGATCGCCCCGACCAGTTTGTCGCGAACCATCGCCAGCGCCTGGCGGATCACGATCAGGTCGGCGTTGTCGGTGACGTAACAGCTTGTGGCGCCCAGATGGATGATCGGCCGCGCCACTGGAGCGGCGTCGCCATAGGCGTGGATATGGGCCATCACGTCGTGGCGAAAACGGCGTTCGTACGCATCGGCGGCGGCGAAATCGATGGCGTCGGCCTGGCTTTCCATCTCCGCCACCTGCTCGGCCGTCACGGCCAGGCCAAGCCGCCGCTCGGCCCTGGCCAGCGCGATCCACAGCCGCCTCCAGGTCGAAAACTTGACCCTCGGCGACCAGAGCTCGGCCATCCCCCGGCTCGCGTACCGGACAATCAGCGGATTATCATAAACTTCATGCATGCAATCGTTCCCCGGATCCATCGACCGTTGGCTCGCCTTATCGTAGAGCCCCTGGGGGTGACGAGCAAGCCGCCCGGCGCTCGCGGCGACGGGCGCAACACCATGGTTTGGGGCTGATTCCACCGGCAAGGGCTGATTTATCGCAAATTTTCTTGTCAAAAAGAGGGGGCTGACTCTTGCGAGGGGCGGTGGGGTTCATAGAATGAAGGGCGAAGGTTGCTCCGGCGCGTGGCCGGAACGTCTCGCAAACCGAGGAATTCGTGGGGGGGTTCGAATCGATGTCCGAGTCGTCGGATCGTGCGCTCCTGGATTTGATCCGTCGTAGCGGGCCGCTCACGATCACGGAGATGGTCAAGGATCTGGGCGTGACGAGCACGGCGGTTCGGAATCGGCTGTCGCGGCTGATCGAGACGGGCCTGGTGGAGCGTGAGACCCAGGCTGGCAGCCGAGGCCGGCCGCGGCATGTGTACCAGGCGAGCGATCTGGCGCGGCGGCGGCTGGGGCAGAATTACGCCGACCTGGCGGTCGTCCTGTGGGACGAGATGATGACGACGGTCGAGGATCGGCGGCTGAGGCGGCTGCTCTTCGCGCGGATCACCGATCGGCTCGCCGATCTTTATCGCCGCGAGGTGAGCGGTCCGGAGTGGGAAGGGCGGCTGGTTCAGCTTTCCAACCTGTTGCACGATCGCGGGGTCGAGGCCGAGGTCGCCCACGACGGCGCCCAGGCGCTGCCGATCCTGAGGCAGCATTCGTGTCCCTATTATCAGCTCGCCGAGGTCGACCGCGCGATCTGCGCCCTCGAGCGCAGGATGTTTGAAAAGATTCTGGGCCGGGGGTTGCGGATCAGCCAATGCCGGCTCGACGGCGACCGATCGTGCGACTTTCAGGCGAAACCGACCCCAGTCGTTGAGCCCGCCGTGGTGTTCTAGCGAACGTCAAGACATCGAGAGTAGAAAAAGGCAACGAACGCATGAGCCGAGTGTTGAAGATCGAGGGTTTGCATGTTTCCGTGGAAGGGAAGCCGATCCTGCGAGGCGTCGACCTGACGTTGCGCCAGGGCGAGGTGCACGCGCTCATGGGCCCCAACGGATCGGGCAAGAGCACGCTTTCTTATGCGCTTATGGGTCATCCGCGATATGAGATCACGGCGGGCACGGTCACGCTCGACAGCCAGGATCTGACCGAGCTCGAGCCCGAGGAACGGGCCAAGGCCGGTCTGTTTCTGGCGTTTCAGTATCCCACGGTGATCCCTGGCGTCTCGCTGGGCAACTTTCTGCGGCACGCGGTCTCGAACGTCCGCCGGCCCGATCGCAAGGAGGGAGAGGATCTGCTCCCGATGCGCGATTTCCGCAAGGAACTGCGCGCGCAAATGGACGAGCTGGGGGTCGATCAGGAATTCGCCCGGCGGTACCTGAACGACGGGTTTTCAGGGGGCGAGAAAAAGCGGGCCGAGATCCTTCAACTCGCCATGTTGCGGCCGGCGTTCGCGATTCTGGACGAGACCGACAGCGGGCTCGACATCGACGCCGTGCGGATCGTCTCCGAAGGTGTGAACCGGGTGGCCGCCCGGCACCAGACGGGCGTTCTGGTGATCACGCATTACGAGCGAATCTTGACCTACATCAAGCCCGAATTCGTGCATGTCCTTTTTGGCGGCCGGATCGTCGAGCACGGCGGACCCGAGTTGGTGAAGCTGCTCGAGAGCCAGGGCTACGACTGGGTGCGTGAAAAGCATCCCGAGGCCGCCCAGGACGAAGACGAGATGGAAGCGGCCGTTCGGCCGCCGCAAGTCGCCGGGAAGGCCTCTTGATCAATCAACCCTCGCGTCAGAGCATAAACCCCGAACACCGTCCACCGGCAAGCAAGGGATATCCTTCATGGCGACCGATCTGAATCTTCAAGTCGCGGGCATCAAGGACGACTACAAGTACGGCTTTCACGATTCCGAGGAGCACTATGCGTTCAAGAGCGGCCGGGGCCTCTCGCGCGACGTGGTGTGCCAGATCTCGGAGATGAAGAGCGAGCCCGACTGGATGCGCTCGTTCCGGCTCAAGGCGCTCGAGGTCTTTCGCCAGAAGCCGACCCCCACCTGGGGCGGCGACCTGTCGCCGCTCAATTTCGACGACATTCACTATTACATGAAGGCGACCGACCGCCAGGGCAAGAGCTGGGACGACGTCCCGGCCGAGATCAAGAACACGTTCGACAAGCTGGGCATCCCCGAGGCCGAGCGCAAGTTCCTGGCTGGCGTCGGCGCGCAATATGAGTCCGAGGTCGTTTACCACAGCCTGCGTGAAGACCTTCAGAAAAAGGGGGTGATCTTCGTCGACACCGACACCGCGGTGCGCGAGTATCCCGACCTGGTCCGGCAGTATCTGGGCTCGATCATCCCGATCCAGGACAACAAATTCGCCGCGCTGAATTCGGCGGTGTGGAGCGGGGGCTCGTTCGTCTACATTCCCGCCGGGGTCAAGGTCGACGTGCCGCTTCAGGCGTATTTCCGGATCAACGCCGAGAGCATGGGGCAGTTCGAACGGACGCTGATCATCGTCGAGGAGGGGGCGTCGGTGCACTACGTCGAGGGCTGCACGGCCCCGATTTACACCAGCGAGAGCCTGCATTCGGCGGTTGTCGAGATCGTCGTCAAGAAGCACGGCCGCTGCCGGTACACGACGATCCAGAACTGGGCCAACAATATCTACAACCTGGTGACCAAACGGGCGGTCGCCCATGAAGATGCGCTCATGGAATGGGTCGACGGCAATCTGGGCAGCCGGCTGACGATGAAATATCCGGCGGTGTACATGGTGGGCAAGGGGGCGCGGGGCGAGATTCTTTCGATCGCCTTCGCCGGCAAGGGGCAGCACCAGGACGCTGGCGGCAAGGTCGTGCATGGCGCGCCCTACACCAGTTCGCGGATCATCTCGAAGAGCATCAGCAAGAACGGCGGCCGGGCGAGCTATCGCGGCTTGCTCAAGGTCGCCGCCGGCGCCAAGGGGTCGAAATCCAACGTCGTCTGCGATGCGCTCATCCTCGACGAATTCAGCCGGTCCGACACCTATCCGTCGATCGAGATCGACGAGGATGACGTCAAGATCGGGCACGAGGCCAGCGTCTCCAAGATCGGCGAGGAGCAGCTCTTTTATCTGAGGAGCCGCGGGCTTTCCGAAGCCGAGGCGTCGACCCTGATCGTGAGCGGCTTCATCGAGCCGCTGGTGAAGGAGCTGCCGATGGAGTACGCGGTCGAGATGAACAAGCTCATCCAGCTTCAGATGGAAGGGTCGGTGGGCTAAGGCCAGGGGCTCGAGCGGGGAGGGGCTTGCGCCTGATCCCCGCCCGACCGGACCAGGCGGAACGGGTGTTTCACGGCTTTTGGAGTATGATCGACTTTCGATGGAACTTGTTCAATCGCCCGCGGCGGCGGGGTTCACCGAGGCCGCCTTTGCTCGATTCTTGAAGGGCCGCGACGAGCCCGCGTGGCTCACCCAGAGCCGCCGCGAGGCGTTCGCGCGGTTCCAGGCGCTGCCGTGGCCCAGCGCTCAGGACGAGGAGTGGCGGCGGACCGACATCCGCGGCTTCCGCCTCGACGCCTTTTCTCCCCCCGCGGCCGAACGGACTGGGAGCGAGGCTCGATTCGGCATCCTGAGCCAGGCGCTCGACGCCCAGGGTGTGGCGAGAGTCGAACATCGCGATGGCGGCCTCGCGCGCGGGTCCGACCCTGTTTTGCCGAAGGGGGCCATCCTGCTCGATCTGGCGCAAGCCGCCCGAGAGCATCCCGATCTCGTCAAACGGCACCTGTTCACCCAGACCATCGCCGGGGGCGACGACGTTTTCGCGGCCTTGCACGCCGCCTTCTGGACCAGCGGCACGCTCTTTTACGTGCCCCGCGGGGTCGAGCTTGAAGCTCCGGTTCTGAGCGCGATCGGGCTTTCCGGCGGCGCCGTCGATCTGAGCCATACGCTGGTCGTCCTGGAAGAGGGCGCGCGGGCCGTCTTCGTCCGTGAAATGGCCAGCCTGGCGGGCGCGGACGCGGCCTTGCACGCGGGCGGGCTCGAGATCACGGTCGCGGCGGGCGCTCGGCTCGAGATGGTGGACGTTCAGAACTGGAACCAAGCGACCTGGCACTTCAGCCACGAGCGCGCGGTTCTGGGCCGGGACGCCACCCTGAACTGGACGGTCGGCGGTCTGGGCGGGCGGCTCGCCAGGGTCAACCAAGAGGTCGTGCTCGATGGGTCAGGCTCGTCCGCCCGGGTGAACGGGGTGCTCTTCACCACCGGCCGGCAGCATCTGGCCTATTCCACCCGGCAAGATCACCGGGCGCCGCACACCACGAGCGATTTGCTCTACAAGGGCGCGCTCAAGGACCGCTCGCGGATCGTCTGGAAGGGGATGATCCGGGTCGAGAAGGCCGGTCAACGCACCGACGCCTATCAGCGCAACGACAACCTGATTCTTTCGGATCGCGCGCGTGCCGACTCGATTCCGGGCCTGGAAATCGAGGCCAACGACGTCCGCTGCACCCATGGGGCGACGGCTGGACGGGTCGACGAGGACATGATCTTTTACGCCCAGGCCCGCGCCATCCCGCGCTCCGAGGCCGTACGGCTGATCGTCCAGGGCTTTTTCGCCAACGTGCTCGATCGCATCGGCGTCGAGGCCGCACGGGAGACCCTGCGCGACGCCGTCGCTTCCCAGATTTAACCCCACGGGACGCGCTGAATCGAGCTCGAGCTCGCGGCGGCCGCCCCGATTTCTCTTGATCGCGAAACAACCCAGGCCGACGCCTCTTGCACGCGGAATCGTGCACCAAGCGGGGCTCGGGGGATTCTGAATTTGCTTCTCCCAGGGAGACATCGTCATGGCTGAATCGTACGCGAAGCCTGAAATCCTGGTCTCGGCCGATTGGGTCGTCGACCATCTGAACGACCCCAAGGTGCGCATCGTCGAGAGCAACGAGGACATCTTGCTCTACGACCTGGCGCACATCCCGGGCTCGGTCCAGATTGACTGGCAGGGGGATTTGCAGGACCAGCTCGTCCGCGATTACATCAGCCCCGAGAAATTCGCCGCCATTTGCGCTCGGGCCGGCATCGCGAACGATACGACGGTCGTTTTTTACGGCGACAAGTCCAACTGGTGGGCATGCTATGCGTTCTGGGCGTTCAAGCTGTTCGGCCACGACGACTGCCGGATCTTGAACGGCGGCCGCAAGCTGTGGCTCGACCAGGGCCGGCCGACCACGACCGTGACGCCCAAGCACGCCCCGACCAAGTACACGGTCAAGGGGGGCGATACGGGGCGGATCCGGATCTTCCGCGACGAGGTTCTGAAACACGCCCAGGCCGGTCGGCCGCTGATTGACGTCCGCAGCCCCAAGGAATTCACCGGCGAGAAGCTGCACATGGAAGATTATCCCCAGGAGGGCGCGCTCCGCGGCGGCCATATCCCGGGCGCGAAGAACGTCCCCTGGTCGCGCGCGGTCAACGACGACGGCACGTTCAAGTCGTCCGCCGAGCTCAAGGCCATCTTCGAGGGCGAGATCGGCCTCAAGCCCAGCGATCCCGTCGTCGCCTATTGCCGGATCGGCGAGCGTTCCAGCCTGACCTGGTTCGTGCTCACGTACCTGCTCGGCTACCCCAACGTCCGCAACTACGATGGTTCCTGGACCGAGTGGGGCAACCTCGTGGGCGCGCCGATCGCCAAGGGCGCATAAATCCATTTGTTGATCAAGATCAGCCGAGACCTCGATGCCAACCGAGCTAGATCAAATCGTGGCCGAGCTCCGCGACGGCGACCGGCAAGAGCGAATCGACCTGTTGCTCGATTTCGCCCGCGAGTTGCCGCCGCTTCCCGAGCGTCTGCTGGCGCACAAGGACGCCTCGCACCGCGTCGAGGAGTGCCAGTCGCCGGTTTACCTCTTTGTCGAGTTCGAGGGCGATCGGGTCCAGCTCTTCGCTGACGCGCCGATCGAGGCCCCTACGGTGCGGGGATTTGTCGCGCTGCTCTTGAGCGGCCTGAACGGAGCGACCCTTGAGGAGATCCTCGGCGTCCCGGCCGACCTGGTGGAACGATGCGGCCTGACCGAGATCCTGGGGATGCTGCGGGTGCGCGGTCTCGGAGGCGTGCTCAGGCGGCTGAAGGCGGAGGTCGCCCGCGCGGCCATCGACCGGGCCCAGGCCCATGGACCGGAATCCATGCCCTCAACCGGATAGTCTTTCGCGGTGGCCGCCAAGGTGACGGTCGGATCAGATCAGACAGCCGGACAACCAAGAATAGAGACCCACAAGACATGACCCCGTACTTCAAGGTCGCCGAACCCTCGGAGCTCGCCCCTGGCGGCAAGAAACTCGTCGAGGTGGAAGGCCGGGCCATCGCCGTGTTTCGTCTCGACGACGGCTTTCATGCGATTGACGACGTTTGTACCCACGACGGCGGTCCGCTCGCGGAGGGCGAGCTCATCGGGCGCGAGATCATGTGCCCGCGGCATGGCGCGCGGTTCGACGTCGTCACCGGCCAGGCTCTTTGCATGCCGGCGATCGAGCCGGTGACGGTCCACGCCGTCGAGGTTCGCGGCGACGGCATCTATGTCGCAATCAACGACGACGAATCCTGACGGCGATTCGCGAAACGCCAGGACCGTGGCTCACTCACGACTTTTCGTATCGAGACGATCCCCAAGACGAGGCGCTCAAGATCATGATCGACCAGGAACTGATCGCATCGGCCCTCCGCGGGGTGACCGACCCCGAGCTCAACGTCAACGTGGTGGACCTGGGTCTGGTCTACTCGATCCAGACCCGCGAGACGGAGGTCGACGTCGAGATGACGCTGACGTCGCCGGCGTGCCCGGCGGGTCCGGAAATCCTGAGAAACGCGGTCGCGGCGATTGAGAAAGTTGAGGGGGTCTCCAAGGCCAACGTCAAGCTGGTCATGTCCCCCCCCTGGTCGCCCGAGCGCATGAGCGAGGCCGCGCGCGACGAGCTCGGTATTTTTTAGCCGACAAGGGCGGCTCCAGGACGGCCTTGTCGCGGCCGGAAAAAGCCGGCACGATCTGGCCGCGCGCTCCTTTGATGGGAAAGGGATGCTTTTTCCCGACGCCCCTTCGCGCCCTTGCCCATCGGCGGCAACGCGCCGCGCGTTCGCTCCCCGGATCGAGCAATTCGTTGCTCTGAGGCAACACAATCATCTCGTTTTCGATGGGTGGATTTAGGCATGATGACGCGCCCGGGCATTTGTGCTATTTTGGCTCCCACGGCCGGCGAGGATCGTTTCTTTCGCCGTGGCGGGCGACCGCGGACGCATTGATCAAGATGCTTGACATCTTGAACCGGCCTATTTATGAAGCCTCGGGCGTTCACCGCGACGTCGCGATCGTAACGCTCGGGTCAGTCAGCCTCAGAGGGTTCCCGTGTGCGGGATTGAGCACCGTGGCTCGTAAAAAGACACCTAAAGTCCGAGTGAATGTCAAGGCGTCGCTGTCGCGGCGGTTGCGTGAGATTCGCCACGAGATATTTGGCGAACACGGCGGCCCCGAGCTGGCGCGTCGACTCAATTTGCCGGCCCGGACCTGGTACAACTATGAGACCGGGGTGACGGTGCCGGCCGAGGTCTTGCTCGGGTTCATCGAGCAGACCGGGGCGAACCCCATGTGGCTTTTGAGCGGCGAGGGCCAGCGATTTCGCAGTCCGAGCGACGACCGCATGCTGTCGCAGTTGACCCCGGTCGAGCTGATTCGGCGGGGGCTCGAGGAGCTCGAACGTTCGTCGAGCGAGATCACGATCGCGGTCCCGGAAAACCTGGGTGGGCAGGGTGTGTCCGAATTCGTCGCGGTCTCGCTCTATCCGCTGAGCGAGATCGGCGACCGCGCGCTTGATCCGTCGCGATCCGAGGGGCACGTGCTCGCCTATCGCCACTGGCTGCCCAATCCCAACGAGACGATCGGAACCCGGCTCGAGGACGACGCCATGCATCCGATTCTTCCCTCGGGCTCGATCGTGGCCATCGATCGATCGGTCACCAGCCCGCTGAAGCTCCACGGCCAGATCGTGGCCGCCAAGCCCGATAACGTTCCCATAATCCGCTGGCTGGACGTCAGCGGGCGGCACGTGATCTTGAGGCCCAATAACACCACCGGACGCGACTATCCCCTGATTCCCGTCGAATTTGACGAACGAGACAATGGGTTCATCATCGGTCAGGTCGTCTGGTCGTGGAGTCGATTTCACAAGGACTGAGCCGGGGGCGATCGCCAGCGCCCGGAGCGGGCCGATCCGCTGTCGACACTTGCTTTCGCGCGAGGCGCACGCAATTCTCTAGGCCAGTCGCGATCGTCGGCCGCGGCGGCGCGGATCGCGGCTAACCGGCCCGGAAAACGCGAATCGAACCGCCCGTCCTCGAGCGATCATGGCGCGCAAACCACGAAATCAGGCTGGGGCGTTCGAGCTTGGGACGCTCGAACGGGTCGTGCGAGAGCCGCTCTTCTGGCTTGATCCGAACCTCAAGATCGTCTGGGTCAATCGGGCCTGGGAGGAGCACGTTGGGCGTACCGGGGAAGAAATCCGCGGTGCCGTTTGCCGGGCTTACACTCCCTCGTCCACCGATCCGCCCGACGTGGCGTCGAGCTTCTTTCCACCCCCCGAGACCCTCGCGGGCGAGCCAGCCTCAGTTTTGACGCTCATCATGCGACCCGATGGCGAACGGCTCGCACGCCTGCTCGAATTCTGGCCGTTCACGGACAGCCAGGGGGCGTCGATCGGGATTTTGGGCGTCATTCGCCCCGAGAACGCGCGCTCGGCCGCGCCTGGATCGCGAGCGGCGGAAACCCACGTCGAGCTGCTGCAGACCCGCCAGGCGCTCCATGCGCGCCACGGATTCGACGGCATGGTCGGCGCAGGCCTCGCCCATCGCCGCTTGCTGGAACAGGTGCGGCTGGCGGCGACCACTTCCGCGCCGGTGCTCATACTGGGTGAGGAAGGGACCGGCAAACGCCTGGTCGCCCAGACGATCCATCAGCTCGACCCCGATCGCGATCAGCCGCTTGTACCTTGCGACTGCCAGGCCCTCGTCCCCGAGATCCTCGAACGCGAGCTTTTTGGAATCACCCGGCCCGACCTGGCCCGCGAGCGCTCAGGGCCGATCAAACCCCGGCTTTCGCTGGGCCCGGGCTCCGCTTTTTTACTCCGCGAGATCCTGTACTTGCCCCGCGATCACCAAGCCCGGCTGGCTGCCGCGGTCGGTGGCTCGGTGCGCGTGTTCGCGACCAGCTCCCAGGATCCCGAAGCCGCCCTCGCCGACGGTCGGCTCGCTCCCGAGCTCTATTACGCACTCACGACGCTCGTCTTGCGCCTACCCTCGCTCCGCGATCGGCGCGCGGAGATCCCGCTCCTGGCCCAGTATTTCCTGGAGCGGGCGAACGAGCGCGGTGGAACCTCACGGACTGGCTTTTCCGCCGAGGCGATCGCCGCCCTGGGCGCTTATGACTGGCCGGGAAACCTGCGCGAGCTGGCCCGGCTGGTCGACCACTGCCATGCCCGCGCCCTGGGCCGCGAGATCGAGCTGGCCGATCTGCCTTCACCGGTCCGCGGGCATCTCGAGGCCAGCGTGCCCCGGGGAGTTTCTCCGCGGCCGATCAAACCCCTCGACGAGCTCCTGATCGAGATTGAGCGCAGGCTGATCGAGACCGCTCTCGAGCAATCACAGGGCAACAAATCCCGCGCGGCCGAGGTGCTGGGCATCTCCCGGCCGCGGTTGTACCGGCGCGTCCGGGAGCTGGACCTGCCCGACGACGAGACCGCCGGTCTCGGCGAGCCCGACGCTCATCGGCCGGCGGAGCCTGGCGAGTCTTGAAGAATTGGGGCGGGGTGGTCGCGATGCGTTTGCGTCGGACCCTTCAGGATTGAGCCTGCCTGTCCGTGTTTTTCGAGCCAGGACACGACGTGGCCGGCGGCTCGATCCGAGGCGCCTGGCTCGGCCACTCGCCGCTTGAGCTCGAGCAGGGCGGCCCTGGTGCGGTCGCGCTCTGCGGGATTGGCCAGCCACGTCTCGGCCCACCGGGCCAGATCGCCCGAGGCGTCGCGCCAGGTGAGGTATTCCGGGAACACCTCGGCGTCCGCCAGCAGGTTGACGAGACTGATGTATTTCGCCCGAATGAAATGCCGCGCGACCCAGAGGTCGAACCGCTTGACCTTGTAGAGCACGACCGACGGCAGCGCCTCCACCATCAGCTCGAGCCCGACCGAGCCCGAGACGGCCCAGGCGACCTGGGCCAGACGAATGAGCTCCGGAGTCCGACCCGCGTGCAGGTCGAGGGTCAATCCG
>DAIDHE010000285.1 GCA_027459775.1 Planctomycetales bacterium | reverse complement strand
GTTTCCCCGTTCGTTTCCCCGTCTTGGTCTCTCTTTTTATTTCTTCCCCTCGCGTCCCGTCCGTGGTTCCGGCCCGCCAGCGGCCGGATTCCGTGGTTGACGTCAGGTGCTGGCGCGGATGGGCTCGGCCGCGGGTTTTGCCGTTTTCCGCGGTTTGACGACAGGCGCGTTCGGATTCACGCGGGGCTTCATCTCGGTTTTCTTCGCCTTGAAGAGCTGCTCCACCAAGCCCGCCGTGGCGGCCGGGGTGAAGCCCTCGAGCACCACCACGTCCTGGCCCCTGCGCTCGACCACGTAAACCCGGTCGTTCATGTCGCGCCAGACCGCGTCGCCCGCGGGTTTGGCGGGAGGCGCCAGACCGTCGACCTTCTTGGCTTGATACTTCACGTAAGCGCTGGCGAATTCCTTGGCCTCGGACTCGTCGTCCCACGTCGAGAACCACGCCAGGGCGAACTTCTTGTTCTTGGCGTCCTCGAAGACGGCGTAGCGGTCGCCGTCCCAGCCGGCGGCGGCGTTCTTGCCGCCGTGCCGCCTGAGCATCACCCCCATCTGCATCTCGCCCAGCACGTTCCGCCCGAGCTCCTTCCAGCCCGCCCCAGGCGCGAGCTCGCCCAGGTCGACCGCGGTCGGCGGGTCGGGCCGGTCGAGGTACTTTTCCGGATGCAGGATCTGCTCGGTCGATTGGGGGGGCGTGCGATAGGCCTGGTCGACCCCCGCCCAGCCCCGTTCGTTGGCGATCTTGGCGCAAAAGATGATCCCCCGCAGGTAGGGGAAGGTCATCGACTCGACCAGGATCGGAGGCGCTGACCGGAGTGCTTTCCCCGAGCCCATCATGGGCAGGAACGGGGCCATCAGGTTGAACATTGCTTCGAGATTCTTGGCCGGCAAATGCACGATCGCCTTGCCCTGCCAGTCGTCCATGCCAGCGCCCATCATGGCCAGGGTCGCTTCGCCCTCGATCAGCCCGGTCAGGGCCAGCGACTGATCGTCGTCTTTCTTGACGGCTTCTTGCATGGCGTCGATGTCGTAATTCTGGTCGGCCAGGGCGTGGGTGAGCTCGTGGGCGATGACGGTCTTGTTCTCGTCCTTGTCAAATCCCCCCTTGGTCCCGAAGAGCCGCTCCAGCAGCGACGGCTTGGGCTTTTCCTTGACCTTGGGCTCCTCGATCAGGTGCATGGTCTTGGTCTTGGTGTCGTAGAAGGCGGCGACTTCCTCGGAATAGACCAGGGCCAAGGTTTCCTTGAGATTGAGCTCGGCCGGCAACAGCCCGAACAGTTTGAGAGCGACCTCGTTCAGGCGGAATTCCTCGGGGGTGGTTTCTTGCTCGATTTCCTTGATGAGCAGGGCCTTCATGTCCTCGCGGCGGGTGACGTCGCGTTTGACCTCGTGCTTGAAGGGAAGATGGCGGAGGCTGGGAAGCAGCCGCTCCATGGCCCGTTTGTAACGGATGACGGCCTCGGTGTACTCGCCCTTGTCGGCGAGCCCGTCGCCCTCGGCGAGCAGGCTCACCCCCTCCCTGACGGCCGCGGCCGGGTCTGCGCCGGCGGGGGGCGGGGGCTGGATCAGGAGGGCCAGGACGAGCAGGTCGACGAATGGGGTCATGGGAGGTTCTCGAAAGTCGGTCGCGATCGATCGGGTGTTCAGGCGCCGCCGGCCCTGCGTTCGATGGGCCGAGTGGCCGCGTCCGCCGGCGCGTTCGAGGCGCCCGCCGGGCCTTGGCTGGGCGACGTCTTGGGCTCGGAGGGATAATCGTAGGACAGCAAAAGCCGCGCGGCTCGGACGCGGACCTCGTTCTCGTCGCGAGGGCCGTCGCGGGTCCGGACCTGGCGATGGAGATCGTTGGAGATCATGTTCAGGATCACCGTCTCGGGTAGGGTCATCGCACGGATGCTGGCCACCCGCTCCCGCAGCGATCGCCGGCTTCCCCAGACCATCTCGGCCCTGCGGTACTGCCCCGGCGCGACGCCGTACTCGTGGCGTTTGGCGAGGGCGTCGATTTTCGAGCCCGTCTCCCTGGGGTCGCCTCGAAGGGCCTCGCGCAGTTCCGTGCGAAAACGCACCTGTTCGGCGAGAAAAGTCTCGTGCTTGGAGATTTCGCGCTCTTGCCAGCCCTGGGCGAGCTTGGCCTTGAGCTCCGCCGATTCTTGCTGGATGGCCCGGAGGGCTTCCTCCTTGCTGGGCAAGGGGGCGAGGGGGGCGGCGGCGAGGGCCGGTTTGGGCTCGTCCGCGGGCTTTGGGGATGGTGGAGCGGCGGCGGGCTCACCGGGGCGCGGCAGCGGCTTGCCCATGGGCGAGAGCGGCCGGGTGCGCTCGGCCGCCGGCTCGGGCGGTTTCGCGGCCGCCGGGTTCGGGGCCATCACGATCACGACCGGCTGCGGGGGCGCTGGCTTCTCGGGCTGGCTCTTGGCCGGCTCGGCGACCGCGGGCTTCACGGGCTTCAAGATCGGCATCGAGTTCTCGGCGAGCGGCGTCGGCGTCGCCTCCGCCGTGGGCCGCCCCGCGGTCTGGAGCACAGCCGCCTGGCTCTTGCGCAGGCTTTCGTAATCGGCCCGCGCGCGGGCCGCCTCGCGGCGATAACGCTCCGCCACCACCCGATGATAGATCAGGATGGCCCCAGTGCAGGCGACCAGAAGCAAGGGAACCAGAAGCGCCCAGGAAAGTCCGCGATGGCGATACTCAATGACGACGACGGGGCCCTCGGCCGCGGATGAATTCTCATCCCCGAGCGGTCGCGATCGGGTTTCCTCGATCCGGGCCATGTCAGCGCTCCCTCCCACGTCGTTCCATTCTGACCTGCTAACCCAAAGCCGGCAAGGGTGGGTGGATCGGCGAGGACGCCGCGGGCTCGGCTTGCTCCTCGACGACCGGGGTCTCGCCCTTGAGCGGCCAAGTCTCCAGTCGAACTTCGTCACCCAGGACCGTCACGAACGGGCAGGGTGGGGCCTCGGTCCAGGTTCCGCTGTTGAGATACCGCACGCCGTCGTGAAAGGCCGTCAGGGGCAGGTGCGTGTGCCCGCACGTGACGTGATGGAAGCCGCGCCCGCGCGCGTATTCCACCGCCCCGCGCTCGATGTACTCGCTGTTGCGCTGCCAGCGCTTGGTGACGCGCCTGATGAACCGCGAGGCGCGGTGCGGCATCACCCGCTGGATCACATAATAGACCGCGCAGGCAAGGTCGGTCAGAAGCGGCCAGCCGGTCGTGATTCCATCGAACTGATCCCCGTGCAGGATCAGCAGACGAATATGGCCATTGTTATGAACATATTCGTCTTTGATCTCGACGCCGACGATGTGGCTCACGATGTCGGCTGGCCCGTCGTGGTTGCCCCGGACCCAGACCAGGCGAAAGTCGCTCCGGTCCGAGTTGCGGCGGATCACCTTCAAGCAGGCGAAATGGCGCTTGGTGAGCCGCTTGAAGTTGAGGTCGTCGAAGATATCGCCGTTGATGACCAGCTCGCGTGAGTGCTGGACGGCCCAGATCAGGAATTCCTCGAGGAGTTTCGCCTGGCAGACCTCGCTCCCCAGGTGCAGGTCGCTGATGACGATGCAGTCGTAGTGCACCTGGTCGGCCTCGTGCGAAAGGGTCTCGGGGCTCGTCTCCATCGATTCGACTCCGCATCCAGGGGGGTTCGTTGTGCGTGGGTCCGCGGCCGTGGCGGCTGGCTGGTCAAGTGGGCTGGGCCAAGGGCGACGGCGTCCGCCCCGGCGTGGCGGACCACGCGGGGTAGTACGCCATGGCCGGGTAATCGCGGACGAAGCCGGCCCTGGCCAGGCGCTCCGCGCCCGCGCCCGTCGCGGCCGGCTCGCCATTGTAGGTTTCGACCCTGACGAACCGCCTCCCTGGTCCGGTGAAGGTTGGAAGAAATTCGAGCGCTCGGTCGATCAAGGCCGGATCGGCCCAGGGGAGCGTCGAGACCCTCTTGGCGTGGGCGAGGGCGATCAAGAGCGGCCGGCCGCGGTGAAGCACGAGCGAGTTGCCAACCGCCCGGATCAGCCGGGCCTGGCCCCCTTCGGCCAGGTCGATGTCGAAGGGCGCGCCCGAGCCATAGAGGTTGGCCGGGTCGCGGCTGGCGAGCAGCACGAGTGCATCGTCGTGGGGCGCGGCCGCGAGGGTGGCCGCGAGGGTCTGTTCGAGGTCGCGGGCGGCGAACTGGACGCCGGAGAGCCCCTGGACGAAGAAGCCGCGAAGGGCCTCGCCGCGCCATTCCGCGCGGGTGAGATAGTTCGCCAGGTCGGGCCAGGGGGGCGCGAACGGCTCGAGTTCGAGGATCTCGCGCGAGACGACGCCATGGCGGTCGAAGAGGGCCAGGGACCATGCGGCCAGCCGGGGCTCGGGATCGGCCTCGGAATCGACCAGCGCCCACCGCCCCTCGGGCGCGTCCGAGGCGCGCCGCCGCGGGTTGGATCGGCGGCCGGGGCTGGATTCCGCGGCGGCCTTCAGCTCCAGGAGCGTGCCCGAGCCCCCAGCCCGGAGCGGGTCGAGCCGGTCGTTGCGCACCCGGCCTTGGAGCATGAGCTCCTGAAGCGCTGTCCGGGCGCGCGAGGGGGCGAGGCCGGAAATCCGCGCCAGGTCGGCGGCGTAAAGCGCGCCCCGATCGCGCATCGCCTCGAGCACGAGTGCGGCGTCGGGCGAAAGCTCGGCCGACTCGGCGTGGGCCGGGGCCAGGGCGTCGCCCCTGCGCCAGAACGCGACCACCGGCTCGCCCGCGCCGTCCGCGCGCGCGCGCCATTCCCAGTCGCCGTTCGAGAACAGACGGTCGAGCCAGAGGGGGTGACAGCCGGCGACCCTGCTGGGCAGGATCTCGGTCTCCCACAGCGCAAGCGGCGCTGCGAATCCACGCAGCAGGTCGAGGATCTGTTCGAGACCTGGCTCGCCCTCGAGCCGCTCGGCCGGGTGGGCGTGTTGGCGACGGGCGACGAAATCGGCGAAGACCTCGGGCGCGACCGCGACCCGCTCGCGGCGGCGGGTGGACTCGGTCGAGCGATAGAGCGTCAGGAAATTGTCGCGGTCGGCCCACTGGTCGGGTGCTCCCGAGCCGCCGGCGATTCGCACCGCGCGGCCCTGCGATTCGAACGCCTCGAGGTGGATCGCGGCCTCCGTGGGGTCGATGGGATAGCGCACCACCACGTCGCCCAGCGCCACGAGCGCCCGCGTTTCCAGATAGCGCCGGACGATCGTCCGTCGCGCCTCCAGGCCCGCGTCGTCCACCGGGTTCGCCGTCGGGAACGCCGTCTCGTAGACCGCTGTCTCCTCGGTCGAAAGCCAGCGCGTGCGCCGCGGGTCGCCGGCGAGCGCGACGAGCTGGGCGCGGCCCTCGCGGGCAAGCTCGGCCAGGAAGCCGGCCAGGGCGGGGCCGGCCTCCTCGGGTGCAACGTCGCCCAGACCGCGAAGCTGAAGCGCGGCTTCTTCCCTGGTCCGCGGCGGACGCGATCGGCCGCGCAGGCGGTCGTCGAGCCGACCGACCGCCTCCGCCCCCAACACCAGGTCCGCCGGGTCGCGGCGGAGCAGCGATTCGAGCAATTCCTGATCGATCGACGAGGGCTCAAGGTTCCGCGGCCGCTTCGGTTCGTCCCACTCATAAATATAGGTCGCCTTGAAGAGCAACTGGAGCTCGGACGTGAACGGCGAGGGGGTCTCGCCTTCGCGCCTGGCGACCGCGATCGACCCGCTTTGAATGCGCTCGAGAACCGTCGCGAGCGCGCGCAAGGCGAGCTCGTCGTCCAGGCACTGGCGGGCGGTCTCGACGACCATGGGATGGCCGGAATGCCCGCGCGCGACCTGGAGCAGATCCTTGGCCCTGAGCCTCTGGAGCCACAGCGGGGTCCGCTTGCCCGGGTCGGGCCGGGGCAACAGCAGCGCCCGGGCCGCGTTCTGGCGAAACTTGAGGCCGAAGAGCGGCGTGTCCACGAGCCCCGAGCGAATGTGCTCAAGCGCCCGTTCGGGCGTCAGGCGATCGAGCAGATCGAGGGGCGGCGGGTCCATGTGGGGCAAGCGAAACAGGATCCCCTGGTTCGAGTGCAGGCACGCGGGCTCGAGGCCGAACCGCTCGTGGAGCTCGGCCATGAGGGCGATCGCCAGGGCCTGGTGGAGCTTGCGGCCAAACGGCGTGATCACGGCCAGTCCGTGCTCGCCCGCGGGGTCGAGGAACGATTCGACCAGGACCGTCTGGTCGCTGGGAACGACGCCGGTCAGGCGTTTCTGGCTGGCGATATAAGAGCGCAAACGAGCGCCCGCCTCGGGTTCCAGGCGGCATTCGGCTTCGAGCCAGAGGATGAGGCCGGGGTCGTCGAGCCGGCCGGCGATTTCGCGGGCGAGAACGCCCACGGCCGTCCCCAGATCGAACGATCGGGACGTGGTCTCGCCGCGCCAGAATGGCGTGACGGCGGGTACTCCCGGGGCCGGGCTGACCAGCACCCGGTGGGCGTCGATCGCCTCGATTCGCCAGGTCGCGGTTCCCAGCGAGAAGGCCTCTCCGACCCTCCGCTCGTGAACGAATTCCTCGTCGAGCTCGCCCAGCCGCGGGCCGCCGTCGCCCAGATAAACGGGGAACTGGCCCGTGTCGGGGATGGTCCCGCCCCCCACCAGGGCCGCCTGCGCCGTCCCTGGCAAGGCCAGCAGCCGATTGTGCACCCGGTCCCACGAGATCCGGGGGCGCAAATCGCGAAAATCGGCCGGCGAAAAGCGTCCCGACAGCAAGAGGAGCACGCTCTCGAACGCCTCGGCCGTGAGGTCGACATAGGAATACGCCGAGCGGAACAGCTCGTAAAGCTCGCGGACGTCCCAGGGGCGGACGGCCACGCAGGCGACGACTTGCTGGGCGAGGACGTCCAGGCAGGCGCGGGGGACGATCAGGCGTTCGATCTCACCCTGAAGCATGGCGCGGCAGACGGCGGCGGCCTCGAGCAGGTCGCTCGGGGTTTTGGCCAGGATTCGCCCCTTGCCGACGCCGGCGACCGCGTGCCCCGCCCGGCCGACCCGCTGAAGCCCGCGCGCGACGTCGCCCGGCGATTCCACCTGGCACACCAGGTCGACCGCCCCCATGTCGATCCCGAGCTCGAGCGACGCCGTCGCCACCACCGCCGCCAGCTCGCCCCGCTTGAGCGCGTCCTCGGTCGCCCTGCGCTCCTCGAGACTGATACTGCCGTGATGCGCCCGAAACTCAGGCGCGGGCGGGCCTTCGGGGTCGGTCACGATCGCCGCCCGCTCGCCCAACGTGGACGACAGTCGCTCGACCAGCCGCCGGTTGTTGGCGAAGATGATCGTCGAGCGATGCTGGGCGACGAGCTCGAGCAGGGTTCGCTCGATCGCCGGCCAGACCGACTCGGCCTCGGGGGAAATCGGTTCGAGCCCCGGCCAGAGAACTTGCAAATCGAGCTCTCTGCGCAGGCCGGCGTCGACGATCGTCACCGGGCGCGGGCGAGGCGGACCATCCGCGCCCGCCGCGCGCTCGAACCCGCCCAGGTAACGCGCGACCTCGTCCAGTGGGCGCTGAGTCGCCGACAGGCCGATCCGCACGAACGGCCGGCCAACCTGCTCCTCGAGCCGCTCGAGCAAGACCGCAGTGAACACCCCACGCTTGTCTCCACAAATCGCGTGGATCTCATCGATGATGACGTGCGTCACCCCGCCAAGGATCTCGCGTGCCCGGCTTGTAAGCAGCAAGTGCAGTGATTCGGGCGTCGTGATCAAAATCTCGGGGGGCTTCTTGACCACCCGCGCACGCTCGGCGGGCGTACTGTCGCCCGAGCGGATCGCCAGCCGGATCGGGCGCAGATCCGCTCCTATTTCTTGGGCACGGGCGAGGATCCCCTCGAGCGGACGCTCGAGGTTGCGCGCCACATCCTGATTCAAGGCCTTGAGCGGCGAAAGATAAAGGATTCGCACCCCGGCGGGTCGGTCCGGCGTCTTCCAGATCAGGTCCAGGGCTGCCAGAAAGGCAGCCAGGGTCTTGCCTGATCCGGTGGGTGCGACGATGAGCGTGTTTTCACCGGCGGCGATCGCCGGCCAGCCCCGGGTCTGGGCAGGGGTAGGCTCGCCCAGCGTCTCGCGAAACCAGCCGGAGACGGCCGGATGGAAGCCGTTCCAGACGATGTCTGTTTCGACGGCTTTCAACGGGCGACTCTCCCCTGGCCCCTCGGCTTTCCCAAGCTCGGGAATCGTCGCACGCCGGAATACGCTCACTGGAGTGTGGGGCTCGTATTTCACGCCCCGAAGAGCCGGGAACCGGCTGCTTTTTTGGTACTCCAAAAAAGATGCCTGTCCCTGTCTCGGCCCTCTCCTAAACTCACGCGCTCACGCCTCGGGCTTGTCTTCCTTCGCGGCGTTCCCAAGGTCACGAATTGTCGCGCGCCCGGGGGTTGCTCGCAAGAGCAATCCTATACGCCGGTTTACTTGCCGGGGCCGTGGCGAGAGGAGCTCAGGCGCTCGTCGTGAGGGCCTGGCCGATCAGGTCGCGGAGGAGGCAGCCGACGGTGATTTGTTGCTGTCGCGCGCGGTCGTGAAGTCGCTGGGCCCAATCGTTGGGAAGTAAGAGGCTCATTTCGACAACGGGCTCGACCTGCGCAGGGTCGAAGGTCGGGGCTTTGGGGCTTGTAGAGAAGACTGCGGTCGACATTTGGGGGTTTCCAGGACGACGAGGACGCGAGACCAGGGCCAACGCGAAATAACACCGCAATTCTCGGGCCAATCTTCAGGAATGATAGAACAGGGAAATGGCGACGATGGCGACGAGTCCGACCAGGGCGGCGATGATGCCGAACTGGATGAGCCAGCGGGAGTCGTCGGAGAGGGGGCGAGGGGGTGCGGGGGCCT
>DAIDHE010000275.1 GCA_027459775.1 Planctomycetales bacterium | reverse complement strand
CCGAGCCGGCCCTCGGGCAGGCTGCTCACGCGGCCCTTGATCTCGGGGAATTTCGGAAACGTGCGTTTCTCGGCCTCGCGCAGCACCGATTCGGGAATCGCGTCCAGGATCCCCGCGCCAAAGAGCGCCGGCGTGTTCCGGCTCGCCGTCCTGAGCGTCTTGAACTCCTCACGCGTCTGCACCGCCGAGAACGACCCGATGTTCCTCAGCCGCACCTCGATCTCCTCGCTGGTCGCGTGCCGATGAATCACGACGCTCGAGCGATTTCGGAACCCGGGGTGCAGATCCTCCATCTCGCCCTGGAACAGCTTGTCGCGGCCGACCGATCGGGCTGAGCTCGCCACGGCGGTCAGCATCTGGACGTTGCGATCGTTCGTGCCCCCTCCACCCGTTCCCCCCTGGTTGTGGCAGCCCACGCAAGAAGTCTCGTTGTACAGCGGACCCAACCCATCCCCGCCCGCCGGGCTCCGCTCGCCGGGCGTCCAGGACTTTTCGAAAAGCGCCTTCCCCTCGTGAAAGTCGGCCGGGATCAAAATGTTCTGTCGATGCCGCCGATCCCCCGCGAGGACGACGGAACACATGGCCGCGAAGGAACAACACGCCGCCAGCCACACCCGGCTGCCGCGACCAATCGTATCGCCGATACATCGTGAGAGCGTCATATGTAGATCCTCTATTAGTCGAGATCGAGAAGTGAATCGAGAGTGGACCTTCTTGTTGTCAGTGCGCGCGGTGGGATCGAGCCCGCAAGGGGGTCGTCCGGCAAGTGGTCTAGAGCCCAAGCCCCGGCGAGTCGCGGTCCGGGCGATGAAAGGCTCACTGAGCCAAATCGCGCGGCGGGCCTGGCTCCGAAGACGCGCGGTGAAGGGCGTCCTTCCGCTGCGCGAATCAGAAAAAGATCCTCAAATGACGAGACGTTCGCCTCGGTCCGATTATTCGGAGCCCAGGGCCCGCATTTCTGGGTTTTGTATGGAAGTCTCGTACGGCGCTGGGGAAGTCCCTCGGCGGCGTCCCTGCCGAGCTCGCCGAGTCCGCCTCGGTTCCGAGGTTGTCGTTCTGGAGCTGGCCCCGTATGATGGAATTGGAAACTCGTGGCGGGCGGGATGATCGCCGGGGCGTCGCGATGGGTTCAGAGCACGGCTTGCCGGGCGATGAACGATTCGTGAGGCATGCCCCGGAGGAAAGTCCGGACTCCACAAGGCGCGATGGTGGGTAACACCCACCGTTCGGGCTCTAAGGGCCTGAATAGGGACAGTGCCACAGAAAACAAACCGCCGCGATCGCGGCTTTGGCCGCGGTCGGGGTAAGGGTGAAACGGCGAGGTAAGAGCTCACCAGCAGGCCGGGCGACCGGTCTGGCTCGGCAAACCCCATCGGGAGCAAGACCAAATAAGGGAGCAGCGTGAGGCCATGCGGCCAGGCTCGGCGAATCCATGATCCGCCGGGTCGAAATCGCCGGTCTCACGCACGGATCCGCCTGATCCGTCACGACTTCCGGGTAGGTCGCTCGAGGCGCTGGGCAACCAGCGTCCCAGATAAATGGTCATCCGAGGCCCGGGCCAGGCATAACCGCTCAGCCCGAACCTCGACAGAATCCGGCTTACAAACCCGCCACGAGTCTCTTCCATATTCCATTGGCCGAGCCGACGCATGCGGACGGCGCCCAAGGCTTCTCCCCCCGTCTGTCGCGATGCCACCCCCATCTCAATACGCGCTGCCGGCAACCAGCCGTACGCTGGCATATGCGCTGAACTCGGCCGAACGGATGATCCCCTTGACGTCCAGAGCCTGCTCCTTGAACTCGTGAAAGGGGATCTCGTCGATATCGGTATCGCCGACGATTTTGAGGATCTCCTGATAGATTCTGGGACTGAACTCCTTGATCTCTGCTGGAACGGCGACAGCCTCGATGACCAACTCCTCGCTGACCGCCCGAAGTACGTCCAGCAAACGTGGAATGCCGGGGGTCAGAGTCAGGTCGATCACATGGCCGTCGGAGGGCAGGGGATAAGCCGCGTCCACGATCAAGAGCTCGTCGGATTGCCCGAGTTCGGCCAAGAGCGAGCAGATCGCGGGATTGAGAATGCCGCCTTTTTTCATTTCACATGGATCCTTGGCGAGCCGGACGTTCGTTGACCAGCCGCCGGAAAAGCCCCGGCAGAGCGGGGTCGTCTGGAAAAGTCGGCCCGTCGGGACGTACATGACGACGCCCGGAATTTGGGGTCGTTGGAGCCTCACTGACTTCGATTATAACCATTATGGCGGACACGCTCCACCTGCTCGTTGTTCATGTGGTGACGAACGGCCTACGATGTCCCTGGCAGCTCGGGTAAAGAAGTGGGCCGGATGCGGCTGAAGGTGGTTCAGGTACAGGAGCGTGGATTGAGCGGACTTCGCGGCCAGATAGCATGGCGAGTAATGGCCCGGATGGCGGGTTGGATGTTCGGCATCCTTGGCATTATCGTTCTGGCCGTGCTCCAAGCGCATTGGAGGGGACGCGAGAGTCCTGGCATGAGCTCGACCCGGCCGCCATTGGCTCGGCCTCCGATCGGGGTCGACTCGCGGCCGATGGCCGCGGCCGGCACACTCGACCCAGCCGCGATGCGGCGGCTCTTCGACGGTCCATTGGATCTGAGCGATCGGCGATTGCGAACGCTGCTGCACGCGGCCACGACCTGGAAACGGCGAACCGCGCTCGATCGCCGCGTCGTGGACCAGGTCTGCCTGGTGCCCGACTCCGATGCGTTCCTGCAGGCCCTCGCCGCCTGGGATGAGCAATCCTATTTCCCGATCCTGATCGATGAGCCCTCTCGCGTATTGCCGTTCGTGCGTGCGTTTCGGCCGGCTCGGGTCATTCGTTACGCGGGTCGTGGCGGACGGCCGCGTGACGCAGCGAGTACCTGGCATCGGGCGGTGCTGGCAGTCGCGCGGGCCTGGGGGCCTGAGTGGACCGCGACCGATGCCGGAGACGGCCCGCCGGCCAGCGGCATTGACGCAGTCGTTCCATCGCGGCGCGGAGTGACGGCGCCCGGCGTGGTGTTGTCAGCCCCCGGCGCTTCCATGCTTGCCGGCGCCGCGGCTTTGGCCGCCGGTCGGTTTCAGCCCTTGATACGCATCGACGCGCCCACGAGTCCCGCCTCATCGTCCGACCGCGCGCCTCGAGAATGGAGCTATTCGACAGTCCCGGATCTGATCGGGGCCTGGGGTTTCGCCCACGCGATCGAGATGCGAATCGCAGCGATCGTCCCTCGCCACGATCAGTTCGGCGACGATTGCGATTTCATCACCGTCGCCGGCGATTGGCCTTATCGCTATCGAGCCCCTGCCGAGCGCGGCATGGGCGAATATGCATTTGACGATATTGTGGGGAGGGTCGTGGATCGCGACGAACCGGGCGGTTGGTTGGAGCGCACCAAGAGGCGCTGGGCGTTCACGGGGCGGCTCATGGGCGATCCCGCCGCCAGCGTCGCCCACGCCATGGGCGCCCTGTTTCTTCAGCCCGACACCGCCCTCCTCTGGGATACTTACGATCATACAAGCCCAATCAAGTCTGGATACGATATGACCGAGGCCGCCGCGCGGATCGGCCGGCTGCTGGGCGGGCCGGGGCGCGTCGTCCATCGCGCCGGCACGGAGGCGAGCCTGCCCCATTGGCAAGCCGCCCTGGAGCCGCCCCGTCGCGCCGGCCTGGTGTTTCTCAACTCAACCGGAGGCCCCGACGATTTCACGATCGCCGGCGGCCCGGGACGGCCCGCCGACCTTCCCTCGGGAACACCATGTGCCGTCGCCACGATCCACAGCTTCTCCGCCGCCGATCCCCGCGATCCCGCCACGATCGCCGGGCGCTGGCTGGACCAAGGGGCGTATGTTTATTTTGGATCGATGAACGAGCCCTATCTGCTCGCCTTTCGTCGTCCTCGGCTGGTCGCCGAGCTACTCGAGAATGGCGTGCCGTTTGGAGCCGCGCTCCGGCAGGGCGAGAATGAAGTATTGGGACATCCTTGGCGGTTGGTCTATCTGGGCGATCCGCTTTATCGCCTGGAATCAAGGGAGGGGCGGCCTGACCCGCGCGGCGGTCGGATGTCGCCCGAGGAATGGAGGCAAACGGTCGCCGGCGCTTCGAAGTGGCCCGTCGAGCTTGTATCGACGACTGCCGGCTCGATCGATCTCGTGGACGCCGACGCACTCCTTGGCTCATATCTAGATGCCGCGATCGCCGAATGCCTCGCTCCCGCGCGCTCGCGCTCGGCCTCGGACTGGATCCAGCGCTTCGAGCGGATTCACCGGTCCGCGCTCGAGCCCGCCAGGCGCGTGATTCTTGACGCGCTCGCAATCGACGTCTTCCGCGAGCGTGGGGAGTATGACCTTCTCTGGAAGATGCTGGTCGCGATTCCGCCCGCGGAACGCGCCAAGGAGGTCTGGTCGGCGCTTGAGGCCTGCGCCGTCGCCCAGTTCGCTCGTGCGCTAGCATCGGGCTCGGACGGCGGTCATTGGCTCGCCATCTGGGACAGTGTGATTCGGCAGCAGTGGCCGCCGGACTCGAGGTTTCCCACTCAGTTCACCGAGCGAACGGGGGCCTTCGCGAACTCGGGCGGCTCGGCGCGGATGGCGGCC
Source organism: Planctomycetales bacterium (assembly GCA_027459775.1). GTDB lineage: Bacteria > Planctomycetota > Planctomycetia > Isosphaerales > Isosphaeraceae > JAKBAP01. The sequence goes on along the minus strand of DAIDHE010000275.1, from coordinate 1,462 downwards.
TGGCTCGATCGGCTGAGCCAGGCGGCGAGCGAGCTTCCCGAGGGCTCGGCGAGCGCCCACGCCGTCGAGCGCGCACGGAGCGAGCTCAAGCCAGGATCTCGCTGATCACCGCGCCGTGGACGTCGGTCAATCGTCTATCAATGCCATTGTGTTTATAGGTCAAGCGGGCGTGGTCGACGCCCAGCAGATGCAGCACGGTTGCATGCATATCGTAGCAATAGGTAATATTGTGCACGGCTTTATATGACCACTCATCGCTCAAACCGTGAACGACCCCTCCCTTGACCCCGCCCCCCGCCAGCCACGACGTGAACGTGAAGGGATTGTGGTCGCGGCCCTTGGACCCCTGGCTGCACGGCATGCGGCCGAACTCGGTCGTCCAGATGACGATCGTGTCATCTAGAAGTCCTCGCGCTTTCAGATCCTTTACCAAAGCGGCGGCCGGCTTGTCCATGCTGGCCCCCATTTCGCCGTGGTCGCGGGCGATGTCTTCGTGCGAGTCCCAGTTGCGCCTGGGAAACCCGTTGTCCGCGCCGCTCCAGACCTGGACGAACCGCACACCACGCTCGAGCAGACGGCGGGCGATCAGGCAGTTGCGGCCGAAGTCCTTGGTGATCTGCTGATCGAGGCCGTAGAGCCGCTTGACGGAGTCGGACTCGCGCGAAAGGTCGAGCACCTCGGGAGCGCTTAACTGAAGCCGGGCGGCGAGTTCGTAACTCGCAACCCGGGCCGACAGGCGTGAATCGTCCTCGCGGCCGACGGCATAGTCGCCGTTGAGCCGGTTCAGGAGCGCCAGGCCGTCGGCCTGGGCCGTGGCCGTGAGACCGGCCTCCTCGGGTGGGAACAGGTCGAATATGGGACTCTTCGTGCCTGGGCGGACCATGGTTCCTTGATGGGCGGCCGGCAGGAACCCCGCCCCCCAGTTGGCCGGCCCGTTGGGGGCGAACCCCCGGGAATCGGGGAGCGCGACGAAAGTCGGCAGCTCGTCGTTCATGCTGCCGAGCCCATAAGAAACCCACGCCCCCATGCTGGGAAAGCCGGGAAGGACGAACCCGGTGGCCTGCATGAAGGTCGCCGGGCCGTGGACGTTGGACTTGGAGACCATCGCCGGCAGGAACGCGATGTCGTCGACGCTGGTCGCCAGGTGTGGCACCAGATCGCTCATCCAGCGCCCGCTTTCGCCGTACTGGCGAAAGCGCCAGGGGCTTTGCATGACTGCGCCGGGATCGCTCTGGAACAGCTCGACCTTGCCGCCGGGGTCGAATTTCCGGCCGTTGTGCTTGACCAAGGCGGGCTTGTAGTCAAAGGTGTCGCACTGGCTGGCCGCCCCCGACATGAAAAGCTGAACCACCCGGGTGGCCTTGGCCGGATGATGCAGCCCGCCCCGCGGCCATCCGGCCCGCGCCCCCTTGGCCGCCGCGCCCTGATCGCCAGACGCGTCGAGCCCCAGCATGTGTGCCAG
>DAIDHE010000229.1 GCA_027459775.1 Planctomycetales bacterium | reverse complement strand
GCAAGCCCGCGGCGCCGGCTCGGCCGCCGATCCGCTCGCGCCTCGGCCGCCGCATTTTCCGGCCCGGGCCAGGCGGGTCGTGCACATCTTCTGCGTCGGGGCGGTGAGCCATCTCGACACCTGGGACTATAAACCTAAGTTGATCGAAATGGACGGCAAGCCGCTGCCCGATTCGCACGGCGGCAAGGTCGTCACCTTTCAGGGCGAGAATGGCAATCTCGCCCAGAGCCCCTGGAAGTTCCGCCCCAGGGGCGAGTGCGGCAAATACGTGTCGGATTTGCTGCCCAGGCTCGGGGATCTGGTCGACGACATGTGCTTCGTGCACTCGCTCACCTCGCGGACCAACACCCACGGGCCGGGCGAGATTTATATGAGTACAGGATTCACGCGCGAGGGAGCGCCGAGCATGGGGGCGTGGGTCTCGTACGCGCTGGGGACGCAGAACCACGATTTGCCGGCGTTCGTGGCGATTCCCGACCCCCGGGGCGTGCCGCAGCAAGGGCCGGTGAACTGGTCGAACGGCTTTCTGCCGGCCTTCGCGCAGGGGACGGCCTGGGGCGCGGACCGGCCGATCGAGCATCTCGCCCGGCCGTCCGGCATCAGCGCATCCGCTGATCGGCGGGAAGCGGATTTCTTGCGGGTCATGAACGAATCGCACCTCGAGCGCCATCCCGAGGATTCGGATCTGGCGGCGCGGATCGCGGCGTACGAGCTTGCCGGCCGGATGCAGACCTCCGCGCCCGAGGCTTCGGACCTGGCCTCCGAGAGCCCGGCGACCAGGGCGCTTTACGGCGTGGACGACGTGAATCCGATCAAGGCCGGCTTCGCGCGGAACTGCCTGTTCGCCCGGCGGTTGATCGAGCGCGGGGTGCGGTTCGTCACGCTTTACAACGGCGCGTTCGCGATGGGCGAGGGTTTTCAGAACTGGGACGGGCACCAGCGGATCAAGAGCGACTACGAGCGCCATGGGCCTGTGCTCGATCAGCCGGCGGCGGCCTTGCTGGTGGACCTGAAAGCGCGGGGGCTTCTGGACGACACGCTGGTCCTGTGGACCACCGAGTTCGGCCGGATGCCGACGTTCCAGAAAGGCGCGCAGGGCCGGGACCACAATCCCAAGGGCTTCACGGCCTGGCTGGCCGGCGCTGGGGTCAAGCGCGGCACAAGCTTTGGCGCGACCGACGAACTGGGCCATCAGGCGGTCGAAAACGTTGTCGACGTCCACGACTTTCATGCCACGGTGTTGCACCTGCTGGGTCTCGACCACACCCGGCTGACCTACCGGCACAATGGCGCTGACCGGCGGTTGACCGACGTTCATGGCAAGGTCATGAAGGGCGTGCTGGCGTGAGCGGCTCGGGTTTCTGCTCTTTCTTTCGTGCGTTTCGCACTCTTCTCGGCGACGACCGATCCCGGTCCTGAATCGGCCTTTCCGCGCGGCAATCTCCATCTGTCATCGCAGCGGATGATATGTGCATGCTCGATAGGATCACGCGGTTCAGCGGAACCGGACGTTCGTGGGACCGGTCTGGAATTGACGCAAAGCCTCGGATCGGCGAAAACCTTGCCGCCGACCGAGTCCAGGAGGGCCAGGGCGTGGTTTTTAACTCCACCGCATTCGCATGTTTTTTCGCGATCGTCGTGCCGTGCTACTGGCTCATGGGCCGGCTGCCGCGGTTGCAGAACGTGTTTCTGCTGGCGGCGAGCTATTATTTTTACGCCTCGTGGAACCCTCGGTTTCTCTCGCTGCTCATCCTCTCGACGCTGATGGACTACGCCTGCGCCCTGGGCGTCGACCGCGCCCAGAGTCCCGGGCGGCGCAAGGCGCTCGTGGCTCTGAGCATGGCGCTCAACCTTGCCATGCTGGGCTATTTCAAATACTACAACTTCTTCGCCGACAGCCTGCACGATCTCTTGACCGGGCTCGGCGTCGGGATTCCCATAAGCCGCCTGCGCGTCGTGCTGCCGATCGGCATCTCGTTCTACACGTTTCAATCCATGAGCTATGTCATCGACGTTTACCGCCGCGATTTGAAGCCGACCCGGAACCTGGTGCAGTTCGCGGCGTTCGTGTCGTTCTTTCCGCATCTGGTCGCCGGGCCGATCATGCGGCCGACGACCCTGCTGCCCCAGATCGCCGGCCGCCGGCGGTTTGATTTCGCCCAGTTTCAGTCGGGGACGTATCTGATCTTCTGGGGGTTCTTCAAGAAAGTCGTGGTCGCCGACAACCTGGCGATTCTCGTGAACGAGCTGTTCGGCCGCTGGCAGTCCTTAGAAGGCGGGCAGGCGCTCCTGGCCGTTTATGCGTTTGCGTTTCAGATTTACGGCGATTTCTCGGGCTATACCGACATGGCGCGGGGCGTCGCCCGCTGTCTGGGGTTCGAGCTCTCGCTGAATTTCAACCTTCCCTATTTCGCGACCAGCCCGCGCGATTTCTGGAACCGCTGGCACATCAGCCTCTCGCAGTGGTTGCGTGATTATCTCTATATTCCCTTGGGCGGCGGCCGGTGCGGAAGGTTGTTTACATATCGCAACTTGATGATCACGATGGCGCTTGGGGGGCTCTGGCACGGGGCGAAGTGGACCTTCGTGGTCTGGGGCGTTTATCAGGGAGTCTTGCTCGTCGCGCATCGGCTGCTTGGCCCCTGGCTTTCGAGGGTCGAGCCGCGCGAGCCGGTCGACAAGGCGTCCTGGACTGCGCTGCGGATCATCGTCACGTTTCATCTGGTCTGTCTGGGTTGGCTGATCTTTCGGGCGGATTCGCTGGAGCAGGCCGTGGTCTTGCTGCGTGCCATGCTCGAGCACCCCGCGTTGCCGAGAGCTCCCGAGCTGGTTCGCTTCCTGGTGGTGGTCGTGCCGTTGCTGATGGTTCAGCTCGTGCAATACGCGAGCGACGATCTCGATGTTCTGGCACGAGCGCCCTGGTATGCGCGGAGCGTGTTTTATACGATCTGCTTTTATGGGATCGTGCTGGGCGGCGAGTTCGGCGGCGAGCAGTTCATCTACTTCCAGTTCTGATATCGGCCGGCACTTGATTGCTGGAAAAGGGGGCGATGATGTCGCCTGGCGCGCGGCTGCGGGCGGCCTATTCGGCTGGACCGATCATGATGCCGGGTGCGTTTTGCGCCCTGGCGGCCAAGCTGGCGGAGCGCCTGGGATTCCCGGCGGTTTATCTGTCGGGAGGCGCTCTTTCGGCGGGCTGGGCGGGACTGCCGGACGTGGGGTTGTTGGGGCTCACGGAATTCGCCGAGCAAGCGGCGGTGCTGGCTCGGGCGACGTCGCTCCCGGTCTTGTGCGACGCCGACACCGGCTTTGGCGCGGCGATCCACGTCGAGCGCACGGTCCGGCTCTATGAACAGGCGGGTCTGGCGGGGTTCCATCTTGAGGATCAAGAAATGCCCAAGCGTTGCGGACATCTGTCGGGCAAATCGCTGGTCGAGCCGGCGGTGATGGAGTCCAAGATCCGCGCCGCCGTATGTGCGCGGAGGGACGCGGACTTTGTCATCGTCGCCCGAACTGACGCGCGGGGCGTCGAGGGCTTCGAGGCCGCCGTGGCCCGCTCCCGCCGCTATCGGGCCGCGGGGGCCGACATGATCTTTCCCGAGGCGCTGGAATCACCCGAGGAATTCGCGCGTTTCGCCGCCGAGGTCGGCGCCCCGTTGCTCGCCAACATGACCGAGTTTGGCAAGAGCCCGCTGATCCCTTTCGATGACCTGGCCGCGATGGGCTACACGGTGGTGATCTATCCGCTCACCGGGTTTCGAGCCGCGATGCGGGCCGTCGAGAACGTCTACCGCGTCTTGCTCGAGCAGGGAACTCAAGCGAGCCTGCTGGGTTCGATGCAGAGCCGAGCCGAGCTCTACGACCTGCTGGGCTATGCCGACTGGGAACAGCGCGATCAGGCGTTTTTCCGGCCGGCTCCGCGGGATTGAGCCGGCTCGGGCGGCAGAGATATGAAATAAGCTTAGCTAACAAGTACTCAACCATCGAAGAAGTCGGCGATCACCGGCTTGGGCGATTTCCGAGAATCTCACCTGGAGATGACCTCATGATTCCATTTTCTGATTGGTTTCCCCTGGCGGCGGTCGGAGCGACCTTCACCGTTCTGGGAGGCGTCAAGCTATGGGGTCTGTCTCGAGGGATTGTGGGCGGCGCGGGCCGACCAATGGTGCAGCGGCTCTGCGGAACCTGACCGACCTGGACGAGCCGCGGTGCGCGGCTGGGTCTTCCGCTTGTTTTCCTTGCGATTGGGATCGGCGAATTCGCATGGCTGGCCGCTCTCGTCTGGTCGAGTGTGAAATGGCAAGGATGAGGGCCGCGATGCGTTCCTGGGATGGATCGGATCCACCAACCGATTGACGCTTGAAATCCATCTGATACAGTGTCGGGCGTTTTCGCTGTCAAGCATCTTCCGTATCGCGCCGGGGCGGACGGGCCGGGGGCTTGGTTCTCCGGCCAGGGTTTGCCTGGGCGCGATGAGAATCCACGATGTTCGAACTCGTTGGCCGCGTCGCCCGAAAGTCGCCAAAAGCGTGGGGCGCGCGGTCGAGGCGGGTTTGGGCGTCGACGCCAATCGTGATCAAACAAGGCCCGTCATGAGAATCGCATCGTGATCGCATCATGGCTCGCCTTTTTGGCCTTGCTCTGGGACGCACCTCGTCGGGGTCGCGGCGGCCGGCTTGTTTTCCCTTACAGGGGGATCATGATCCCCCCTCCAGGGAGAGCGGCCGAGGGCCCTCGGGCGCCGGCGGGCGGGTCGTATCGGCCGCGTGGGGCTCATGCCCGCGCCGGGAATCGCTCGATCTCCTCGCGCTGTTCGCCTTTCGATTCGCGTCGCGACCGGGTCGCGGCGAGGGTCGAGGCGAGAAGACCGATCGAAGCGACGGGCCTGATTCCGGGTTTCCGGTTCGGGTCAACCCTGGCCCTTCACGGTCGCTTCACCAGAGTCGTCGGGCTGGATCCGAGAGCGTCGACGCCGTTGCCCGCCCTTTACGCGGCATGTATCTGACGAGCGGCCTGATCGACTGACTCGATCGGCGGGCCACAAGGCGCCGCCGGACTCGATGAAACTCGCTGGTGCGCTCTATCCAGAAAGGTCGGGCGTCGACGTGGAGGGGATCTCGCTGGTCGCTCTGGTGGGGTTGATCGTGGGCGCGGCCACGGGGCTTGCGGGCGCCTATCTGATCGCCCGGCTGCGCGCCCAGTCGGGGCACGGGCTGGCCGAGCAGCTCATCGCCAGCGCGAACCGCGAGGCCGAGACGATTCTCAAGCAGGCCGATCTGACGGCCAAGGAAGAACTGCTGCGGCGGCGTGAGCAGCTCGACTCCGAGCTCGACGTCGTCCGCCGCGAGCTTCGCGAACAGGAACGCAGACTCGAGAAGCGTGGCGACGCGCTCGATGAGCGAATCGGTCAGCTCGAGCGCGGCGAGCGCGAGCTCGAGGACGCGCGGCAAGGGCTTGGCGTCGAGCGCGGCCGGCTCGCGACGGCGCTTGAGCAAGCGCGTGAGGCGCTCTTGCGGGCGGGTGGGCTCTCGGCCGCCGAGGCGCGCGAGCTCGTGCTCAAACGGGTCGAAGACGAGCTCGCGGCCGAGGTCGGCGGGCTTGTGCTCAAGCATCAGGCCGCGGTCCGCGAGGTCAGTCAGAAGAAGGCCCAGGAGATCCTCACCTCGACGATTCAGCGCTACGCCGCCTCGCACACGGCCGAGACGACGGTCAGCACGGTCGACATGCCGAACGACGAGATGAAGGGGCGGATCATCGGCCGCGAGGGGCGAAACATCCGCGCGTTCGAGCGTGCGACCGGGGTCGATCTGATCGTCGACGACACGCCCGGCGTCGTGATCGTCACCGGGTTCGACAGTATGCGGAGAGAGGTGGCCAAGGTGGCGCTCGAGAAGCTCATCCAGGACGGCCGGATCCATCCTGCCCGGATCGAGGAGATCGTCGCCGAGACCCAGGAAACCATGGAGCGGCACATCCGCGGGCTGGGCGAGCAAGCCGCCCTCGAGGCCAACGTCCAGGGCCTGCATGAGAAGCTGCTCGACTATCTGGGCCGGCTCCATTTCCGCACCAGCTATTCGCAAAACGTCCTGCGGCATTCGCTCGAGGTCGCTTATCTGACCGGAATGCTGGCGGAGGAGTTGGGGCTCAGCGGGCCGCTTGGCCGGCGGTGCGGGCTCTTGCACGACGTGGGCAAGGCCGCCGATCATGAGATGGAGGGGGGCCATCCGGCGGTGGGGGCCGAGCTCACGCGGCGGTACGGCGAATCGCCCGAGGTGATCCATGCCGCTCTGGGCCATCACGACGATCTGCGGGTCGAGACGCCGTATACAATGCTGGTCGCCTCGGCTGACGCCATCAGCGCCAGCCGACCGGGCGCTCGCCGGGAGACGCTCGAGAAATACGTTCGCAGGCTCGAGGAGCTCGAATCGCTGATCCTGGGCTTTCCCGGTGTCGACCAGGCGTATGCCGTCCAGGCCGGCCGCGAAGTCCGAGTGATGGTCGACAGCCAGCGGCTGGGCGACCTGGAATCGGCCCGGCTGTGCCGCGAGATCGCGCGCTCGATCCAGAGCCAGCTCAACTATCCCGGCGAGGTCAAGGTGACGGTGCTCCGCGAGACGCGCTCGGTCGAATTCGCCAGATAGCCGCGGCCGCCAAGAACGTCCCAGGGATCGCTTAAAGAAACGGGTCATTTTATGAAGATACTTTTCATCGGGGACGTCGTGGGGGGGCCGGGCCGCAAGATCGTCGCCCAGGTCTTGCCCAGGATCATCCCGCGCTGGGGGATCGACCTGGTCGTGTGCAACGCCGAAAACGCCGCCGGGGGCTCGGGGCTCACCGTCAAATGCCATGAGGAGCTTGTCGAGGCCGGGGTCGACGTGATGACGATGGGGGACCACGTCTACCGCAAGGACGACATTTTCACGATTTTCGATCGTGGCGCGGCCGTGGTGCGGCCGGCCAATTTTCCCCGCGATTCGCCGGGCGAGGAGGTCGCGATCGTGAAGTCACGCTCGGGCGTGCCGGTCGGCGTTCTCACGGTGGTCGGGCGGATCTTCATGAAGCCGGCCGACTGCCCGTTCCTGGCCGCCGACCGGATCCTGGAACGGATCAAAGGGCGCGCGCAGGTGATCGTGGTCGACGTCCACGCCGAGGCCACCAGCGAAAAACAGCTCATGGGGCGCTATCTCGACGGCCGGGTCTCGGCCGTCCTGGGAACGCACACTCATGTCGCGACCGCTGATGAACAGATTCTCAAAAACGGAACTGCTTATCACACCGACGTCGGCATGACGGGTCCGTACGATTCGATCCTGGGCCGGCGTTACGATCGGGTGTTGTCGGCCACCTTGACCTGCGTTCCCTGCCATTTCGACGTCGCGACTGGAGACCCCGAGCTGCACGGGGCGCTGGTCACGATCGACCCTGTCACGGGCAAGGCCGTCGAGATCCGCCGCGTGGCCGTCGATCAGCACGAAGCGATCCGGCTCATGACCGATTCCAGTCCTCGGCCGTCATCGGTCTAGCCGCGCGGCCGCGAGGCCCGGCCCCAGTCCCTCTCTGGCGAGCCATGTGAGCCGTTCGAGCGCGCGGCGGAGGCCGTCGGCCGCCGCGCCTGGGTCGTCGAACTGGCGTCCTTCGAGATAATGCCAGCGGATCCAGCGTTCGCCGCCGAGCAAGGCGGCGCTCTGTTCGAAGGAGGCGATGAGGTCGACCTGGTCGGGTTTGAGCGGGCGGATGGCGCGGTAGGCGTCGATCGCCGCGGAGCGGGCTGGGTCCGCGGGGGCGCGTCCTTCCGAGAAGAGCCGGGCCAGATCGCCAGCCACCGAATCGACGTCCATCGCGCCAAAATCGACCAGGCCGCTCACGCGCGGACCGGACGGAGCCTCGAGGAACAGAAAGTGCTCCGGCCGCGCGTCGCGAAGACAGGGTGCCAGCGGCGTGACCCGATCGGCCGCGCGCCTGAGTGGATCAACCAGAAGCGGGGCCAGCGCTCGTGCTCCGTGAAGCCATCGCGCGGCGAGGATGTCAAGATCGGCCGAGGATCTCGTGCTCGCCTGCTGGACCGCCGCCTCGAGCAAGTCGAAGCCGCCTCCGAGTAGGGCGAAGACTGTCTCGAGGCGCCGCTTGAGGCCCGGCGAACGTCCGGACTCGCTCAGGTCCGCCAGCCTTGTGTGGAAGCGGGCGAGCGCGGTCGCCGCGGCGACCAGGTGCTTCTGGTCGGGGGGATTGACGAGATGGGCTTTGCCCTCGAGCCACGGCGCGACTTCCCAGAGACCGCCGGCCCAGGCCTGCAGGGTTGCGCCCTTCTGGTCTGGGATGGGGTTGGGGATGAATTCGAGATCGGCCGCGCGTGCCAGCCAGCCGTGGATGAGCCCGAGCCTCGCCTGGTCCGGCCCGTCGTCGGGCCATCTCCGCGTGACGAGTCGGCCACCGGCGGAGAGGTGGCGATACAGGCGCGCACCCGACAGGCCGCCAGCGCCTCCCAGAGCCTCGATTTCGCCCAGGGGCGCTACCCAGGGCGGGTAACGCGCGAACAGATCGGCGAGCCCTGGTGTGTTCATGCATGTGTGCCTCAGGAGTCGTCGCCAAGCCCGATCGAGCGATCGCGGAGGGCGAGCAGCGCCTTTTCGAACCGACGGCAGACTTCGGCCTGGGCCTTTTTGTCGCCGGCCTGGTGAGCGGGAAAATCGCTGAGATCGATGGGCGGGCCGAAGATCACGCGAGCGTGCGAGGCCGTCTTGAGCGACGGGATGATCTCATTCGTCGGAGGAGTGCCCCAGATGAAAGCCGGGATCACCGGGGCCTGGGCGCGGATCGCGAGATAGGCCGCGCCGGGCTTCATGGGGTCGAGCCGTCGGCCCGACTCGGGGACGATCCTCCCCTCCGGGAAGATCGGCAGCACTCGTCCCTGCGAAAGCGCCCGAAGCGCGGCCCGCGTCGCCGAGAAATCGCGCCCGTCGCGATCGACGGGAATACAGCCGATATAGCGGCAAATCCAGTGGATCGACTTCTTGTTGTAATACTCGCGGGCGATCATGAATCCCAGCAGTCGCCGGCACGACGCCTGAAGCAGCATGTGGTCGACGCCGCAAGTATGATTCGAGATCAGGATCGCCGAGCCCGCGGCGGGCAACGGCGCGGGGCCATCCTGCTCGAAACGGTGCCAGAGCCGGCAGTAAACTGTGTTCAGCGCGGCCACGACCCGCAGAAAGCCGTGGATCTCGGGCCGACGGCGGGTCGAGGCTGCGCCGACGACGTACCGCGGCAACACGAGCACCAGAATCATGAGCGTGAGCAGCAACCAGGCGCTCATGGACCATCCAGTGGGTGACCACGCGAGCGAGGCGAGGCGTCGCCCAGGTTTTGGAAGTCGTCACGCACGAAGGAGCGTGAGGGAAGGAATCGCCACGAGCTCTATCCGACCAAACCTCGCGCGCGTGGTCAAGCGCCCGGCGGACCCCCGAAGCGGAACGACTCGGGCGCGAGGCCGATCAGGCGGCGACTTGTTCGTGGTCGGCGAATGGGTTGGCCAGGTCGGCGACCTGTCGTAAGCTCGGGATCAGGTCGGGGTCGATCTCACGGTCGAAGTGGTCCTGAAGTCTCAGGATCACGGCGACCAGGTCGAGCGAATCGAGCGCGAGATCCTCGAGCAGAAACGACTCTGCCCTGATCGGGACCGTCCGGGCCCGAGCGGACACCGACCGTATCGCGTCGGCGACGACCGCGAGGGTTTGATCGGCGTGCGAACTCTTCGGACTGATCAAGTGCGTCATTCCTCGCCTCAAGCAGGGAGCGGTCAGGCGGGAACGGAAGGCGCGTGCGATCGCAAGCGGCCGGCTCACGGTATCAGGAGGTCTGTCGGCCGTCGTTTGGAGGCGCCTTTCGTTTTGAGCGAATCCTCCGCTCGTTACCGAGGATCATCGTCCGAGCGGGCTCACGGACTTGACCACAAGTCAGAGTCGTGCAGCCAAGCCGAAGCGGCCTGGCCGGGACGATGACCGGTCGCAGGCAGTCTTCGCGACGAACCAACGGCCCGATTGGAAAAGCCGGAACTTGGTTGCGACGTGGTAATCGCATTCACTATAATCCGACTCGGTTGAACGTTTGGGGCTGGTTCGTCGCCCGTGGCGTCGTCTTGATCCACGGCCCTGAAGCATGTGCCGACTGGGAGATCGAGCTTGCGACGCCTGGTCTCACCGCGGTTTTTCAAGGAGTTTCCCCAAGATGGTGAAGTTTGGCATCAAGGCTGGCTCGATGCTGGCGAGCTTGGCGCTCACGATGTTTTTGGTTGCTGGTTGTGCCGAGGAGGCCCCTGAGGCCACCCCCTCGCCCGTGCCCAAGGCCGCGCCCGGCGCGACGCCTCCTGGCAAGGGCCCCGAAACCAAGGCCGCTCCCGCCCCCGCGCCCACCCCGGACGCCGCGAAGGGTGAACCCAAGAAGTGATCCCAGGGCGGCCTGGCGTTTCCTCGCCAGGCCGCCCGACTTCTTCCCCTCGACGGGGATCGGCTCAGGCCCCTTCCCGCCTCGACTTCCTGTGCGATTCCAATTCCGCCTCCCTGGCCGCCGAGGAGGCGGTTTCGTTTTCCTGACGGTGGTTTACGATCCGACCGCGTTCTCGAGCTTCCCGATCCCGTCGATCGTGATCGCGACCCGGTCGCCGGAGCGAAGCGCGAACTCGTCGGGCGGAATGACGCCCGTCCCCGTGAGCAACACCACTCCCTCGGGAAACTCGTTTTCGCGTCCCAGCCAGTCGATCAGCTCCTCGAACGTCCGGGCCATCCGAGCCAGCGAGGTCGAACCGGAAAACGCCGTTCCGCCGTCGCGCGTGATCACGAGCTCGATCCCCACCGTCTCGAGCTCGGGAAACCCAGCCGTGAGCGCGATGCAGGGCCCGAGGGCGCAGCATCCGGAATAGACCTTGGCCTGCGGCAGATAGAGCGGGTTCGAGCCCTCGATGTCGCGGGCGCTCATGTCGTTGCCGATCGTGTACCCGACCAGCTCGAGCCTGGGGTTGATCACGAGCGCAAGCTCTGGCTCGGGCACCGACCACTTTGAGTCCGCCCGAACGCGCACGACGCCCCCCGGTCCCGCCACGCGATTCGGAGTCGCCTTGAAAAACAGTTCCGGCCGATCCGCTCGATAGACGCGATCATAGAAGACGGCCGCGTCGTCGGATTCCCGCTCGCGAGCACTTTTGCTTCGTTCGTAGGTGACGCCCGCGCCCCAGACTTCTTGGTTGTCGATGGGGGCCAGAATCTGGACAGCGCTCAGGGGAATGGCCGCTCCCGCCCTGGCGCGGAGCCCGGCGATGGTTGAGGCGGGATCGGCCGAGTGGAGCAAACTGGTGAGACAATGCGTTCCGGTCGTCAGCGGAATCACCTGGCCGTCTTGCAAGAGGCCCGCCGCGGCGGAAGCTGGGTCACTCTGGGTGTATTTCACGATGCGCATGATCGATCGACTCGCCTTCCATGTGGAGGTGGGAAAACCCGTGGACTCGATCCGTCTGGAGTAAACGACATGCGTGCCGGGGTCAACGGGGCAGTGGCGAGGGGATGCGTCCGCGCGCGCCCCCTTCGCCTTGCCGGCTCTCGGCTCGGGCCCTTACCGGGTGATACCGCGGGCCTTGGGCAGAATCGTGAAGGTTCCGTTGTCGCCGGCCACTCCTTGATTATTGCCATCGAGCAACGCCCCGGCCGCGCTTGCGACCCCGCCAGGGGGCGTCGCGACGACGGTGATCCGGCCCCCCTGGGCGAAGGCCTGCCGTTTCGAGAGCAACAGGTCGACGGTGTTGTTGGCGGCGTTGTACTGGACACGGATCGGGACCGGGTGGGACTGAATGACGACTTTCTTCTTGATATGTTTGATCGAGAGCCAATCGACCTGGTAATTGGCGGGGTTGCCGGCGGCGGCGGCGTTCATGGCGGTGCTGTAGTCGAGCTCGAAACCGGCGAAGATCGGCTTGCCCACGGGTTTGTGGCGTTTGTTGAACTTGCGGTTGAAGAGCAGGGTCTCGCCGATGATGGTCGGCGGGGGGGGAATGGGGACGATGGCGACGGCGGCCTGGGCGGCCGTGGGGGTGGGCTGGACCAGGCCGACGTTGCTGGTGGCCACGCTGTAAAACGCGTAGGTATGGCCGACCGAGCCGGCGAAGGTCGCCGATGTCGCCGTCGTGCCGGTCAAGAACGGCTGGAATGGCCCGCCGTTGTCAGAGACGAAGACGTCGAAGCTCGCGATACCCGAGCCCGCGCCGTCCGACCCTGACCACGAGACGGTGAAGTTCGGGCTGGCGGTCGCCGCCGGCAGGGGATTGACCGAGCTGGTGGGCGGGGTGTTCTCGATGGTATTGGTGACAAGCGGCGTCGGGATCGCGGCGTTGGTGTCAAAGACGATGTTCGCCTGGGCGTTCAAAACCGCTCCCGTGGGCAGTCCCGGCTTGGCCTGGACGGTGTAGTTGATGTAGCCCTCGCCGTTGGGCGGGCTGGTGTCGGGGGGCAAGAACCCAACGAGCGGGTTCGAGGGGGTGTCGAGCGTCGTCGGATCGAGCGACGTGAATGTGACCGTGAGCAGCCCGGTGCTCAGATCCAGGCTCGCGGCGACATCGACATAAACCCCCAGCGTGGCCGTCGCATCGACCCGCGTGCTGTACGACGTCAGGCCTTGCGGCACGTTCACCACGTAATCGCCGAACCCGATCGTGCCGAGCTGGAACGTGCTCAGGTCGAGATTCGGGCTGAGCTGCTCGGTGACGACGACATTGTCGGCGGGAACCTGGACCGTGCTCGAATTCGAAAACTCGATCGTGTATCCCAGGCTGCCGCCGGGTGTGAAATACCCGCCCGGTCCAAACCCGCTCGGCCCCAGGAGGTCGTTGGGGTCGTGAGGTTTCGTGCTGTGCGTTTTGTGGTGACTCGACGGTGGCTTTGACGGTTTGGGAGGTTTGGGTGGCTTGGGTGGCTTGGGTGGCTTATGATTCTTGGTATGCTTTGTATGCTTGGGCGGCTTGTGCTTGGGCGGTTCATGTGGCCGCGTGGGATGTTTGACGCCGATCGTCTCGCCCGCGAAGTGATCGTTCGTCTGGGGCGGTACGACGCCGTTGTAGAAACTGGCGATCGAGTCCGAGTCCAGCACGTTGTCCACGACCGGGATCGGCAGCCCGAACGAGGAAAGCGAAATCTCGGCGAAAGCGCCGGTCTGGTTGACGACGAGCTCGTTGGTCTCGGCGGGATCGATCGCTTGGGTGGGGTCGTTGGAGACGAACGTGCGAAGGTTCGAGTCGCCGCCGAAAAGCCCCTGGGAATTGTTGGAAAGAAACTGCCCGATGCTGGGCAGATAAGCGCTCGAGCCCACGAACACGAGGCCCGCGCCGGCCTGGGTCGCGCCATAGTCGCCCAGGAACGTGAACGGGTTGGCGATCCCCGCGCTCTGGGTCGTGACCTGGCCGAAGGGATCATAGGTGTATTGATTGACGTACGCGCCGGCGGCGTTCGTGATCCCGACCGTCGAGCCCTGGAGATTGAAGTCGTAATACGCGGCCGTTCCGCTCGCGCTCACCTGGCTCACGAGCCCGTAGGCCGAGGTGTAGTGCGCGATGAGCGCGCCCGAGGAGTTGAACTGGGCGTCCAGGCCGGCCACGCCGAACGGATTGATGAGGTTGGTGGTGGTCTGGCCGTTCGCCGTGGATGCGATCTGATTGCCCAGGGCGTCGTAAACATAGGAGAACGCGCCGCCGGGTCCGCTCACGCTCGTCAATTGATTGAGCGGGTTGTACGTGAACGAGGTCGTCGCTCCGTTGGTGGTGGCCGCTATCAGGTTGCCATTCGCGTCGTACTGGTAGCTCGTGCCGCCGATCTGGGTGTACTCGTTCATGCTGTTCGAGGCGTAGTTCGTCACCACGCCGTTGGCCGTCGTCGACGTGCGATTTCCCGCGGGATCGTAGGCGTAGAGCAGCGAGCTGCCCGGCGCGGTCGCCGAGATGAGCTGGCCGTTGGCGTCGTAGCCGTAGGTCGTGGTGACGCCGCCGGTGGTCATCGAGGCGACCTGACCCACCGAGTTATACGCATACGCCAATTGCGAGTTGACCGCCCCGCCCGGGGCGAGGTTCGTGATCGAGGTGATCGCGCCCATGGCGTTGTAGGCGTAGGTCGTGCTCGTGCCGTTGCCCTTGGTCTCGCTCGCGATGTTCCCGGCCGGGTCGTAGGTATACGATGCAATCAGGTTGCCGTTCGCGTCGGTCAGTTTCGCGAGCCTTCCCGCCGAATCATAAACATAATTGGTGGTGAAGCCGGTCTGGTCGACGATCTGGGCGACGGCGCCGTCGACTCCGTACTGGACCGTCAGGGCGCCATTGGGCTCGATGATCTGGGTGGGCAGATTCTGGCTGTTGTAGGTGAACGACCAGTTCCCGCCCGCGCCGTCCGCCGTGAGCAAGTTGGCATGGGAATCGTAAGTATACGTGTTGCTCGCGCCGCCGGGCAGGTTCTCGGTCGTGAGCTGGCCGTTGGTGTTGTAGGCGTAGCCGATCGTCTGGCCGTTGGCATTGGTCGACGCGGTCGCCTCGCCGAGCGTATTGTAGACGACCGATTGGATCGTGCCGTCGGGGTTGGTCGTCTGGAGCAGGTTTCCGCTCGCATCGTATCGATATGTCGTCACATAACCCAATTGGTTGGTGAACGTCAGCGGTTCTCCGAGCGCGTTGTAGGTGAACGAGATCGTGTTGCCCAGGGGGTCGGTCGAACTGGTCATGTTCCCGTTGGAATCATAGGCATAAGTCGTCGTGGTTCCGTCGGCGGCGATGGTCGCGACCAGGTTGCTGTTGGCGTCGTAAGCGTAGCGAGTGATGTTTCCCAGGGGGTCGACGACCGCGCCCAGGTTGCCGCCGTCGTCGATGAGGAACTTGGTCGTATTGCCGTTGGCGTCGGTGATCGTGTATTCGCCGGGCGCGGGGTAGGCGTAGGTCGTGGTCTCGACGCCGCCCAGCGCGCCCGCGCTGGCGAGCCGGCCCTGGGCGTCGTAGGAATAGGCCCTGCCGGTGCCATCCGCATAAGAGATCGATGCAAGTGCATTCACGTCCGCCGCCGTCGGGCCGGTCGCGTAGGCGTAGGTCGTCGGGCCGAACAGGCCGGTGGAGGAGAGCAGGTGCTGGCCGCTCGCGTCGTAGGAATAGCTCGTGGTCTGGCCGGCGGGGTCGGTGACCGAGCCGATCAATCCCTGGGTGTTGTACGCGATCGTGATCGCCGAGCCGTTCGAGGCCGTCAGGCTGATGAGCTGTCCGCTGGCGTTGTAGCCGGCCGTGATCCGATTGCCGTTCGCGTCTTGCTCGTAATTCAGGCTGCCGTTCGTATTGAACGCGACGATCGTGCCGTCGGTCTGGGTGTACTGGTACGCGCCGTTCGCGAGCGTGAGAGTGCCGTATTCACCGGGCGTGTCGCTGAAGCCGCCGCTGGGATTGGGCACGAAAAAGAGCAGCGTGCCGTTATCGCTCAGGGTCACGTTCCCCTGGCTGTCGGTGCTGGCGCTCACCTGCCAATTGTCGGTCCAGCCCAGGCCGAAGGGTCCCATCGTGTCGCGGCCGGAGATCGACGAATTGAGCTGGCGGTCGAAGGCGAGCGGGATCGCGCCCGGAACGGGGAACGAGGCGTCGGCGGTTGCGCCGAGCGGACCGCTGTTGAGCGCGTTGTCGGCCGCGTTGACCGCGAAGTCAAACAGCCGCTGGACGTCGTCCGTATACTCGCCAAGCTGGCTCAGGTAGGTCGCCTCGTTGTCAAGCGCGGTGAGATACGTCAGGGTGGTCGGCCCGAAATTCGCGGTCAGAGTGGCGAAGTCGGCGGCCCAGGCGGCGTTCGGGACGTACGACGGCTGGAGCGAGCTTTCCACCGCCGACCAGTCGATTGGCGTGCTGTCGCCGGTCACGACCTGCAGGTCGAAGGTGATGAGGGCGTTGTCGATGGGGGTCGTGGACTCGATGGGGATCAGGATCGTGCCGTGATAGCCTGGCGGCAGGGTTCCGGCGGGCCCCGAGGTCTCGGCGCCGAGGATCTGGACGCTCGAGTCGGTGAGGTTGGTCTGTCCCGGCAGCCCGATGGTGGCGTTGCCGCTGGTGATCGTGAGGTTGAAAATCGGGGCCAGCGCGTCCGA
Source organism: Planctomycetales bacterium (assembly GCA_027459775.1). Taxonomy (GTDB): domain Bacteria; phylum Planctomycetota; class Planctomycetia; order Isosphaerales; family Isosphaeraceae; genus JAKBAP01. The sequence goes on along the minus strand of DAIDHE010000229.1, from coordinate 18,469 downwards.
GCCGCCGTCGTTGGAATAGGCGATCGTCAGATAGGCGATCCGTCCTGGCCGAATGAGCGCGGGCGTGGTCAGGTTATACGAAATGTGGCCGGGCGCCGCGTCGCTCAAGACGGTGAACGCCGAAGGCTCGGTCGCGATCTGTGCGCCGTTCATGACCACGACGTCATAAACGCCCGCGCTCGCCCCGGCGAGGTTGAACTGTGCGAACAGCGTGGTGCTTCCCTGGAAGGTGACCTGGCTCGCGGCGAGGGCCGCGCCGCCGCCGTGTGGTTCGAGGGCGACCGTGGTTCCGGCGGTGAACTCCGTCCCTTCGATGGTGAGCGTGGTCGTCCCCGAGTTCCCCGCCTGGGCCGGGCTCGCGCGACTCACCTGGAGCGGCAAAGTTTGCGCCGACAGGGTGAACGGCTTGCCGCCGGTTGAGCCCGTGTCGCCCTGGAGAAGGACGTAGTACGTCCCGGCCTGGGTGTTGGGGATGACGATCCGCTGGGTCGATTGGGTCGTCTGAGTCGACGACTCCAGGGAGGAGCTTGTGGTGGGGATGCTCTGGTATCCCACATAGAGCTCGCCCCCGAGCGGAGCGGCGAGCCCGGCGGTGATCGCGACGGCTTGCCCGGCTGGCAGCGTGATCTGGAAATAGGCGTCCTGGCCGTTGCCGATCGTCCCTGAGGCGGGGTTGCCGAGGATCAGGCTGGGGACGGTGACCTGGACGGGGTTGGTCGAGGCGAGCATGGTGCTCGAGCGGTTGAGCTCGGGAACGAGCCCGCGGCTGTCGGCCAGCACGATCACGTCGTAATTCCCCGGCGTGAGGCCGGGAATCGGCGCGGTCAGGGTTTCGGAATACGTGCCGTTGGCCGCGACGCCCCCCGTATGCTGGATTCGTCCCAGCAGGACCGAGGTCGCGTTGATCGTGGGCTGATTTGACAGATAAACCGAGTCGGTCCAGTCGCCGCTAGCGGCGTTTCCGCTCTGGTCGACGACCTGATACGCGACGGTGAGATTCTGGCCGGCGGCGGCGTTGGCGGCGACGGAGAACGGCTGCACCACCAGATTGACGGGGTTTGAGACGGCGGTAAGGGTGATGTTGGTGGGCGCGACCGTGGGCTGGAGAACCGCGGCTCGGCTGCTGCTGACTCCGGCGTACGAGAGGTTGCCCGCGCCGGTTTCGCTGGCGAAGGTCACGATGGGAAAGCTCTCGCCGGTCGTGGTCGCGAACGAGCTGGCCGCCGTCACGTTGACCACCCCCGCCAAGGTGGCGGCGCCGGTGATGCTCAACTGGCCGAAGTTGTTCCCCGCCGAGGCGCCGCCGAGCCCGATGTTGAGCGTGGCCGCCGAGCCTTGGCTGTAGTCGCCGCTCACGGTGAACGCGCCGCCGGCGCCGACCGTCAGGGCGGCGGTGTTGCTGAAAGCGCCGGTCGTGGTGAAGCTCGCCCCGTTGGTGAGGCTGAGCTCAGCGAAATTGGTCGTCAGGCCGCCGATGCCCGCCATGGAAGCGCCCGCGCCGCCCAGGGCGATGTTCGCCTGGTTGGTCGTGATGTTGGTTCCGTTGGGGAAGTCCAGGGTCGAGCCGTCGAGCGCGTTCCAGGTTCCCCCCGTGAGCGTCGAGCCCGAGACCTGTGCGATGGTCGCTTGGAGGGCCAGCGTTCCCGAGTCGGCCTCGATCGTGCCGGTGTTCGTCAGCGTTCCGTTGACCAGGATTGTGGAAGTTCCGGTTCCGGCCGTCTTGCGAATGACGCCCTCGTTGATGATCGCGGTCTGGCCGCCGAAGGGGTTGTCGAGGCCGGAGTCGGCCTCGATCAGGTAAGACGCGCCCGGCTCGATCCTGAGCGTGGTCGGGGCCTGGCTGTCGCTGTGCAAGCCCAGATTCCCCGAGCCGGTCTGGATGATCGTGCCGAAGTTGTCCAGCGTGCCGTCCTGGACGAACTCGTGCTCGCTCGTCCCGGCCAGGGTCATGACGCCGAGGTTCGTCAGGTTGCCCAGGGCGCTATCGATGTTACCGCCGGTCCACTGGAGTATGGTTCCTGGGAAGTCGAGGGTGACGCCGCCGACTTCGATTGTCATTCCATTGCCGATGTCCACGGTTCCCGTGCCGCTTGCCGAGAGCTCCCCGGAAGCTTGGATCGGTCCGAGGAAGTTGATCGCCGCCCCTTGGGACAGATTGTAGACGCCTCCGGTCAAGGTCGAGCTCGCGCTCAGGTTGAGCGTGCCTCCCCCAAGCGTCAGGACTCCCTCCTCGTTGGTGAACCCGCCAGCCACGCTAAGGGTGCCGCTCCCAACCGTGATCGTTCCCCCCTCGTTGGTGAACCCGCCAGCCACGCTGAAGGTGCCGCTCCCAACCGTGATCGTTCCCCCCTGGTTGGTGAACGAGCCCAACATGGTGAGTGTGCCACTCGGAACCTCGAGCGTCGTGGTAACGTTGGTGAAATTGACGCCGATCGTGACCGCTGCGCCGCCCGACCCCATCTCCAGAAGCCCGCTGTTGATAACCGTCCCCCCGCCATCGCCCGCGGCGATGCCGCCGTTGCCGGTGAAGTCGTAGGTGCCCGACGCGGTATTGATGACTTGTGGAATGACGTTGAGCACCAGGGTTCCGGTTTGCTCAATGGCCCCCTGGTTGATGAACGAGCCGCCGGTCGAGGCGAAGCCGTTGTCGCTCCCGTTGAGGAGCAGCCCCGAGCCGCCGACAATCGTCATCGAGCCGGTGTTTGTCAGGGTGTTGAAGTTGAGTCCGAGGGTGCCGCTCGACCACCGGAACAGGCCGGCGGGAAAGTCAAAGGTCGCGCCACTCGCGCCGATCTCGAGCTCGCCCGTGCCGATGTTGATCGTGCCGCCGCCCGAACCCGTATAAGAGCCAGTGTAGGTCGAGGCGCTTCCCTGCGAGCCGTCCGAAAGATCGATCGTGGCGCCGGTGCTCGCGTTGTACGTGCCGCCGGTATTGGTTCCACCGCCCGCGATGCTGAGAAGGCCGGAAGCGGCGGTGATGACGCCGCCTTGATTGTCGAGGGGGATACTGTTGGCGATGGACGACGTGCCCGTGCCGCCGGTCTTTTCGATGAGACCGGTGTTCACAATGGAGCCGCCGCCATCGCTCGCGACGATGCTGCTGTCGCCGGTGAAGTCGTACGTGCCCGACGCACTGTTGTTGATCTCGGGATGGAGAAAGAGTATCAGCGAGCCGGTCTGGTTGATCGTCCCCTGATTCGCGAGCGAGCCGCCGGTCTGGGCAAAGCCGTTGTTGCTGCCCCATAGAGCCTCCCCCGACCCGGCGGTGATGGTCATCGTCCCGGTGTTGGTCACGGTATTGAAATTGAGATTCAGCGTGCCGCTCGTCCAGGTCGTCGCGCCGGCCAGGGTCATCGACGGGCCCGCGAAGAGCGTGCCGCCGCTCAGGCTGAACGGGCCGCTGATCGTCGACTGGGCCGCGATCGTCAAACTCCCGCCCGACAGCACCAGGGGATCGCTCGCGGTGATCGAATTCACCGACTGACCGCCGGAAGAGATCGTGATGGTCGGGGTCGCGCCCGAGACGTTGATGACCACGTCGTCGGTCGGGCCGGGCACCTGACCGGTGCTCCAGTTGCTGGCGGTGTTCCAGTCGCCGCTCGAGGTCGCGATCCAATCGACGGTCGACAGCAGCCGCCGTTCCTCGAGGAGCTCGATCGTCGGCCAATGCCCGCGCCGCGCCGCCCGGATCGGTCTGCGCGTGTGTCGATTCTTCTGGCGGTCCATGGTGTGGACTCCGCGATAGTGCTCGTGGGAGTGTCGTCAAGCAAGGCGCCCGGCGTCGCCCTGTCGCAGCCCTTCAGGCTGCAATGCAAAGACAAAAGACTGCTCAGGGTCGTCGCGACCCAGCCAACCCAGGGCTTCGCCCTGGGCTTTCCTCTCTCAGTCCTTTGGACTGACCTTTGGACTGAAAACGGGTCGCGCCCGCCACTGATAGTCCATAGCCATGCGAAAGAGTGTTCTGCGCTGGGCGGTGCGAAAAATCATCGTGAGGGGGTAGGGTCGAGCATGCACGTACTTGGAAGCCTGATCCGAAAGTCTCATAATGGGATTTGCTCGGCGCAGATTGGCCGTGACGGGGGATATCGAATCATGGAAAGGCCGCGCGACGACGTCGTCACTCGACCGAGTCTTTTGATGCGGCTCCGCGATCATGCCGACGCGGAGGCGTGGAGAACCCTCGTGCATTTGTACGCGCCACTGATTTATGGGTATTGCCGCAAGAGCGGGTTGCAAGACGCCGACGCGGCCGACGTGACCCAGGACGTGCTCAAGCAGGTGAGCACGTCGATCCGGGGGTTTGATTACGACCGCCAGAAAGGGCGGTTCCGGGACTGGCTGCGAACCGTCACGCGGAGCAAGGTGCATCGCTTTCTGGGACGACGGAACGGCGCGGCCGAGGCGTCGTTTGACCAGGTCGAGGACATCGCCCAGGGACCGGCCGACGCCGAATGGGCCGACGATTTCCAGGCCCAGCTCCTCAGGCTGGCCATGGGTGAGATCCGCCCGCGATTCGAGGAAAAGACGTGGCGGGCCTTCGAGCGGACCTGGATCGAGGGCGGCGATCCCGCCGCGGTCGCGTTGGAAGTCGACCTGGCCGTAGACCAGGTGTATGCCGCCAAGTCCCGGGTTCTCAAGCACCTGCGCGCCCAGGTGCTCATCCTGGCCGACGACGCGCCCCTGCAATAGCCGGGGGTCGGACGCGCGAGATTCCCAGGTCGCCACCTTCGCTGTGATCGAGGACCATGAACTGCCCCAATCTGGAAGTGTTGAGCGCGCTTCTGACCTCGAGCCTGACCGACGACGAGGAAGCCAGGCTGCGCGCGCACCTCGGCGGCTGTTCGTCGTGCCGGTCGGCGCTGGATCTGGCGACCGACGACCACGAGCTGAGTCGCTGGCTGAAATGGGCCAGGGCGTCGTTGCCCTACGAGCGCGAAGAGGAGCTCGAGCGAGTCATCAACAGGGCGGCGAGTTTTTCCGAGAGCCTGGCGGAGCCGCTTGCGCGGTCCTCGATCCCCGTGGTGCTGGGACCGCCCCTGGTCGAGGGTGATCTGGGCGCGCTAGGCGGTTACCGGGTCGTGCGGGAAATCGGCCGTGGGGGATTGGGGGTGGTGTTCGAGGGCCACGACCCCGCGCTGGGGCGATCGGTGGCGATCAAGGTGCCGCGGCCGGACCGGACCCCAGGCGACCATCGCCGCCATCTTGCGCGCGAGGCGCGGAACGCGGCGCGGTTTCGCCACGACCATGTGGTGGTGGTGCACGCGGTCGAGGAAACGGCCGAGGGCGTCCCGTTCATCGTGATGGAGTACATCCCTGGTCCCAGCCTGGGTGAATTGCTCCGCCAGCGGACGCGGCTGTCCCCGCATGAGGCGGCCGAGCTGGCGGCCCAGGCGGCCGAGGGGCTCGCCGCCGCCCATGCGGCCGGCCTGATCCATCGCGACATCAAGCCGGCGAACCTGTTGGTCGACCCGGCCACGGGCCGGCTTCGCATCGTCGATTTCGGGCTCGCCCGCGCGGCCGACGCCTCGAACACGCTCGTCGATGGGTCGGTGATCGGCACGCCGAACTACATGAGCCCCGAACAAGCCCGGGGCGAAAGCGCGGTCGACGCCCGGACCGATCAGTACTCCCTGGGCGCGACGCTGTACGAGATGCTTACCGGCGAGCCCCCGTTCCGGGGCACGCCCGCGCGGGTGGTGCATCAGGTGCTCGAGGACGAGCCGCGCCCGCCTCGCCAGTTGAACGAAGCGATTCCCCGCGACCTCGAAACGATCTGCTTGAAGACGCTGGCCAAGGATCCCCGCGGGCGCTATCCGAGCGCGGTCGCGCTGGCCGCCGACCTGAGGCGCTGGCTGCGTGGCGAGCCCATTTTGGCCCGTCCCGTGGGACCGATCGGCCGGCTGGTCCGCTGGGGCCGGCGCAACCGGCGGGTGGCCGTACTGGCGGCGACGAGCTTCCTGCTCATGGCGGCGCTCGCGGTCGGGTCGCTGGTCGCGGCGGCGCGGATCGAGAAGGCGCGGCGCCTGGAAGCTGCGGAGCGTGGCCGCGCCGACGAACAGGCCGAGCAGGCGCGGCAGCTCGCCCGCGTTGCCGCGGACCGGGCGCGAGTCGCGGTGGAGCAGCGCACGCTCGCGCTCGAGACGATCGGCGTCTTGATCAAGGAGGCGCAGAACCAGCTCGGCGGGTCGGCCGGAACGCTGTCGCTTCGCCGCCGCCTCGCGGACGCCGCCATCGCCCGGCTGGACCGGATCGCCGCCGATCCCGCCGGGGGCGCGGATGCCGCGCTGGCGCGGGTCATGGCCCAGGAGCGGCTCGGCGAGCTCTCGTTCCTGGCCGGCCGGACCGACGCCGCCCGCAATCACTATCAGTCCAGCCGCGACCAGGCCGCCGCCCTCGCCGCCACGGCCGACCCCCGAGTCCGGGCCCAGGCCGACGGCATCCGCGCGCTTTGCCTCGACAAGCTCGGCGACCTGGCGCTCTACGCGGCCAATCTCGACGAGGCCCGGGCGTGCTACCAGCAATCGCTCGAGCTCCGCGAGGCCCTCCCCGACTCGGAACGCCAGAGCCCCGAAGGCCTGCGCGGCCGCGCCGTCTCGCAAAACAAGCTCGGCGATCTCGCCCTGAGGCTGGGCCGCCTGGACCAGGCCCGGTCGGCCTACAAACGCGGGCTGGCCCTGACCGAGGCGTGCGCCGACCCCGACGCCCAGCGGCACCGGTTCGACCTCCGCTTCGTGCACTCCCGGCTGGGCGACGTCGCCCTGACCGAATGCGAATTCGACGGGGCGGAAAAGGAATATCGGCTGGCCCTTGGGCATGCCGAAGCCCAGCTCAAGGCCGACCCCGACGACGCGCGGGCTCGCCGCGAGGTTCCCGTCTGCTATTCCAAGCTGGGAGCGCTCGCCTTGCGCAGGGGAGATCCCGCCGGGGCTCTCGAGTTTTATCAAAAATACCTCGCCGGCTCCGAGGCCCTTGCCGCGGCCAACCCCTCGAGCGCCGAGGCCCGCCGCGACCTCCTGGTCGCCGTGAGCCTGGTCGCCGATTCACACTTTGCCACGCCCGACTACCCGGCCGCCGAACGCTTCTATCGCCGCTGCCTCGACCTCGCCCGGTCCCTGTCGCGCGACGATCCCCGCTCGTTGCAGAAACGCATGGACATTGATGAATTGCTCACCAGGCTGGCCGATCTGGAGCTTCGCCGCGAGCAGTTCGACCGGGCGGCGGAGTGGCTCGAGCAGGCGCGGGCCAACATCCGCGAGACGGCCGAGTCGGGTCTGGTGAATGCGGCCAAGCGAGCGGAGTACGACGCTGCGTTCACAGGGCTTCTGGACGTGTGCCGGCATGCGCGCCAGGCCCTGGGTGATCCGGCCTGGATCGCGACCCAGCCGGCGGGTCGGGCGCGGGGGCTCTGGGCCGTGCGGGCGCTGACCTTCGCTCGCCGCGGCGAGGTCGCCACCGCCCTCAAGGCCGCCGAGGCGCTCGGTCGACTCGCGCCCGACGATGTCGAGAGCCTGGTCTTCGCGGCCCGGGCCTACGCTCTTTGCTTCCAGGTCCAGGGCGCGGCCCAGAAGCCTGTGACCGAGACCCGGGAAACGGCCAAGAAAGCCCTGGATTCTCTCCGCGAGGCGCTGAGAATCCGCCCCACGCTCTTTCAGGCGGGAACGATCGACCCCGACTTGAACCCCCTGTTCGCGCTCGCGGAGTTTCGCCGCCTGCTCAAACCGCCCGCGAGCCCTTGAAACGTCGGGATTGACCGCCGGAAGTCACGCGAAGAGCCCTCCGCCGGTGATTCCTTACGGAAACGGGTCGTGGTAGATTGAAGGACATGGGAAAGAGCCCGCGAGAAGACCTTGTGGTTCGCACGTCAACCTTCAGCGCCGCGGACCAGCGGCGTCAGCTTGAGGAGAGCATCGCCTATTGGCGGGAAGCCGGGCCGAGGGCGATCTGGGACGCAACCTGCGAGATCACCGCCGAGTGGTTTCTTCTGCGTGGCATCGATCCGTACACGCAGCGGGTAGACAAAACCGTTTGCGCGATTCACCCCGTCCCATGGGCGAAGAAAGACCAGAACAAGAGCGATGAGGGCGCCGATGGAGCTCCCCTATAGCCGCGACATGCTCGACCTCATCGCCACGTTCAACCGGTGGCGGGTTCAATACCTCATCAAGGCAGGTTTTCGACCTCGGAAACGGACTGAGCGCCAACGATCTCGGCCTATCCGACCTCATCGCGGCCAAGCTCGCGGCGGGTCGATACATCGACCTCGCTGATGCCGAAAAACTCAGAGTCGCACTCGATTTCAAGCAGACCGCGAAATCGGCCGCCGACATGAACGAGCAAAAGCCCCTGAACTTGTCGGCGCCGGAACCGCCCGCGGAACAGGCGAAAACAGGGACGGAGAAAACAGAGCCATGACGCGAAAGAAGAATCAAAGGAGTCCGTGAATCCTTGATCGGTCCGCCTATTTGATTGGAGTCGAGCCACGTGGACGTCTCAGATCCGATCGCTGCCGGAACAGAGCTCGGCGCCCAACCTCGCGTGGGCCAGCTCATGATGCTCATCGCGGCGGCGGTGATCGGGATCGTGGGAATCTGGGATCTCGACGCCGGGAACGCGGAGTTCGATCTTGGTCGACGGGATCTCCCTGAACGGATCGCGATTTACTCGCCGATGCTCATTTCCTTATCGATGGCGGTCATGGCCGCGGGGCTCTGGCCGCCGCGAAGCCGACCGTCCGACCCTTGCCAGCGCCCGGGGTTCACCGCGTGCTGGGTCGCGCTCTTGGTGACGGCGATCAACGCCGTCGCCATGTTCGCGATGGATCCTGACAGTCTAACGACAATTGATAAGTTCATTCGAAGATTTGAGTTCGTGGGTTTCTGGATGACCGCCGCCGACTCGGGCTTCGCGGTCTTGATCGCCTGGACGACGCTGGCGCTCTCCGGGTGCTGGCGGCCCGAGCCGAGCTGGATCGACCGCTCGGGGCGAGTCCTGGGCGTGGTCTGGATCACCGCGTTCGTGGCGCGACGGATCGGCTGGATGATGGCGCTCCCATGAGCGTCGCGACGTCGACCGGTTGTCGTTCCTTGGCCCGACGCGCGACAATGGCCGCGGGAAGTTGAATCGCTTGGTGCGAGATGGCTGGGATCCTGGGCGTACGAAATCTCAAGAGTGCGTGCTCCATGCTCGACCAACAGGCCGAGCCAAAAGCGGCCGGTTCCCAGCCGAGCACGGCCAGCGCCCGGTCCGCCACCAAACCTCGCCTGGGTCAGATCATGCTTTTGATCGCGGCGGTGGCGATCGGAATCGTGGGAATCCGCAACTGCGACGCGCGGATGCGGGCGGCCCAGATTGATCCAGGGACTCTCGTCAACCGGTTCGTGGTTTCCTCGCCGATGCTCATGTCGCTCTCGGCGGCGCTCCTGTTCGCGGGTCTGTCTCCGCCGCGGCGGCGCTGGTCCGAGCTCGGCCGGCGGCCGGGGTTCACCGCGTGCTGGGTCACGACACTGGTGACGGCGATCGAGACCGTCTCGCGATTTTCCGTGCAACCAGACGCTCTTACAAGTCTTGACAAGTTTATTCATAGCTTTGACTATGGCTTTTTCTGGCCGGCCACGGCTCAGGTCGGCTTCGGAGTCTTGATCGCCTGGACGACGCTGGCCCTCGCCGGGCGCTGGCGATCAGAGGCGAGCTGGATCGACCGCTCGGGACGAGTCCTGGGCGTCGTCTGGATCCTCGCGTTCCTGGCGGATCGGTTCTACTGGTTGATGCGGCTCCTCTAATGGCCGGCGTACGGAACCCGTGGTCAAAACGCGACCCGGAGCACGACTCTGTCGGGGCCGACCATCGCCGTGACAATTACAGAATTCACTCAAGCCGCCCTTGCGACTTTGCCGATTCTCATGAAGCTATGGATCATTCGGCGGGCGCGGATGAGCCTGCGCGGGTTGAGAGAGTTTAGAGGAGGCGGGATCAGCATGCCCTCGGCGATCCATGTGGTGGGACATGGCGCGGTCACTTGCCTGGGGAAGGACGCCCCGTCCACCTGGCAGGCGCTCGTGGCGGGTCGCTCAGGGATTCAACGGCAAAACGCACTCGGGGGCGACTTGTATTTGCAAGATCTTGGGGGCGTGGTGGCGGACTTCGGACCCGGCACGCCCGGCGAGGATCCCGCGATCGCCAAGCTGGGCTCGCGGTTTCTGCACCTGGCCATGTCGGCCACGCGCGAGGCGTGGGGGCAATCAGGGCTGGATCGGAAGGCTGGGGAGTATGATCCCGATCGGGTTGCCGTCGTGATGGGGTCGGCGTTTGGCGGGCTGGATTTGCTCGAGGCGGAACAGGTTCGAATGAAAGGCAGGCGGGGGCTGGCGGTGAGCCCCTACTTGATCCCGGGGATGATCATCAATCAGGCGGCCGGGCAGATTTCCCAGCATCTGGGGCTGTATGGTCCGAGCGTCGCCCCTGCGAATGCGTGTGCTTCGGGGGGACATGCGCTTGCGATCGGGGCCTTGCTGCTCCGGGCGGGCGAGGCTGATCTGGCGATTTGCGGGGCGGGGGAAAGCGCATTCACACCGGCGGTGGTGAACGGATTCGCGACGATGAAGGCTCTTCTGGGCAACAAGCCCGGCGATCGAGCACTCGCGGACCCTGGCCAGGCGAGCCGGCCGTTCAGCGTGGACCGAGCGGGTTTCGTGCTGGCGGAGGGGGCGGGGGCGGTCGTTTTGGCCACCGACGAGGCCCGGGCGCGGCTGGGGCTCGAGAGCCAGGCCGAGCTCGTGGGCTGGGCGACCAACACCGACGGCTATCACATGGCCATGCCCTGCCAGGACCGGATCGTGAGGTGTCTTCAGAAGGCGCTCGCGCATGCCGGCCTTGCCGCGGACGCGATTGACTATTATAACGCCCATGGTACGAGCACCGTCGTCAACGACCAGGTCGAGACGGCCGTCCTCAAGCAAGTCTTTGGCGGGCGGGTGAAAACCCTCCCGATCAGCTCGATCAAGGGTGCGCTCGGCCACGCATTGGGGGCGGCGTCGGCCATCGAGGCCGCCGTCGCCGTGCGTGCTTTACAAACCCAGACGATCCCACCCACGATCAATTATCGGCCCGATCCCGGGCTCGACCTGGACTTCGTCCCCACCCACGCGCGGGAGGCGCGGCTTGATGTCGTCATGAGTGCATCGTTTGGATTCGGCGGGACCAATAACGCCTTGATTTTCAGGAGGAAACGATGATCCAGACGACCACCGGCGGGCTCAACCTCGCCCAGGAAGTCGCGATGGTCATTCGTCGCGCGGCCAAGATTCCCGACAAGATCGCGATCGAGCCCGGCTCGCGGCTGGTGGAGGATCTTGGCGTCGATTCCCTCGACCTGGTCGGGGTCATCTTGCAGGTCGAGGACCATTTTGATGTTGTCATTGAGGAGGATGCTGTGCCAAACTTGTGTTGCGTACAGGATCTGACCGATTACCTGGCCCAGATCCGTGAGCACTAGCAAGATCGCATGCCCGGTCGAAGGGAATCTTTTGGATTCTTGATTGGCGGGGTGGTTCGGCAATCCCAGGATGGGAGATTCGTCGATGGAACGACGGGGGCTCAACATCCGCAAGGCGTTCCTGAGCTCGGTGTTGCCGGCGATCCGCCTGCTCCCCCTGCCGCTTGCCTCGCGCATCGTTTCCGGTATTGGGCGACTCGAATACGAGATGCGGCCTTCGATCAGGCGCTCGTTTCATGAGGCGGTCGCGCATGGCCGCGAGATCCTGCACGGGAACTGGGATGTCGGGACGGTCAGCCGGGAGCTTGCCGGGAACCACATCCTCTGGCGTACGCGCGATTTGCTTCTTGACGGCGTGCCCGACGACCGCGCTCGCGAGATGTTCTCGGTCGAGGGTCGAGACCATCTCGACTCGGCGCTCGAGGACGGTCGCGGTTGTCTGGTTCTGGCCAGCCACTTTGGGGCGCATTTGCTGCCGGCCCACTGGCTGTTCCGCGAGGATTACCCGGTCCGGTTTTACATGGAACGGCCCCGGCACATCTCGCGCTTCATGTCGCGGCACTTCCAGACCGAGGGCCCGCTCGGCCAGGACAAGCTCTTCATCTCGCGCAGGGGGATCCCCGCCGACTCGGCCAGTTCGATTCTGCGCGCGACGCGAGCCCTCAAGGCGGGCTTACTGCTTTATTTGGCGGGAGACGTGCGGTGGTCGGGGAAGCTCACGCATCAGACGGAGTTCCTGGGCCGGCGGTTCCGGTTCTCGACGACCTGGGTGGTGCTGGCGGCGATGACACAGGCCCCGGTGGTGATGGTTTTTTGTCGCATGGATGGCGACGGCCGCTATCACATGGAGTTCCATCCCGCGTTTTGCCCGCCCCCCAAGGCCGCGCTGGGCGACCCGGGCCCTTATGTGCGAATCTTTCTCGATCGCCTCGAGGAGCAAGTGCGCAAGTATCCCAGCAATAGCAACGAGTATTTCTTCTGGGAAGAGATGAGCGGGCTGGTGGCGTGATGGGATGGTCTCGTGGCGAACGAGCAACGGATTGATGAACGCTCGTAAAAGGGCTTATCATGTCCACTCTTGAATCGAGCGGTCCGATCCGAAAGGCGTGGTGGCCGTACGTGGTGTTGATGTTGGCCGCGATCCCCGCGGTCTGGCACGTGCTGGACTTTGACGAGGACGTGGACCCCGAGTTTCCGGCCGTCACGCGTCCCGTCTTCAGCCGCTATCCGCCGGCTGCCTACCGGCTCGCCGAGCCTGGCGATACGCTCGATCGGATCGTGCTTTACCTGGCGTCGTTGGCGACGGTTGTGAGTGCGGTCGGGGCGATCCGGGGGCGGGGGCGGGGATTATGGTTGGCTGGCGTCGCCGTTTCCCTGGCCGCCCTGTGGCATGGGGCGACCCCCTGGCCGACGGTCGACGGCTGGCATGGCTGGGGGTTTCGCGCGATGGCCGACCCGGCCGCGCCGGCGGGGCTCAGGGTTGGGCTCGCGCTGGGGACGCTCGCCCTGGCGGGCCTGGTCGCCGGGTCGTTCTGGACGAACCGGGCGCGGCTGCACGAGTCGATCGCACTCTCGAGGGCCCGTGGCGACCTCGCCGTGTGGATCGTCGCCTTTGTCTTTCTCACGCTGCGCTTGATCGAGGTTCCCGACGTCGAGCCGTTCGGCTACTGGCCGCGGGTTTGTTTCATTGAGGCGCTCTTGGCGGCGAATTCCGCGCTTGTGGTCGCTCTCCTACCTTCGTGGAAAGGGTCGCGGAGGGGCCTTTTGTATGGCCCGCTCGCCGCCGTGGGCTGGTTCGTGCTGGTCGCGGGCGGCGTCTGGCTGACCTGGTATCACCGCCCGCTGGCACGGTTCAAGGTCGTCGAGCCGGGGCGGATCTATCTGAGCGCCATGCCCACCCGCCGCGGGCTCGAGGTCGCCCAGGAACGCCGGCATTTCAAGACGATCATCAATCTGTTTCCCGAGGACACCCCGCTCCGCAGCCCGATCTTGCCCGACGAGCTCGCGTTCGCACGCACCCACGGAATCCACTACGTGGGCAGCCCGAGCGACCCCTCCGAGCTCGCCTCGAGTCGGTTTCTGGACGAGACCTTGCGCCTGGCCCAGGATCCCTCGGCCTGGCCGATCCTGGTTCATTGCCATGGGTGCATGGACCGATCGCCGGCGTGGATGGGGATTTATCGGTTCCTGGTCCAGGGCCGGCCGCTCGGGGAAGCGATGAAGGAAATCGAGCGGCATCGCGGCTATCGTCCCAAGGCGTCGGTTGTTCTACTATACAATCGGGTTTTGCGCGAGCGTGGGGGCGAGCGGTACTGGCACGATCCTGCCGCCCGGCTGTTGCGCGAATGTGGGAACGACCTGGTGGTATCGCCCGGGGGCGAGCAGGTCGCCCCGGGCGTGGCGAACCCCGAGGCGACGGCGCGGCTCTCAAACGGGGGCGAGGCGAGGTCGAGAGAATGACCTCGTGGGCTTGTTTCCGGTTCGTCGTCGGTGCAATCGAGATTGACAGCGTTGGACCGACCGCTAGATTACCGAGGGCGTCCTCCGGGTCGTCTGGCGGCAGCTCATGGCGACATTCGAAGATGACGTTACCAATCGTGAAGAGCGAGATGGCCCAGCGGATCAAACCGGCGTCGATCAGCCGGCTGATGCGGATCGCCCTGGAACACCCTGGGGTGGTTTCGCTGGCGGCGGGGTTCGTCGACCAGGCGTCGCTGCCGGTGGCGATGGTGGGCCGGGCGGTGGACGAGCTCCTGGGCGATCCGTTGGATGGGCCGCGGGCTTTGCAGTATGGGACGACGATCGGCGACGCCGGGTTTCGAGAGCGGCTCGCGGACCAGATGGAGCGTGAGGGGGGGCTGCCGGGCGGCGGGGTCGCCAGGACGGCGGGGCGGACGATCGTGACCACGGGGTCGGCCCAGCTCATCTATTTGCTCTGCGAGGCGATCCTGGATCCGGGCGACATCGTCCTGGTGGAATCGCCGACGTATTTTGTGTTCCTGGGCCCGGTCGAGTCCCGCGGCGCGCGGGCGATCGGGGTGCCGGTCGACGAGGGCGGGCTCAACCTTGACGCCCTGGAAGAAACGCTGGGAACGCTCGAGCGCGGCGGCGAGCTGGGGCGGGTGAAGCTGATCTATACCATCCCCGAGCACTCAAACCCCACGGGACTTTGCCTGGCTGGCGAGCGAAGGCCGAGGTTGCTGGAAATCGCCCGGAGGTGGTCGCGGCGACAGCGGATCTTGATCCTCGAGGACGCCGCTTACCGGGGCCTTTCGTTCGGGGGCCAGGAGCCCCCCACGATCTTCAGTCAAGACGACGAGGGAGACTGGGTGATCCACGCTCGGACCTTTAGCAAGACGCTCGCGCCCGGGATCAAGCTCGGATACGGCGTCTTGCCCCACGAGCTGGTCGAGCCGATCGCCGGCCTCAAGGCCAACCATGATTTCGGGACGGCCAATTTCAACCAACTGGTCGTCGACCGCATCCTGGCGAGCGGGGATTACGATCGGCACGTGGCGGGCTTGCGGTCGATCTACAAGCGCAAGCGCGACCGGTTCCTGTCAGCGCTCGACGAGTTTGTCGGTCCGCTCGACCCCGAGATCCGCTGGACGATCCCGGAGGGGGGGTTGTTCGTGTGGATGACGCTGCCGCCGGGCGTGGACGCGGGCTTCGAGGGGCCGCTGTTTGGCCGGTGCGTTCAGGAGGGCGTGATTTACGTGCCGGGCGAGTTTGCCTTCGCGGACGAGCCCGGCCCCCGGCCGCGGAACCATTTGCGGCTGACCTATGGGCTGCCGGGCGAAAACAATCTGGTGGAGGGAGCGCGACGGCTGGGTCAAGCCCTGTGCGGGTGCCTTGATCCCGTCGCATAGAATAGGACGAGCGAAAACCGGATCCTGGGGACCGAGGGTCGCGAAGTCGGCCGGTGGGAAGCGCGACCCTGGGCATGGAGGCCAGCCTTGGGCATTTTGCAGCGATATGTGATCTTCGAGGTTGCGCGCGCCTTCACCCTCGCCCTCCTCACCATGACGGCGATCTTCGTTCTGTTCATGGTGGCCGCCAAGGCGCGCGACATCGGTCTGTCGCCGGGCGACGTCCTCCATCTCGTCCCGTACATCGTCCCCAGCACTCTTCCCTACACCGTTCCGGTCTCGCTTTTGTTCGCGGCGACCGTCGTGTACGGCCGGCTCGCGGGCGACAACGAGATCATCGCCGTGAAGACGGCCGGGCTCTCGGTCATGACCGTGCTCTGGCCCACCTTCTTGATGGCCGTCGTGCTCTCGGCGGGCCTGCTCTACATCAGCACGGGCTGGATTCCCACCTCGAACCACAACGCCAAGATGGTCATCTTCAAAGACCTCGAGGACATGGTCTACAAGCTGCTCAAGCGCGATCGCGAGTTCGACCACCGCAGGTGGCCGTTCTCGATCAAGGTCCGCGACGTCGAGGACAAGGTCATGATCGACCCGACGTTCAAGCACAAGGCCAAGCAGCGGACGGGCGAGAGCGATTACGACATGGTGATCCAGGCCCGGCGGGCGGTGATGAATTTCGACCTGCCGGGAAAGCTGGTGCGGGTGCTGCTCGTCGACGCCGAGGTCTCGCACAACGTCCACGACGCCGACGTGATGCTGATCAACAAGGACACGCTCGAGATCCCGATTCCATCCGACAGTTCGTTCGGGGTCGAGAAGAACATCCAGGAATACACCAATTCCGAAATCGCCGCCGAGATCGGTCGGCATCATTTTCTGCTCGCGACCGAGCGGAAAAAACAGGCCGTCATGGCGGGGATTGGCTTCGCGTCGGGCCGGCTGGACCGGGTCAACTGGTCCGACGTCAATCAGGCGTTCGTCACCCGGACGGCCTGGATCGCCAAGTGCAACGAGCTCGAGACCGAGCGCCAGCTGCGGGTCTCGATGGCGTTTGGCAGCCTGCTGTTCGTGATTCTGGGCGCGCCCGTCGGCATCCTGTTCGCGAAGCGCGACTTTCTGTCGGCGTTCATCACCTGTTTCATGCCGATCATCATCCTCTATTACCCGCTGATGCTCTTTGGCGTGAACATCAGCAAGGAGGGGCTCCTGCCCCCGTGGCAGGCGCTCTGGATGGGCAACCTGCTTCTGGCCGTGCTGGCGGGCTTCGCCCTGCCGCCGGTCGTCAAACACTAAAGGCCCAAGAGCGCGGGCCCAAGGCCCGCGCAGGCCGGCGGAGGCGCGGACCGTGCGAATCCTCGATCGCGAACGCTACTGGGCCTTCATCAAGGCCTATTTCATCTGCTATTTCTCCCTGGTCGGCCTCTATATCGTCATCGACGCATTCTCCAATTTCGACGAGTTCACCAAGCGCGCCGACGGCCTCGATCTGGTCTGGGTGATGGGCCGGTACTACTTGATACGCCAGAGCCAGATGTTCGATCAACTGTCGGGCGTGATCGGCATGATGGCGGCGATCTTCACCGTGACCTGGATGCAAAAAAACAACGAGCATCTGGCGATGCTGGCGGCCGGCGTGAGCACCCACCGCGCGATCCGGCCGGTGCTGATTTCGTCGCTGTTCGTGAGCCTGATCGTGATCGCCAATCAAGAGCTGATCATGCCGCCGTTGGGACCCGAGCTCTCGAAATCGCACGACGACGACGGCGAGCAGAAGGTCCACGTCTCGAGCCGTTACGACTCCGAGCGGGTCTTGCTGCACGCCAACGAAGCCGATCGCGCGACCCGGACCTTGATCGTTTTTCACGCGACGATCCCCGTGGAGATCTATGGATCGATGCGCGAGATCAAGGCCGATCAGGCGACCTATGTGCCCCCCGACGACCCAAGAGCGCCGCTCAAGGGGGGGTGGCTGGTCCGGGGCGCGACCATCAGCCCGCCGCTCGATTCCGAAGCCTTCGCGATCAACGGCGAGTTCCTGCGCCCGGTGCTGAACCCCGAAGCCTATCCACGCCCCTACGTTGCGCCCGTGAAAACCACGCTCGGCCCCGGCGAAATCGCGGCGCCGGCGCCCGTCAATCCCACGCCCCACTCCGAGATCCCCTATCTGGCGGCGGTCCTCGATCTGCCGCTCGCCCCCAACCCGCTCATGCTCGCGCCGCTGGCCGAGATCGATAAACTGGCGGACGTCGGCAAGGGAACCTACTTCTTGCGCTCGAGCTTGAACTTTCAAGCCATGACCCGCAAACCAACCTGGTATTCGCTCGCCAGCACCTACGACCTCTTCCAGGGACTCACCGACCCCTCCACCGAGGGCTCCGAACGCATCGACGTCGCGATGTTCGTCCATGTGCGGATCTTGCGCCCGGTGATGGGGCTCACGCTGCTGTTCATGAGCCTCCCGCTCGTGCTCAGCGGCTATGGACGCAATTCGTTCCTCAGCCTGGGATTCGCCCTGGGAAACTCGGGCATGTTCTACGGCGCCAACATTCTCTGCTCCTTTCTGGGGAGCGCGGGCTGGCTCTCGCCCCCCATGGTCGCCTGGCTCCCTTTCATCGGCTTTGGAACCCTGGCAAGCGTGCGCTGGGCCCGGATCCGCACGTGAGCGCCGCTCAGTCGCGCGACATGTTCCAAACCAGCCACAGACAGAGCACCATGCCAAGCGCGAAGCCCACATAGGCGACGAGCGGCAGGCCGGAACGAAGGACGAGCGCCGACGAGACCAGAAGCCCCGCCACGACGATGCCGACGGTGAGACTGTTGCTCGCCCGGGTGAGCTGCCGCGCCAGCCTGCTGAAGCCCTGGAGGTCGAACGTGACCTTGAGCTGGCCCTGGCGGATCGATTCCAGCGACTGCGAGAGTACTTCGGGAAGAATCGTGGCGATCTTGCGCAGATCCGCGCCGGCTCGCAGGGTTTCGTGCAGGATGCGGTCGGGCTTGAGCCTGCGAAGATGGAGCTCGCGGAGCAACGGGACCAACCGGGTCGTGATGTCAAAGCGAGGGTCGAGCGTGCGCGCGACGCTCTCGATGCCGACCAGGGCTCGGATCA
>DAIDHE010000222.1 GCA_027459775.1 Planctomycetales bacterium | reverse complement strand
CCCTCTTGATCGTCTCGGGGGCCGCGCTGGCGCAGCGATATCGCGCGCCCGCGCCGCAGCTCGGCCTGCCCGAGGATCGCGCCGGCGTCCCCAAGTGGGCGATCGACAAGGCATTCAAACACGACGTGTTCACATTTGTGCGCATTGAATACGATTCAACGGGTGGTCGCGGCCGGGGCGGTCGCGGCGGCGGCTGGGGGGGCGGGTGGCAACGGTGGGCGACCGACTGGCCCGACAGCGATCTCAATTTTTCGTTCCGGCTCCAGCAGCTCACCGCGCTCAAGGTCGACCCCGAGCCGATCACCCTCCGGCTCACCGATCCCCGCCTGGCCGACTATCCGTTCATCTATCTGATCGAGCCCGGCGCGCTCGCGTTTTCGAACGAGGAAGCCCAGGCCTTGCGCAAGTATCTGTTGAATGGCGGCTTCCTGATGGTCGACGATTTCTGGGGCGACTGGGAGTGGCAAAACTTCCACGATCAGCTCAAGCGCGCCTTTCCCGATCGCGAGCCGATCGAGCTCGGGCTCGACCATGAGATTTTCCACTGCGTGTATCGGCTCAAGGAAAAGCCGCAGGTGCCGAGCATCGGGGCCGCGTGGTCGGGGCGCGACCAGGGGATCACCTGGGAATGGGGGCACGGCGGCAACACCCGCGACGTTCATTACAAGGGGCTGTTCGACGACAAGGGGCGGATGATGGCGATCATCTGCCACAATACCGACCTGGGCGACGGCTGGGAGCGCGAGGGGGAAGACCCCTGGTACTTCAAGGAATTCTCCGAGAAAAAAGCCTATCCCATGGGCATCAACATCGTGACCTACGCCATGACCCACTAGCAAGCCGCGCCCCGGCCGCGAGGCCCTGGCGCTTCCTCCGCTGGAAGGAGCGATCGTGAGCGACGAGCTCGACGTGTTTGAGAACGAGCGCCAGGTCGTGGAGAAAATCCACGAGGGCCGCGGCCGGATCGAGCGCGAGCTCGCGAAGGCGATCGTCGGCCAGAAAGAGGCGATTGAACAGCTTTTGATCAGTCTCTTCGCCGGCGGGCACTGCCTGATCACGGGCGCTCCGGGTCTGGCGAAGACGCTCCTGGTGCGGACGATTGCCCAGATTTTTCACCTGAAGTTTCAGCGGATCCAGTTCACGCCCGACCTGATGTCGGCCGACATCACGGGGACCGAGATTCTGGAGGATGTCGGCGACGGCAGGCGGACGATGCAGTTCGTCAAGGGGCCGATTTTCGCCCAGGTGATTCTGGCCGACGAGATCAACCGGACGCCTCCCAAGACGCAGGCGGCGTTGCTCGAGGCGATGCAGGAGCACCAGGTGACGGCGGCCGGCGCGCGGTATCCGCTCGAGGAGCCGTTCTTCGTTCTGGCCACGCAGAATCCCATCGAGATGGAGGGGACGTACCCGCTCCCCGAGGCCCAGCTCGACCGGTTCATGTTCAACGTGGTGGTGGATTACCTGCCCGAGGACGAGGAAGTCGAGGTCGTCAAGCAGACGACCTCGCGCAAGCCGCGGGCGATCGAGCCCCTGTTTGACGGGCCGGACGTGCTGGCGTTTCACGAGGTGGTGCGGCGGGTGCCGATCGCCCTTGATCTGGTGCGGCGGGCGGTGCGGCTGGCGGCGGCGAGCCGGCCGGGGCCGCGCGCGCCGGCTTTTGTCAACAATTGGGTGAGCTTCGGCGCGGGGCCGCGGGCCGCGCAATCGCTGGTGCTCGGGGCCAAGGCGCGGGCGCTTCTGAACGGCCGGTATCACGTCGCACCCGAGGATCTCCTGGCCCTCGCCCACCCCACGCTCCGCCATCGGATCT
>DAIDHE010000209.1 GCA_027459775.1 Planctomycetales bacterium | reverse complement strand
GCTAGAGCGGCGGTCTCATAATCCGCAGGTCATGGGTTCGAGTCCCGTCCCCGGTACTCGCGACAGAGTGCGACTCAGTGCGACGCGATGCGCCGAGCCCCTGTTTTTCCAGGGGGTTTTCTTTTTTTGAAGTTCGTCGTTCGGTTAGTGTTCGAGGTCGAGACGGACAGGGGAGCGGTTGCGTGTGACCTGGCTGACGGCGGGGAGGTCGTGAGCCATGTACATTTTTGGCAGGTAACTGGCCTCGGGGAACGGACGGTCGCCGAGCCCTCGCCAGGGGTGGATCTTGACCCGCTCGGACCGGGCGTTGAATTCATCGATCGCGAGGAGTTCGCCGCAGAGGGGATTGGTCCAAAAGTGGTCGACGTCGTCGAACACGAGGGGAAGATGCCTGAGAAATCGAGATTGATGCGAAGTCAAAACGGCGAGCGCGTCCGAGGTCGAGGAGTAGAGGTCGAGATCGAACGAGATGAAACCGATCGGGGGGATGGATTGGTCCTCGAGAAACCTGGGGACGGTTTCGGTGACGTTGCCAAGATAGAGCCGGGTCGCGGGGTCGAGGCGAGCGCGTAGCGCGGTCTCGTCCATGGGAAAGTCGCCCGGCTGCCAGATGTCGGGATGGTCGCGGTGATCGCCAATGAACTCGGGAAGGCCGCCCGCGTTGTCAAAACCAAAGACCGAGATCGCCACCCCGAACTCGCGAGAGACCGCGGCGGCCTCGCGTTCCAGAACCACCAGCCCGTTGCCCCCCGCCACGCCGAATTCCAAAGCTGAAATCGCTTTCTTCTGCTCGCGAAGCGCCTGACGAACGGCGAAGTCAAGTCCAAGAAGATACGCCGGTCGCGGCGACGCGTCCCAATAGGCCCGAGTCGACGCGGCGGTTCGTTTGTTGTTGATAAGACGCCTCACAAACAAGCGGAAGGGCGGCTCCATCGCCAGGCGCTTGAGCTTGCCCCGAAATTGCTCGCCATTCAAAGAAGGTTCGTCCTAAAAATATGTTCATAAAAGGCTACAGTTACGACAAGTGCAGTCGGCGAGGCGTCTGGGCAATTGGCAATTGGGATCGAGCGGCGGAATCATCACGGTGCAAACGGTGCAATAGCGTAATCGATTCATTTCAAGTCGACCACCCCGAGACGAGAGGTTTGTTCGCATGTTCGCCTGGGATTGCGCGCGCTGGACCGCTCGATGTTGACTTAGGCCCGCCGCGCGCGCGACGATCGCGGGTCGAGCGACGGTGTGGCACCTTGGAGGCGTCCCTGGAAATGCCGATCGAAAAGCCCGCCTGGTTTCGGATGACCCAACGCAGGCCGCTGTCGGTCGCGCCCGACCTGCCCCGGCCTGCGCCGTTGCTCTTCGACGCCGAACATCGGCCGGTGCAAACCCTGGGCGAATGGCTGAAGCGCAAGCTCGACTTGCGTAAGCCGTGGCGGAATTTCCTGGGGGTGTATGACCAGCCCCGCGGCGGGAACGCCGTACAAGTGGTGCGCGAGGATCATCCCGAGGGGGCCGTGCGCAGGCTGGTACGCTATGAATCCGAGCCCGGCGAGCTGGTACAGGGCTATTTGCTCGCCCCCGATCAACCCGGTCAAGGGCGGCCCGGCGTCGTGGTCCTTCATGCGACCTCCGATCTCACGATCCGCCAACCGGCGGGGGTTGAGGGACCAGCCGAGCTCCATATTGGCCTTCACCTGGCGCGGCGGGGCTATGTGGTGTTCTGTCCGGAGTGTTTCCTGTGGAGGCACGGCAAGGCGGGCCAGCCCCGGACCGCGGTGGAGTGGCTGAAGGCCCGGCATCCTGGCGCCACCGGGATGGCCAAGATGCTCTTTGACGCGAGTCGAGCGGTCGACATCCTCGCCGCACAGCCCGGGGTCGACCCTCGTCGACTGGGGGCGATCGGGCACTCGCTGGGCGGCAAGGAGGCGCTCTATCTCGCCGCCTTCGACGAACGCGTGCGGGCCGCGGTGGCCAGCGAGCCCGGCATCGGACTCGCCCAGTCCAACTGGAACGCGCCCTGGTATCTCGGCGACGCAATCAAAAAGCCCGATTTCCACCTCGACCACGGGCAAATCCTGGGATTGGTCGCGCCCCGGGCGTTTCTCTTGATCGGGGGCGAATCGGCCGACGGCGACCAGAGCTGGCCTTATATCGCCCAGGCCCTCGCCGTCTGGCGATTGACCGGCGAGCCCGACGGAGTCGGGCTCTACAATCATCGCAAGGGCCACGCATTTCCGGCGGTCGCCCAATCCCACGCCGACGACTGGCTGGACTGGTTTTTGCGTGAGCAACCCAGCCCTTGAATGAGTACGCATGCACAGATATCAAGGAGTGCACGGAATATGTTCGATCTTCCCGCGGTGCAGGCGTCTTTACGCGAATTCCAACTTGACGGTTGGCTGCTTTACGACTTTCGCGGGAGCAACGTGCTCGCGCGGCGCGTGCTCGGGCTGGACGGCCGGCCGTCGGGAAGCAGGCGGTTCTTTTATTTCATCCCCGCTCAAGGCGAACCGAGCAAGTTAGTGCACCGGATCGAAGCGGCCCCGCTCGACGACCTGCCGGGCGAGTGCTCGGTATACCTGCGCTGGCAAGAGCTCGAGGCGGGCGTGGCCGGTTTGCTCAAGGGTCGGCGCAGGGTCGCCATGGAATACGCTCCTCGGGCGTCGAATCCCTATATTTCGCGAGTCGACGGCGGTGTGATCGAGCTCGTGCGAGCGTTCGGAGTCGAGATCGTCTCTTCGGGGGATTTGATCCAGCAGTTCGAGTCCGTCTGGGACGACGACCAGTGGGCCATGCATCTCGAGGCCGAAAAAGTCACGACGGCTGCGTTTGACGTGGCGTTTGGCCTGATCGCCCGGCGAGTCGCGGGAGGCGGCGTGGTCCGCGAGACCGAGGTCCAAAGCGCGATCATGGATCACTTCCACCAGCACGGCCTGACGACGTACAGCCCGCCCATCGTGGGGGTGGGGCCACATAGCGGCGACCCCCACTACGAGCCCAAGAAGGGCCAGGACGGAGTGATCGCCAAGGGAGACTTCGTCCTGGTCGATCTCTGGGCGAAGCTCGATCGGCCGCGGGCCGTCTATAGCGATCTGACGCGAGTGGGATTCGTGGGCGAGACGGTCCCCGCGGTCTACGAAGACACGTTCTCGATTGTCGCGGCCGCGCGCGACCGGGCCATCGCATGCGTGCGTGACGCCTATGCGCAGGGTCGAGCGATACAAGGCTTCGAGGTCGACGACGCCGCCCGCGGGGTCATCGAACGGGCCGGCCGCGGCGACGCCTTCATCCACCGGACCGGCCACAACATCGGCCAGGAAGTCCATGGCAACGGCGCCAACATGGACAACCTGGAAACACACGAGCAGCGGCTCGTGCTCAGGAGAACCTGCTTCTCGATCGAGCCGGGAATCTACGGGCCCGAGTTCGGCGCACGAAGCGAGGTCAACGTCTTCGTCGACCCGGCCGGAAACGTCCACGTCACCGGCGGCTTGCAAGACCGCGTGCTGCCGATCCTGGCACCCAACGCCCAGGAATTCGCCATGAGAGCCTGAAGCCGCCGCACTCCCCCCACAAGCTACCCGGCCAGGATTCGAACCTGGAAAAACAGGACCAAAACCTGTTGTGATACCGTTTCACCACCGGGTAATAGACTCATTGTAACGGCTCGGCTCAGTATGAGGAAGCCTGGCTGGCACGGCGGACGGAGTCGCGCGACTTTTCGACCTTGTATGCCAGATTCTCGAGCTGCGCGCCCAGGTCGACTCCAATCAGGCTGACCTGGTCGGGGAGCCTCAAGGGGGCCGGCGCGAAGTTCAGGATCCCGGCAACGCCGGCCGCGACGAGCATGTCGGCGACCGATTGGGCGACCTCGGCAGGGACACAAAGCAGGGCGAGAGTGATCTGCCGGGCCCGAACGACCTCGCACAGCGATCCTAGAGGCTCGACCGTCAGGCGATCGACCTTGCGGCCGACCTTGGCGGGATCGTTGTCGAAGATCGCGACGATCTTGAACCCCCGCGAGCGGAAGCCGCGATAGCCCAAAAGCGCTCGACCCAGATTGCCGAAGCCAACCAGGGCCAGGGGCCATTCATGGTCGACGCCCAGGACATGCCGAAGCGCGCTGATCAGGTCGTCGATCCGATAACCGATGCCGGGGTGGCCGAATTGCCCGAAGTAGGCGAGATCCTTGCGGACCTGGGCGTTCTTGACCAACAGGGGAGCACCCAGTTTGGCACTCGATATCGTGGTCTCGCCCTGACTGCGCAAGAGCTCAAGTTGTCGTAGATAGAGACAGACGCGACCCACGACGGCTTTGGGGGCGAGCTTGACCGTCGCGGGCTCGGACTCGGGGTTGCTGCTCACCTTTGCGTCTCAAGGAGGCAAGACAAGCCGTTTTGGGCAGGTCGGCCTGTGCCGGGACACGCCCACGGAATCGAATCTAACGGCGGTCGACTTCGCGGGTCAAGATCCTGGGGTCCACGTGACATGGGGCGGGCCCGGATCTCAGCCGCCCCTCCCAGACGATCGGCGACGCCAGGGCTAATAGGACTCGGACGAGAACACCTCGGATCCGGCCCGAGTCGCGAGCTGTTGCCACACCCCAGGCAGGGGCAGGTTCACCCACCAGCCGCCGTTCGTCCTCCAGGCGCCGACCGGACGAAAGGTGGATGGGTCGATCGGCCATGACGAGATCGTGGTCTTGATGAATCGACCCGCGCCGTCGGCCATGAGAACGTTGACGCCCCCGGGGTGCCTGCTCGCGGCCGTTCCCGGGTCGCCTGTGTAGGATGACGTCTTTAGGAAGTTGGTAGGAGGGCGCATGGCCGCGATCAGCGTGTCGCCCAGATTTCCCGTGATATACCAGCCAAGGCTGTCGTAAACGTCGATGATGTTCGTTCGTTCGGCGAGAAAGAGGGTCGAGCTCGTGCCGTCCGTGATCGACGCGAATGAGATGGGCGAGAGATCGTTGAAACATCCATTGTTCTGGGCGATACTTTGAGGAGCGACCTGGCATTGGGTCTCGGGAGTCGGCAACGCCAAGGTGCCTAGGTTTCCAAAGCACCCCGCATAGCTCGTGAAGACCATGGAGAGCGATGCGTCGGCAAGCCCTGGGATGCTCGAACCCTTCAAGGCCGAAGGGCTGAGAAGTCGAGGCAGCCCCGCGCTGGGGTCGTCGGGACAAGCATACGAGGCGACGGAGATGGCCCAGATGGTGGTGTTCTCGAAGGCCATGATCGCGAGGCTCTGGTTGATGGAGTTATAGAGCGGGGACTGGTCCATTTCCGGCAGGATCTGGATCAGCAGGCTCTTGTCGATCCCCGGCGAGGTGCACGGCGGATTCGACCCGGCGTAGCGGGGGTCGTACATGGCGAACCGACCCTGCGGAAAGGCGCCGACAGAGCTATGATAGTTGTGGACCGCCAGCCCGATCTGTCGCAGGTTGTTCAAGCACTGAGCCCTTCGCCCGGCCTCGCGCGCGTTCTGGACCGCGGGCAAAAGCATGGCCACGCAGATCCCGATGATCCCCATGACGACCAGGAGTTCGATCAACGTCATCGCCCGAACTCGATTCGTGGGGTTGCGCTGGAGGGTTGCCATGGGTTCCACTTTTCTAATGAGTTCCCAAGCGGTCGCACCGTGTCACGGAACATCATCGACAAAGACGGCCAAGGCGTTGCGCGAGGCGCTGAAATGACCCCTGTCGCACTGTGTCACGGAACGTAATCGACAAAGACGGGAATGACGAGCTCCGCGCCGGCTGCGCTCTTGAGGACGATCTCGTCTTGTTTGACGCCGGCCGGAGGCACGGCGATCACCCGGACGGTCAGGGCGGCCTGTGAATCCGAGCCGACGGGTGCCAGGCTGACTTCAACAAAGGGCGGCTTGCGCACAACCTCGAGCCGGCCGGCAATCGCCGTGTCCGAGTGGACCAGAACCTTCCGCTCGATCTTCTTGAGACGATCCAGGCTCTCGGAGGTGAAGAGAAGCTGTTCCGGCTTGGCCTGGAGCGCGCCGTGGGTGCTGAGCGTGATCGAGAACGGGAGTTGATACTCGACACTCCGGTGGCTGACTTTCACAATGCACGTCGAGATCAAGGACTGCTTTTGAGCGACGGCGCTTCTGAGACGGAAAACCGCCCTTCCGACGACCGGGGCTGGCGCGTTATGGCCCACCCCCAGGCCCGGGATGGCCCGGATCGCGTAAGGGTCGTCGGACACCAGCTCGATGCTCAGACCCTCGGGCAGCTTGGATGCTCCGAGGAACTTTAGCGCAGTGCTCCAGTCCCCGCCCGCGTAGCTGATCTCGAATTCGCGCGTCGCCGTTTCGCCGAGCCGCTGGCTGATCTCGAGCGATGGCGGCAAGAGGCGCGGAGGCGATCTTCCGAACCAGGAGAGTTGGACGAGGCGCTCCTTGCCGGGGTCGTTGTCGGCGATCGAAAGCCGCGCCGCGCCCGGGCCGGGGCTGACCTTGACCGTCCCCTGAATGGCGGCTTTCGCGCCCGGCAACACCATTGGAGGCGACTTCGCGACGGTGCACGAACAACTGCTCGAGATTCTCTCGATCGCGAGCCCCGAACCACCCCGGTTTTCGATGGCGATCGAGAATTCGTGCTCTCCAGGATCGAGCACGCCCAGGTCAAGCGTGGGCGACTCGAGATACAGAATCGACGGAGTGGGCGTCCGCGCGCATCCGGCGATCAACAAGTTCGCCGCGATCGTCAGCAGCAAGAACGCCGCCGGTGCCGCGGAAACGCGGTGGCGACGTCGCAGAACCAGGATACCAGCCACGGCGACCATCAGGCCTGAAGCCATCCAGGCAACCCAGGGGAAAGAACCGCTCAACGCGGCCACGTACTCGCGCCGCTCTCTTTCATCAAGGGGAAACGCGACCACGACGCCCGTCCAATCCTTCTTGAATTCCGAGTAAGGGTGGAGTGTTCCTGCGCCGGGCGGGTCGAGCAGGATCACGCCGGTGCGATGGAGCCCCATCAGGATGACATAGTGGCTGCCCGTGCCGTAGCGGGTCGCGCTGCGGAGCTGGACAATGCAGGGACACGAGACGCTCGGCAGCGTGGCCCAATCGACCCTGGCGCTCAGGGGTTTGAGCCCGACGGCCTTGGACGCCCGTTCCAGGTCCGCCACCGAGCAATCGCCGTTCTCGCGTGGACTCAAGAGCTCCTGGAGCGTGGCCAGGGAGGGATCGTGCTCATGCATATGAGCAATGACGTCGAGGCAGTTGAGGCCACAGCACCGGTAAGGGTCGCGCCTCTTGTCGCCCGGCGAATCCTCGGCGGCGCGAACTCCCGACTGAGCGGTGGCGCACAGCGCGGTCGCCAGAACCAGACACCGGAATCGTCGAGGCGCGGGCGTGGGCCATGTCATGTGTCACGGCGCCCTTCTCGCACGAATGCGGATCACGAAAACGATCGCCAGCAGCGCGGACGCAGCCCCGGCGCCGATCAACAACGGCTTGGCCCAGCGCGGCCAGTCGTCGTCTGGTATGAACACCATCTGGGGGGGCGTTCGTTCCACCGGCGTGAGTTTCTTGAGCTTCGCTTTCTCGTCCTGCGCAAGCTGCGCGAGGTAGGCGTCGGCATTCTCGCTGCCGGCCGTGTAAACCACGTTGCGGCCCCGATCGACAACTGTCGCTCCAAGGGGAACTTTGGCCTCGAACAGTTCGTCCGGAGGATCTCCATTGAATTTCGACTGGTCCATGATCACGCGCAACACGGAGGTTCCCATGAACTTGCCGTAGATGGGATTTTTCTTGCCCTTGGCAAAGACGCGGATCGTTGACCGGACGATGGCCCAGACCCCCGGCGAAACCTCCGCGAGCTCATTCTCAACGTCCGTATTGTGCTCCTCGTGATCTTCGCGAATAATCCAATCCGTCATTTTGACGGGCATGAAGTTCCGATCGGGGTCGAGCCAGACTCTCCACCTCATATTCGTGTAGTTTGGGTCGTTGTAGGAATTCGGGGCAGCTACGTCGACGATGTATAGTCTGCCCTCGCGCGGGAGCAACCGCGAGCGCCGTTGTTTCGAGATGGCAACCCGATCGATAGTGCCCCGAAGAGTCCTGTAGGTCGATTCGTAGTCCTCGCGCTCCACGCCTTCGAAGCCGATGAGCTCCGGTTCGATTGTCACGGTGTTCCCCCCGCGCTGAATCACGTATCCCCGCGCGCCGCCCCAGATCATGGTGAGTCCGAATTCGCCGTTCTCGTTCGGTAGGAACTCGCCTCGTCGCTTTTCCCCTTTGCGGTAAATCCGCGAAAATGACGGCTCGCCCTGGATCGGCTTCTCAAGCAGCGTCACCTTTCCGTCCTGATTCCACAGAAGCGAGTCTTCCTGCAGGACGAGTCTCAGGTCGTAATTCTCGATAAGCGTGACTCCCGCCTCCCAGCGGTCGAGCACCAGGCCGACCGTGAGCGAGTTCTGCAAGGGAACGTCCCGCGCATGCGTTTGCGCGAAAAAGACGAATGCGAGACAGAACGGAGTCATCCAATTCCACCTCCCAATTAGCGCGTCCAGAACATATTGCAGTGTTTCCTTCTAGCTCGACTGTCATCCCGGACACGCCTCCCGCCTTCAACGGCTCAGGCGAGACTTCGCGACGGAGCCCCTCGGGCGCGGTTTGCCCGCTCTCCTGCTCCCGAGGCGAATCCTTTTGATTGGTCGAGAACCGGTCTCGCTCGGGTCAGCTGCGTGGCCGAATCTCCGAGGCTCGTGCTTTACTTCGCGGTCTGGTGGATGGACCACGGCGAGGATCAAGACCCACCCACTCATGGCGGGGGGGGACAGGCTGGGGGAGGGAATCCCGATCCGACGCCGACTCCGATCGTTTGGCAGGCGACGTTGGGGTTTTGAATGTTTCCCCCAGTGCAGAGGCACACGCCTCCCATAGTGACACATCCGCCGCCTGAGTATTGAAAGCCGCAGGTCAGCCGGAGGTTGTTGGGTCCAAGGTCGATTTGCGGACAGCCGGAGTAGGCGCCTGTCGTGGATTCCGGGCATGCCCAACTCTTCGCACCCCTCGAGCACGCGTTCGTGCAGTCGCCATTGCAATTGGGAACGCTCTGCGCGCCGCATCCCGTGAAATGATCGCCCCCGTCGAGCATTCGACAATCATACTGACCAACATAGTAGCACGGCGGGGGCGCATCATTGTACGCCCCAAGAACGGATGCCTTCTCCTGCTCCGAGAGGAGGTGGCTTCCCCCCTTGGCCCCCGAGGTGAAAGCGATCAGGGCCGCCGCGAACAGCGCCACGGTGGTCGGCAGCTTCCACGACTGAACGATCTGACTCGCACGCATTCGACAACCTCCTCGCCTATGATCATAAAGTCGCAAAAGAAAACATCATGGACCGCCATTCGACCCGCTGTAACGCCTCCTCTTCATCAATTCGAATCCTCGACCCTAGCGCACCTCAAGGTTCACTCGGTTCGCGAACGCGACCCGAGCCTCCCCGTCGTATCCCGTCACAATCACCGAAAGTTCCCCGCGAAAGTCGGGCTCGTCCGAGGGATCGAACCGAACCGCGAGGCTTTTGGCCTCGCCGGGCCCAACCGGGAACATCCCAGGCGCGACCCGAACGCAAGGACAGCTCGTCTCAATGCGGCCGATAACAATCGGGCCGCGGCCTGGGTTGCGCAGCACAACCTGGGACTCGGCTTGCTGACTGCTCTTCAGAACCCCCAATTCCGTCGGATCAGGGTTGATCTCGAGCGGAATAGTCGAAAACATCAAACGCGATACATCCACCCTCGCCTGCGTGATGGTGGGGGGGGGAAGGGTAGAAGAACCCAGTAGGCTAGTCGTGGCCCCGAGCGCGGCGATGGTCGCGGGTACGGCCGCCAACTGACACAGGCGCGAACCACGCGGATTAGAAAGGCATTTCATCATCACACAATCCCCCAACTCGAACGAGCCGGAACCGTGCTTGTTGAGATTAAGGTAGCGATCACCTAAAACCTCTGTCGAGGGTCTGCCCAAGCTAAGTTTATTGAATTATTGTTAATCATTCGGCGCGAGTCAGAACCGATTGATCTTCGTATGCTTTTAACGATCTCAAGGACGCTCATACGTAATATATATGTTACATCGACACCTCTATCGTGGCACGGCCTTGGCTCGGCTCGGCCGAGCGCGGCGGGCCAGGAGAGGCCACACGACGGAGTCCATCTGGAGGCATTGCGGTCTAGAAACGGTGTCAGGCACCGTTTTCTGGGTAGAGGCCGCGACGAGGCGGTTCACTTGCCCAGAAAACGGTGCCTGACACCGCTTCTAGACCCAGATCCCCGCCTTCCCGCGCCAGGGCTGGGGGAACCAGCCTTGGATCCGGACGTCGGCGCCGTGGATCTCGGTCTGGATCCGTTCCAGGCGGGTGGCGAGGCGCATGCGGTCGACGCCGCGTCCGCGGGCCGGGGATCTCGGGTGGTCGCCCCCTTCGATCAGAGGGGCGATGAAGACGTCGACGGCGTCGACCGCGGCATCGTCGAGGAACGAGCCCAGCACACGTCCTCCCCCTTCCACGAGCAGGTTCGTATGGCCACGGCGACCAAGCTCGTCGAGGAGTGCTCCGATGGCAATCCGCCCGCCCCCCATGAAGCTCAAGATCTCAGCGCCAAGTTCCGTGAGCCGCCGCCGACTCTCCTCGGGAGCGCGCTCATTCACGGCAATGACCAGCGGAGTGTCGCGCGCGGAATTGACAAGCCGGCTCGAGAGCGGGATCGAGGCTTCAGGGTCGAGCACGATTCGGGCCGCCACGCGGGGGCCAGGGGGCCGCGCGGTCAGCTCGGGGTCGTCGGCCAGGACGGTCCCCACGCCGACCAGGATCGCGTCCATCACGCCCCGGGTCCGGTGCACGACGGCGCGGGACGTCTCGTTCGAAATCCAGCGGCTGTCGCCCGACGCGGTCGCGGCCTTGCCATCCAACGTCATCGCCCACTTCGCCAGAACATGCGGGCGTCCCGTGAACAGGCGCTTGAGATAGGGGGCGTTCAAGGCTCGGGCCGCCGCTTCCTCGAGCCCCACCGACACATCGAGCCCGGCCTCACTCAAGATCGCCAGACCCTGGCCGGCGACCTGGGGAAACGGGTCGCTCATCGCGGCCACGACCCGGGCCACGCCCGACGCCAACACGAGATCGGTGCAGGGGGGGGTCTTGCCATGGTGACAGCAGGGCTCGAGCGTGACATAGAGCACCCCGCCACGAGCCCCTTCGCCAGCCTGGGCAAGCGCCAAGACCTCGGCATGGGGACCGCCAAATCGCTCGTGGTGGGCGCTTGCGACGATCGCTCCGTCGCGAGCCACGACCGCCCCGACCATGGGATTGGGTTCGACCCAGCCCCGCCCCTTCGCGGCCTCGGCAAGGGCGCGGCTCATCGCCATCCGGTCGAAATCGGACCACGACATCGGTCGTTCCTTCCCACGCTTGACCAGCTTGAATCAAAACGGGGCGGCGGACCCGGCCTTTCGGGAAGGAGAACCCGGCAGTCCGCCGCCGGCTTTTCCCGGCGGGCGATTCACGGGGCCCGGCGCGGCCGCCGCGGGCGGCGGCTTGATCTCGGTTCCAGGGGGATACACCAGACGATAAATCACCGAAAGCCAACGCCTGGCCTCGTCGGGCGGGAATGTGTCAATACTCGGCTGAATCCAGCTCGGAAACCCCGCGGCGAATTGTTCAAGACGATCGGCCGTCACCACGTCGGCGCGCCGATTGACGAGATACACGTTGATCGCCTGCCTGCGCAGGATCTCGCCGCGGCGGGCATCCCCTTTCTTCTTCAGCTCGTCGAGCAAGAACGCCGGACGCGACTTCTTGAGCTGGGCCTCGGTTCGAGAGATCCAACGCTCTTCGTCAAAGTCGGCCGGCTTGGTTTCACGATCGATATTCTTGGCCGCCCCCTTCTCGAAAAGCGCTTCGACGCGACGTGGGCCGGCGGGGATTTGCTCGATGTTCTTCCGCTCGCCCGGCGTGAGGGCCTCCCAGATCTTGTGAATCGACGCCAGCTCGAAGGGCGAAAACTCGCCGATCTCGACGAGCCGCAGGAACCGCGGCGTATCCACACGCGGAACTGGGTAGGTCGCAAGCAGCTTCTTGATCTCGGCCATGCGCTCCAGGGGAGGCTTGTCGAGAACCATGTCTCGCTGATTGTCGGGGAGCGATTCAAGCCAGTTGTGGTATCGCCTGAGAACCGCCTGATACTTCACTTGCTCGTCGGGCTCGAGAGCCTTGATCTTCTGGTCGATCCTGAGCACGGCCGCGCGTTTCTCCGGCGTCAGAACGAGGTCGAACTTGCGGAGGTTTTCGAGCAAGGCCAAGCGGCGTTCCTGGGGCAGCGACGCGAGTCGAGCGAGATTGGCGTCGCGGTCGAATCCAGCCGCGGCCAGGATCGTCGCCAGAGTCGAAATCAAGAGCGCCCAGCGTCGCCCGCGTGAGCCCGCCGTTTGAATCGCGTCATGACGCATGGGTGAGCCATTCGCCGCCTGGGCTAGAGCAGTCACAAGATTCAAGGCGTGCTCAGGCCCAAGGCTTGGGATTTGACCAGCTCGTCCAGAAAATCGTACGAGCCGACCTCAAGGTATTCGTCAAGATGCTCAGCCAGCGAAAGTTCCTGAACCAGGCGCTCGGTTCGATCCGGGAGCACCCACCGAACCGCGGTGTAGCCGGCGCCAAGCGAAGCCGCCGCGACCGCCAGATAAAGCAAGCCGACAGCGGCCCACCGCCCCCACATCCCAGCAAGTGGCACCCAGGCTGAGGCTCTGAGCTCGAGCTGGTGAATGTTCGTCACGGTTTTTTCAGCAAACTGTTCGTTGACCTTGGGTTTGGGAAGATGATCCAGCAAGTCCCAGGTCTTCTGCAGCATCTCGAGATCGCGCCGAGCCGTTGCGCTATGCGTGAGCTTCGTCGAGATCGTGCGCGCCTGAGCCTCAGGCAATTCCCCGTCCATGTACGCCACCAGTTCAGCGCGTTCGTCAGGGGTTAGCCGCAGTTGTTCAGGACTCTTGCCCATCCGTCAATCGCTCGAAAGGTGACGATCTCGCGGGTGCTCCGACTGTCGAGTACACGAGCCTGATCCACCAGACCTTCGATAAGACTCGACGAGGCGATCGAGCACGAAAGGCGCCGCACCCCTATTCAGCATCGTCGCATGTGAGTCAAGGGAACTCTACATCATTCCCATACCACCCATGCCACCCATCATTCCACCCATGCCGCCCATACCACCGCCCATGCCACCCATGCCACCCATGCCACCCATGCCACCCATGCCACCAGAGCGTCGCCCCCCCACCCCGGAGCGCCTGGAGGACACGTTGGCATTCGGTCCACGCGCCACGCGCAGTGTGGGGAAGTATTGAGTGGCCCGATTATAGTAGAGCGAGGGACCGCCCCCGTCGGCGTTCGAAGGATCTTGGGCGAAGCGATAAGGTCGGGCGATCCGTTCTTGTCCTTGCGGCGAGTAGGGGTGCAAGGGGTCGACGCTGGTGTCCGCGTAGGGTGAGATGGGGTTGTACAGCGAGCGCCGTTGGTTTTGGGCGTAATACTGCCGCTGGACCATCGCGCTGTTGATGCTGTCCATCGGATTCGGACGCATGGACTGGAGCTGTTGATTGGGTAGGTAGAACGCATAATAGAACGAGAACGGGTCGCTGAGCAGTCCGCCCTGTCCGCCGCCGAAGAACCCTTGGGCGTGGGCCGACCCGGGCGCCAAGATGCTGGATGATGCCACGACGCCAGCCGCGATGATCATGAAACGGAACGACCGCGACATTGTCTTGCCCTCCCCATCAATCCGATGCTCGAATCGCTCGTTCGGAATCTTCGGTATTCTCGTCGACGCCAGGTCAGCCCAAGACGCTCGAACGGAAAGTCTCGGGCGCGCGCTTTGACACATCCATCATAACCACTACCCGCCGCTTCGCAAGTCGCGAGCAAAAAACCCGCCCACGCCGTTCCTCGCGGGCGTGGTCGTTCTCACCACGATCTTGTGGGGATCGCCCCACTCGGTGAAAATGGGGTTCGTGGGTTCGTTGGCTCGACCGGAGAAGATCGGCATGGCGTGGATCCCGCTCGAGAGCGCGACTTCTGGATGGATCGTGGGTGCTGGCGCGGTCTCGTACGACCGTACCTACTACATCGGCCTGGCGATCCTGGCCGTTCTGCTCGCAGTGGCGATCGTGAAGGCACGTGGGGTTTGGGCCGAGATCCACGAAGAGATCGAGCCCTCGGACCCCGACGAGTTGCTGCGATCGTTTGAGCAGGCGCACGCCAACGGCGTGATCGACGACGAGGAATTCGCCCGGGTGAAATCCAAACTGGCCGCGGGTCCGCCACCCCCGTCCTCGAAGTCCGTTCACGACGATCAGCCTAGCGAATCGTGATCAGCCCCGCGAATCCAGGGTGATGACCCGCCCGGTCTTCACGCTCTCGACCTCGGCCAGACAGGTTCGAAGAGCGCCCTGGGCCAGGTCGCCTGAAAGCTGGTCGACGGCTCGTCCCGTGCGGGCGGCCTGGACGGCGGCGCCGAGTTCAAGGGCGAAGGAGTCGATGGGGTCTCCCGATCCCAGCTCGGGACGATCGACCTTGCCCTCGGGCAGGATCACCGAGAGCGGCATCGCCAGCCGGCCTTCGCCGGCCAGGTTCGCGAAATCATAAGCGATTGCCGCCTGGTCGAAATAGAGCTCGAATCCATGGCAGAACGGCCTGCCGGATGGAGTGATGGCCCCCGAGACGCAGGTGACGGCCAGGTTGGGCTGGTCGTAAAGGTAGTGAGTCGCCAGATGGGCGACTGCGCCGTCCTCGATCACGCCGCGGGATTGGACCGCCTGGGGAACGCCGCACATGAGCCCGATGAAGTGGGCGTCGTGGATGTGCAGGTCGATGGCCGGTCCGCCGGTCTTCGAGGAATCGGCGATCGCCGTTGACCAGTCGGGGCGTGCGATCACGCGCTTGAAGTGGGCGGCCCGTAGCGGTCCATGCCGTCCCGAACGGACGCTGTCGAGCGCGAACGCGAACTCGGGAAAAAACGGCAACACATGGGCGACCATGAGCAGCCTGCCGCTCTTCGCGGCGGCCGCGTTCATGGCGTCGGCCTCGGCCATCGAGAGTGCGATCGGCTTTTCCACCAGCACGTGCTTCCCCGCCTCGAGCGCCCGAAGCGCGAGCCCCGCGTGGGCGTCGCTGGGAACGCACAGGTCGACGAGCTCGACCGCGGGGTCGGCCAGAAGCGCGTCAAGCTCGCGATAACGGGCGACGCCCGAGAGGTCCATCTGGGTTCCGCGCGGGCCGAAATTCCCCTGAATCCCGGTCCAGTCGCCGGCCAGACGCTTCTCGTCGCGGGTGCAAACGGCAACGACCTTGCCCCCCGCGAGCTTGCGCGCGGCCAAGTAGTGGATCATCCCCATGAAGCCGATCCCAACCAACCCGATCCCGATCATGCGAAGTTCCTGTTCACGTGCGCCGACGCGCGGCGGATTCTCTCGAAAACGCGATGATGGCCGCGACCGGCCGGCCAATGCAAGGGATCTCAAGCGGCGTCAGCGACCGCCGCGTCATCGTCTGGAGACCGGTTGGTCAGGTCGGACCGAAACGAGTACGAGCAAGGCATGGCCTCGCGGCCGGGCTTCCTCCTTGGTGAGTTCTTACCTGGTGTTTGCGTCGGAGCGAGTCCATGTCCGTCGGCGAGACCTCGGGGCCGATTCACCCCGTTCCGACTGAGAGAAGCGGATATCGATATCAGTTTTACACCAAGCACCATGGCCTTGACCGAAGCGCCTCGCAATGGCTGCCAAGCCTGACCCACGATCAGGAATTCGAGGTCTTCAACACCGCGGACCGGCTGGATTTCTCGGATGAGGTTGGGCGATTGTATGGGCTAAGGCCGAGAAGCCCGGACGGGTCGGTACAAGAGCTGGGGACTCGCGCCGAGCAGATCGCCGAATTCCCGAACGCCAGGGCCAACGAAGCCTGGCATGGGTATCCAATCTGGCCTCCTGGAGACCAAGAACGGCGTCGGGGCGAACTCTGCCGGCCCTCCGAGACGGTTTTCGTTGAAATGGAGGAGTCTGGCGTGCTAACGCACGGGGAACGTAAATCCTTGGAAAAAGGAAGGCACCCGTGAGGACTTGCGAAAACGGTCGTCAGGTCGGCTCTCGTCTCTTGAAGGAAGAAATCAAGCTGCCCGATTTCGACTTTTACTGGGCAGGCGATGGACCAGGAAGTCCCGGATCTTATTCCTTCGGCTCGGGCGATGGACGACTCCTCTTCACTGGAAACGACCTCGCTGAGGTTTACAGGACCGACCAAGTCGTTCCGTCCGGCGAGGCGATCAATGGGGTCGCGTTTCTGCGGGACTGGATCGCGGCGAGCACCCGCGGCGAGGTCGCGTTCATCAAGACGGGCCAAGGCAGCGCCAAGCAATTCGATTACGAGTCGGGCGCGCACCATGTCATCAGCACAAAACGAGGTGATTTTCTCGCCCCGATGGGGGTGCGTGGCATTCTGCGGGTCTCCCCAGGCGAGTTTTCCGCCGGTCGCTTGGACGCGACCATGATCACGCCCACGGATACGGATTACCACGTCTATTTCTATCAAGTCATCAGCCTCTTCCACCCCGATCACGGCGAGATCCTGGCCTGCGCGGCCCGACGAGACGGGTTCGTGATGCTTTCGACGCCCGATGAGACAGGCTGTTCGCGGGTCAGACGACTCAGGCCTCAAGCTTACGATTTCGTCGACGTCTCGGCACTCGACCCCGACCACCACCCCTTCGCCGTGGCGGCGCTTGGAATCGATTGTTCGATCCACTTCCTCCGCGACGTTCTCGAGGATCAAATCGCCGAAACCCTGCATCTGAAGCTCCCCGGCGAGCGGGCATATCAAATCCTCTGTGTCGAGGGCCACATCCTGCTTCTGACGAACCGTCGGCTCTACGTTTTCAAGGATCTCGCCGCTCGATTCCTTCAGGGACGGCCGATCAGTGAGAATCTCTCTCCGTCATACCTCGAACTCGAGGCGGTCGAGGCCTCGCTGACCCGTGATCGGTCGCTGCTGGTCGTGATGCCGGAGTCGGTCTTCAGGTTCGAGCTCGATTCCTTGATCGCACCCGCGGGCGAGTGGGTCAGTGAACCGGCGCGCTCGGGGGTGGGCAATCTCATTTTGGGATCGTACGATTTGGGATCGGCCGTCGGATCCCAAGAATCCTTGGACCCAGATGCCTCGGTGCTCGTCTCCGAGATCCCGTCCGAGTTGGCGGCTGCTTGACCCCAGATCCCCCAGCGGGAAGCACCTTGACGCGGATCAACGAGGCTCTCATGGCCCTCGACGACGACGACAAACCACGCATCCTGAGCCCCGGCGCCATTCACGAGAGCGTTCGCCGCCGTTACGCCCAGGTCGCCCACGATCCGCGAGGGCAGTTCCCTTATCCCGTGGGTCGTGAGAGCGCCCTGGGCCTGGGATACCCGCCCGGGTTTATCGACAGGATCCCGACGTTCGTCGTCGAGCGCTTCGTCGGCGTCGGCAATCCGTTTTCGCTGGGCCCGCCCGAGCCCGGTCAGACGGTCGTCGACATCGGCGCCGGCGCTGGCTTTGATTCCCAGGTCGCGGCCCTCATGGTCGGACCCGATGGTCGCGTCCGTGGAGTCGATTTGAGTGACGAGATGCTTGATGTCGCGCGCAGGGGACGAGACGCGTGCGGTCTTGCGAACATCGAGTTTCTTTCGGGGTCGGCCGAATCGCTGCCGGTGGAATCGGGCTGGACCGACCTTGTGATCACGAACGGCGTGCTGAATCTGGCCGCCTGCAAAACCGCGGCGTTCGCCGAAATCGCCCGCGTGCTCAGGCCCGGCGGCTGGCTGCGGGGCGTCGACCTCGTGCTCGTCGAAGAGTTGCCCGCCGACCTGCGGCGTGATGAATTCGCCTGGTCGAGCTGAATCAGCGGCGCGATCCCAGGTAGGTTCTACCTGGACGGATTCAAGGCGGCGGGACTGGTGGACGCCGAGCTCATGGTCGCGACCGGGTATCGGACCTCGAGCTACACCGTGGCGTGCTTTGTCAAAGCTCGTAAACCCGCCGCCGTCATGGCCTGATTCTGCCTTGCCAGGTTCCGAACGGCTTGCTACCGTCGCGCGCATGAGGACGACCGGTTACCTGAGCCCAGAATACGTGGCGTCGTTGGCCGAATTCGGCCGGCCGCTGTGGTTGGCCGGCTCGGGCGGTTCGCTGCTGGTCCGAGCCATCCCAGGCACCGACTCCAGCGACGCGATGGGGCCGTATCCGCTCTTTTGTTGCCAGGATTGGTCCGCGCTGCCCGACGATCTCGATCGACTTGAAAACCGCGTCGTCAGCGTGGTCGTGGTCACCGATCCCTTCGCCGAGTTCCACCACGAGGCCGCGTCTCAAGCCTTCAACCGCGGCCTGGTGCGATACAAGGACCACCATGTCATCGACCTCGACGTGCCGCTCGAGTCCTCCGCGCGTCCCCATCACCGCCGCAATGCCCGCCGGGCGCTCGAGCGCCTCGCCGTCGAGGAGATCGACCATCCCCCTCGGTCGCTCGACATCTGGTGCGGGCTGTATGACGAGCTGATCAAGCGCCATGGAATGACCGGGATCAGTTGTTTCTCGCGTCGGTCGTTCGAGATGCAGTGGGATGTTCCCGGCCTGGCGGCCTTTCGGGCCGTCGACGCCAGGGGCGAGGTCGTGGGCATGGTGCTTTGGTATTGCCAGGGCGAGGTGGGATACTATCATCTGGCGGCGTATTCGGAGCGCGGATACGCCGAGAAGGCGTCGTACGCGCTCTTTTGGGCGGCCGCGGAGCGGCTGCGCGGCCGGGTGCGCTGGCTGAGCCTGGGAGCAGGCGCGGGCGCGACCTGCGACGCGAGCGACGGCCTGACGCGATTCAAGCGGGGCTGGTCGCCTTTGACCCGGCCGACGTATCTCGGCCGCCACGTCGCCTGCGAAAGACGCTACGCCGAGCTCTGCCGTGGACGGACGGCGACTCAGTTCTTCCCTGCGTACCGGGACGTCGCGGCGGCCGTGGCGTGAGGAGGCCGATCATGACGGCGAACGACCGCGGCTATCTCGAAATCGTCGCTCACTACGAGGCTTGCCTCGCACGCCACGGCGACAACCATCGCGGCGTCGATTGGCCCCGCGCCGACGACGCCGAAATCCGCTACCAAATCATGCTGGGCCTGATCCCGCCACAACCGCGGGCGCAGGTCCGGCTGCTCGATTTCGGCTGTGGGGCAGGGCACTTGCTCGAGTACATCGGACGCCGCGGCCTGACCGGGCTCGAATATCACGGCCTCGACCTCTCCAGCCGCTTCGTGGATCTGTGTCGCCGCAAGTTCCCCGACGTCTCCTTCATCCAGGTCGACGTGCTCGACCCCGCGACGGCGCTTCCCGAATTCGACTACGTCGTGATGAACGGCGTTTTCACCGAGAAACGCTCGCTCACATACGACCAGATGTGGAGCTATGTTCAGAATCTTTTGTGTGCGGTCTGGCCGAGCGCCCGCCGCGGGCTGGCCTTCAACGTGATGTCCAGCCACGTCGACTCCGAGCGGGCGGAGCTGTTCCACCTGCCCTGCGATGCGCTCGCCGCCTTTCTCAAGGCCAAGCTGTCGCGGCACTGGCTGATCCGCCAGGATTACGGCCTTTACGAATACACCGCGTATGTCTATCGGGAGCCCAACCGATGACTCGCGTGATCATCTTTGGACTCAAGGATTTCGCCTCGCTCGCGCACTTCTACCTGACGCACGACAGCCCCTGCGAGGTCGTCGCCTTCACCGTGACGGCCGAGCATCTTCCCGCCGATCGCGTCTTCGAGGGCAAGCCGGTCGTCCCCTTTGAAGAGCTGGTAGAGCGCTATCCGCCCGCCGATTTCCACCTGTTCGCCCCGATGTCGCCGCGGGGGATGAACCGGGCTCGGGAATCGATCCATCGCCAGGGCAAGCGAAAGGGCTACCGGTTCATCAGCTACGTGAGCAGCCGCGCGACCGTCTACGCGGAAACGCCCGTCGGCGAGAACTGCTTCATCCTCGAGGACAACACCATTCAGCCGTACGCCGCGATCGGCGACGACGTGGTGCTCTGGAGCGGAAACCACATCGGCCATCACAGCAGTATAGGCGATCATGTAATGTTTACATCACATGTCGTTTTAAGCGGCCGTTGCACGGTCGAGCCTTACTGTTTCCTGGGGGTGAACGCGACGGTTCGCGACGGCGTTCGGCTGGGCGAGGGGACGCTGGTGGCGATGGGGGCGTGCGTGGGCAAGGACACCGAGCCCTGGAGCGTGTACCAGGGGAATCCCGCTCGCAAGCGGGAGGTGGCGAGCACGGACGTGGAGCTTTGACGTGATCCACTGGGAAAAGCGCGGGCGAATCTTCGTCCCCGACGGCTCGATCGAGTGGATGCGTTCGCATGCGTCGCTGCCGCTCGCCGATCGGCTGGACGACGACCTGCGGATCTACTTCGCCGGCCGCGACCCGGCGGGCCGGTCGCGGATCGGCTGGATCGACGTCGATCCCGATCAACCCGAGCAAATCCGCGCGCTCGGTGAGGATCCGCTCCTGCCCCTGGGCGAGCGCGGAACGTTTGACGACAATGGCATGATGCCGTGCTCGATCGTCGCGGACGGGCCGCGCAAGTATCTGTATTACATCGGCTGGAATCCCCAGGTCACCGTTTCTTACCGGCTGGCGATCGGCCTGGCCGTGAGCGCGGACGGCGGCCGGACCTACCGCCGCTTTTCCCAGGGGCCGATCCTGGATCGCGACCGCGACGAGCCTTTTTTCAACACCACTCCCTGCGTCATTCGCGAGGGGGAGCGCTGGCGGATGTGGTACGTCTCGTGCACCGGCTGGGAGGAAATCAACGGCCGGCCCGAGCCGATGTACAACGTCAAGTACGCCGAATCCACCGACGGGGTCTCGTGGCGGCGGACCGGAACGGTTTGCGTCGGCTACGACTCGTTCACCCGCGCGATCTGTCGGCCCTGGGTGGTTCGGCTTGACGACTGTTACGCGATGTGGTTCTCGTATCGCGGCTTGCTCGATTACCGGGTCGACCCCCGGACCAGCTATCGGGTCGGCTATGCGGAATCGGCCGACGGGCTCGAGTGGAAGCGAAAGTCCGACCCCGCTGGGCTCGAGCGATCGGCCGAAGGGTGGGATTCGGTGATGGCCGCGTATACGAGCGTGATCCGCGAATCAGACCATTTCCTCTGTTTTTATAACGGGAACGGTTTTGGCGCGAGTGGGCTCGGGTACGCGGTGGGCGAGGAGGAAGGGGCCAGGGCCAGGAGGGCCGTCGCATGAGCCGAGCCATCACGGCGACAAGGTTTCGACTGCCCCGACTGCTCAGGCGCGGGCCCTCGCTGGAAATCCACGTCCCGATGGCGCCCACGCCTTCATTCTTTTATCAGCTTCGTTGTCTGACGCATTCCCTCAGACGCTTTGGCGGGGCCTATCGCGATGCGCCCGTGATCGCGACCATCGGCGGCACGGTCGACCTGGGCGCGGCCCACCGGATGCCATGGCTCGCGGCTAACGGAATCGAGTTGCGCTGGGTTCCCGAGGCTGAGTTCGCCAGGCTCGGGATCTACGCCACGGGGCTCAGGCGGATCCAGCATGACTTTCGGTCCGACATGGTCCTGCTCCTGGACGCCGACACTCTGATCCGCCGCCCGCTCGACGACCTGATTGATGACAGCCATCGCTCAGTCGCTGTCTCGGGCGTGATCGCTCATTATTCGCCCATGCTCGATTGGAAGGTCGAAGAGCCTTCGTGGGCCGCGTTCTTCGCCTTGTGCGGATTGACCACGCCGCCGCTCGAATACGAGCACACGGGCTGGGGCTATTTCTTCATGGACCCGCGGTTCCGTGACTGCCCGGCGTATTTCAATTACGGCGTGATCGCGGCCCCGGCCGCGGCACTGGCCCAGGTGGGCCGGGTCGCGGAGCGCCATCTGAA
This sequence comes from Planctomycetales bacterium, assembly GCA_027459775.1. GTDB lineage: Bacteria > Planctomycetota > Planctomycetia > Isosphaerales > Isosphaeraceae > JAKBAP01. Next base: position 6,941 of record DAIDHE010000209.1, on the reverse strand, counting down.
CCGGATCCGTGAGGCGATGGGCACGTATTTCGACGGTCAGCTCGCCCTGACAGCGGCGATCGCCGAGTTGGGGCTCCCCACGCGGGCGCTGCCAATGCGTTATAATATGGCCAATAATCCCCACGTCGAGGCTCTTCATCATCGCGAGATCGACCGCGCGGTCATCCTGCACTTGCTTCATGAGCATCAAGCGCGCAGGGCCGAGACGTTCGCCTCGCTCTCGAGCATCAAGGCGTTCGCGGATCGAGCGGACCTGAAAGTGACGAGCGCCCTGGCCCAAGAAGTGATCCGAGCGATCTACCCTGCGCTCGCGCTCGAAGAACGATCGGTCGCCCAGGCTGCGGCTTGACGCCGCCCAAGGAGCATACGCATGGCCGCTGAACCCAACGCCTCGATCCCGATCACCCGGCCGCACTTGCCGCCCCTGGAGCAATTCTCGGAAGTCGTCGCCGACATCTTCCAGTCACGGATGCTCTCTAATTTCGCCAAGTACACGAAACGACTGGAAGAGCGCGCCGCGCGCATCCTCGACCATCCCCAGCCCTATAGCGTGTCGAGCTGCGACATCGGGCTGGCGCTCGCGTGGAAGGCACTCGATTGCCCGCCAGGCGAGGTCATCGTTCCCAGCTTTACCTTTTGCTCGACCGTGAACGCCCTGCGCTGGAATGGCCTCACGCCGGTCTTCGCCGACGTCGATCCCGAGACTTACTGCATCGACGTCGACGACGCACGGCGGCTCATCACGCCCCGAACGGTGGGCGTCGCGGCGGTGCACGTCTTCGGGCTGCCAGCCCCGATCGCGCCCCTGGAGAGCCTCGCGCGCGACCATGGGCTCAAGCTCGTCTTCGACGCCGCCCATGGGCTGGGCGGGCGCTACCGGGGGAGCGCGCTCGGGGCTTTTGGCGACGCCTCGGTCTTCAGCCTGAGCGGCACCAAGCTCGTGACCAGCGGCGAAGGGGGCTTGGCCACGTTCCGCGATCCCGCCGCCGCCGAACGGTTCACGTTCTTGCGTGTTTATGGGTTCAAGGGCGACTACAACTGCCGTTACATTGGCTTGAACGGCAAGCTTTCCGAGCTCAACGCCGCGCTTGGGTGGTTGTCGCTCGACCTCCTGGACGAGGCCCTGGCCCGCCGCCAAGCCCAGGTCGAGCGCTACCGGGACGCGCTCGCCGACTGCGCCGACGCGACCTGGCAAGCCGTCCCCGCCGACTGCGTCCACGGCTACAAGGATCTGGCACTCCAGTTCCGCACGGCGGAGAAGCGCGCGGCGGTGGAATCGGCCCTCGCCGCCCGGGGCGTCATGACCAAGCGTTACTTTTTCCCTGCCCACCGTATGGACGCCTACGCCGAGTTCGTTCGCCGCCGGTTGCCGGTCACCGACCAGCTTCACGACCGGCTCTTGTGCATCCCGCTCTATCACGACCTGCCCGACGAAACCCTAGACTCGATCGCCGCGACCATCCGCCAGACGCTCGGACGCGGCCGCGAACGCCATCGTGCCGCGTGAAACCACCAGTCGTTACGGTTCCCAGACCCACTCCCGTCGTCCCGAATCGACGTCGGAACGAGTTCACGCGCCACGGTGCATCAAGGATGTCGGGAATCGAAAGAGACCCGGAATCGCGAGGACGTACCCCGTTTGATTCACCGGCCATGACGGCGGGAGCACGAGTGGACCTGACTTCGCGTCGTTTTGTTCTTTGGCCGCAAGCCAGAACTTACAAACCGGTTACGCCCCAAAATCGCGCCCTTTCCGCCCCGATCTCGGCGAGACGGCTACAATGCCGGTGGGGAGACGGCGGTGAGCTTCGATCCACGACAAGGAGTGTGGAAAGATGACGATCGCTTGGGGACGTATCCGGTGGCGGTGGATCGGGGCGTGGTTGGCGGTGGTGCTGCTGACCGTCGCGGGGGCCGGTTACTGTGGGGTGTCGCTCTTGACGGCCGATCGCCTGACGCGGCCGACCACACATCCCGAGCGGTTCGACCCCCGGCGGTTCGATCCCGACGCCGAACCCTGGTCAACCCGCACCAGCGACGGCCTGACGCTCCGCGGCTGGTATTTGCCCACCGAGTCCCATCGCCACTTGATCGTGCTCGTGCATGGGATGTGGAGCACCTGGCTCGAAATGGCCGCGCTGGGGCGCGACCTCCATCGCCGAGGGTTCGACGTCTTGCTCTTCGACCTCCGCGGCCACGGCCAGAGCGACCCCGTCCGACTGACCCTCGGCCGCCGCGAGCGCGGGGATATCCGGGCCGTGCTCGCCTGGGCCGAGTCCAAAGGATACAGCGACGACCGCATCGGCTGGCTCGGCTATTCGATGGGGGCCTCGACGATTCTCATGGAGGCCGCGCGGAATCCGGCGATCCAGGTCGCCGTGGTCGACAGCCCCTACGGCGATTTGCCCAAACTGCTCAAAACCCAGCTCAGCCTGCACAGCGGGCTGCCGCCGCTCTTCAATCCGGGCATCCTGCTGGCCGCTCGGATCGTTTATGGCGTTCGCACCGACGACCTGGTGCCCATCCGGTTCGCCAGGGCGTGGGGCGAGCGCCCGCTCCTCTTGATCCACGGCGAAGACGACTCGCTCGTCCCCGTCGGCCAGGCGCGGCTTTTGGCCCAGGCGGCGGGTGGGACGTGCCTCGCCATGACGTTCCCAGGCGTCGATCACGCCCAGGCCTATGAATCCGACCCCGAAGCCTACGTCAAGCTCGTGAGCCGGTTCTTCCATCAACACCTCGGGCGCTGACCAGATACCAGACGCCTCTCCGCGCGTGCGAACAGGCCGAAGGCCAGACAATGATCGTCTGGCGCCGGCCTGATTCGCGTATCAGGTCTTGATCGCCCCAGGTCGATCAGGGCCCCACGCCGCCATGGGTGCGGAACGGGGTCATGTGCGAGGGCTGGTCGAGTAACCAGAACCGCTCCCACTCATCGCCGGCCTGGCGCAGATTCTCGGAGTCGACCAGCAACTCCTCGACCCGCTTCGGCTTGTAGGCGGCGTAGTGGGGCAGGGGGATCGGGGCGCACCCCTCAAGCAGCGCGAGGGACGCAACCATGACCGTCAAGGTCGCGCATAGCTTCTTCATTATCGGGCTCCTCCCATCACTTAGGACCGACCGATCAGTCCGGCCGCGCAATCCTTGCGCGAATTCCATGCCTCTGTCGTTCAGGCGGGCGATCGGGATTCGTCCGTCGACCGGCCAACCCTCGACCCCACGCCGCGGTCCATTCCTGACCACGGCGAAGTTCTTCCCTGAAGGTCAGGTCGAACCGTCCCTCACGCCCCATCGTCCCCCGGGTTGCAGCCATCCATGAATGGCTACTCCAGCGAGGATTTCGTGCGCGGCTCGGACGCCGACTTGACAGGTCCGTTGGTATCTAAATCGGCATCCGACTCCTCTTCCAATAGGGGAAGATTTTCCGGATTCATGTTTCGGACCAGTTCTTCCATCTCTTTGCCTGGTTTGAACGTCACGACGTTCTTGGAGGAAACGTAGACAGGATCGCCGGTTCGGGGGTTCCGCGCCTTCCGCGGCGCACGCTGCTTGACTTCGAAAACGCCGAAGTTCCGCAGCTCGATCCGACCCTCGGTCACCAGGGTCTGAATGATCGCGTCGAGCGTGCGCTGCACAATGTCCTTGGTCTTCAGTTGCGTCAGACCAATATCTTCAGAGATCTTCTTGACGATTTCTTTCTTGGTCACGATGGCGAGCTCCACGGGGGGCATGGTCGGCCCGTTGCCGGCGACAAGTGGCTCAAGTGTATTGGTGGCTTAGATTAGTGTCAAGCGGATCTCGCCCGAAACGCATTCCGAGGCCGATTTTGGCCCTGGATTGTCGAGCCCGAGACCTCGATATCCGCCCGCGGGCCGCTCCGCTCGGGCTCAAGAGACGATCTCGACATCGAGTCGTCCTTCTTCGCGAAGCCGGCCCAGGTGCTGATGAAGCGGGCGATAATCCCAGGGAATACCGAGGTTTCGGCCCAGCTCCTTGAGCCGCCCGATGAACGGTTCCGAGACCTCGTACGCGATCGGCTCGTAAGCCGGGTCGCAGAAATACGCGCGGCAGCCGAGCGGGCGGCCCGCGCGGGCGGTGCAGCGGCCGTGGGCGTCCTGCCACGGGCAGGTGCGCCCGTCGTCCAGCGGCCGCGAGGGCGCAGGCGCTTGATCCACCAGCAGTTCCGCCTCGAGCCGCGAGACGAACAGGGTGTGCCCGTATTCCTCGAACCGACAGCACCGGCCAGAGAGCAGGCAGACCGGCGCGCGGCGCGCAACCTCGGCGTCCAGCGCCTCGTAAATCGCGCGCAGCTCCGCGAACGCCGCCGCCGCGATCGAGCCCGGTCCCACGTTCTCGGCGGGCTCGGTCATTTGATGACTTGCTCGAGGGCGCTCTGGATGTACTCGATCGAGTAGACCACCGGACCCTCGCCCGATCCGGGGCAGATCTCGCAGACCCTCTTCCAGGCGGCCTTGGTTTCGACGTTCTCAGGCCAGAACGGCCACGTCCGGCATTGTCGCGGCCGGGCGGGGTAGACCGTGCAGCCGGCCTCCTTGTCCCAGAAAATACAGTCGCCGCCCGGCTTTTCGATCAGGCTCAGGTCGTCGCCCACCCTGCGGACGAACTTGCGGCTGAACTCGCTGATTTCCTCGCCGCGATGGGCGGCGAGCTGTTCGATCTCTTCCGGGTCGACCCAGACGTAGCCGGGAGCGCCCGTGCAACACGCCCCACACTGCGTGCAACTGAACGCCAGCCCGTCGCGATACCAGGGAGTCGATGCCTTCTTCGCCGCCATTCGGATTCTCCCGTTGTCGCGACGCGTCGATCGTTTACTGATAGAAAACAGCGTCCCCGATCACCCGCCGATCGAGTGCATCATCCGCTCGGGTTGAATGAAGCGAGCGGTGTTGATCTCGTGCCCTTCCCACTTCGCGGCGACCGAGTCCCGCACGGCCTGTGCGATTTGATCGTCCGACCCGCCGGTTCTGAGCAGCGCTCGCAGGTCGGTCTCCTCGAGCGAGAAGAGGCAGTTCCGCAGCTTTCCCTCGGCGGTGATCCGGATGCGATTGCAGCTCATGCAAAACGGCCGGCTGACCGAGGCGATGAATCCCACGCGGCCCGAGCCGTCCGTGTATTCGTAATCGAGTGCGGGCGCGCGGGGATCCTGGTCGGCCGTGGGCTTGAGCGGGGCAATTCCGGTTTCGAGCAGCTCGATCATCTCGGCGGCGAACAGTACCTTTTCGCGTTCCCAGAGCCGGCCGGCGTCGAGCGGCATGTACTCGATGAACCGCATCTCGAGCCCGTGCTCGAGCGCGAACCGGGCGAGCAGCACGACGTCGTCTTCGGTGAATCCGCGGATCGCGACGGCATTGATCTTGATCGGATGAAAACCCGCCTCCTTGGCCGCCAGGATCCCCTCGATCACCCGGTCGAAATCGTCGCGCCGGGTGATTTGCTGGAATTTGCCCCGGTCCATCGTGTCGAGGCTGATGTTGATCCGCGCGAGCCCCGCGTCGCGCAGCCGCCGAGCCTCGCGCGCGAGCAAGATCCCATTCGTCGTCAGACCGATATCCGAAAGCCCGGGTACCACGGCCAGCAGCTCGACCAACCGGGGCAGGTCGCGCCTGAGCAAGGGCTCGCCGCCGGTCAGGCGGACCTTATCGATGCCCAGCGTCGTGGCGACCCGGACGACGCGCTCGATCTCTTCGAACGTGAGCACCTCGGCCCGCGGCAAGAACGCGACGTTCTCGGGCATGCAATACACGCACCGCAAGTTGCAGCGGTCGGTGACGCTCACGCGCAGGTTATTGTGCCGCCGGCCAAACGAATCGACCAGGCCGGCGCGGGTCTCGGTCGGCATGAGCGTGAACGGTTCCTTGATACGACGGAATTCGGGCCTCGGGATTCCTCGAGTAAGCCATTGTATCAGCGCTTGGCCGGGAGATCACGGATTCGCCGGTTCGGGGTGCGGATGGATCCACTCCTCGCTCCCGTCCGACCATTCCTCCTTTTTCCAGATCGGAACTCTCTCTTTGAGCGTGTCGATCAGCCAGCGGCAGGCTTCGAAGGCGTCTTGCCGGTGCGGCGAATTGACCGCGACGGCCACGCTGACCTCGCCCAGCTCGAGCCGGCCCACGCGGTGCACGATCGCGATCTCGATGACCGGCCAGCGCCCGCGAGCCTCGCTTTCGAGCTCCGCGAGCTTGCGCAGGGCCATCTCGGGATAGGCCTCATATTCCAGCGCGACCGTCCGGCGGCCCGCCGTGAGCTCGCGCACCGTTCCGAGGAACAGGCAGATCGCGCCCGCCTCGTGGGAATTCATCTCGTCGAGAACCACCTCCGGAACGATGGGCGAAGTGGTGATCGAGATCATGGATCGGATCTCCTTTCAGGCACGGACGACCCCGGCCCCGTCTGAATGCTCGACCCGCCGCTCACCGGTGGAATGAGTGCGAGCCGCGCGGGCGAAGTAAGGAACATATCCTCAGGCGCGTATTCCTCGTCGACGGCGATCATCGCCACGGCCGCGAGCGGGGCCAGCCGGGGCTCGACCAGGCCAAGCGCGCGCCTCAGGTCGGCGACCGTCGCTCCCGGCGGGAGCTCGACCGAAATCTCGCCCGCGCCGGCGAGCGCTCGGGCGGCGGCGAAGAGCCGCACACGATGGATCACGGGACCGCCGGAAGTCGCCGCGTCGTTCCAGTGCGCCAGGTCCGCCGGCGTGTCGAGGTCGAGCGCGACCCGTCCATCGGCGACCTCGACCAGTTCGACCAGGTCGGCATGGCGGGCCGCGAGCGCGTTCGGGCCCAGATGACTGGGGAGCTCGCGGAGCGTCCATGCGATCGGCCAGGGCATGACGACGGGGTGGCCGCGGCGGCCCTGGCATCTCGGCATCACGATCCGGCCAGGCCGCTCGCGGGCGCGATCCAGGAGCGTTTTCACCAGAG
>DAIDHE010000193.1 GCA_027459775.1 Planctomycetales bacterium | reverse complement strand
GTTTCCTCAGCCACCACGGGCTCTCGCCGACCTTCGCGCCCGAGACGACCCGGGCGGTGAAACGCGCACACAGTTCGGCGGCCTGGACGTCGACCGCGGTGAGGCTCGCGGCGGGCGTCCCGCCGGCTGCCGGGCGGGGATCGGGAAAACGAGGCGTCTGCTCGATCAAGACGCCGATCTCGCGCGCGATCCCGAGATGACACAGGCAATCCGAGCGATTGCTGGTGACCTCGAGGTCGATCGCCAGGTCTCCTCCGACGTCGGAGATCGATTCGAGATTGAGTCCTGAGAGTGTCAGGCGCTCGGTCAATGCCTCGACCGAGAGGTCGAGCCGCAAGTACTCGGTCAGCCAGTTCCAGCTCACGATCATCGCGGGTTTGCTCGCAAGGAAGAGCCAGTCACGGGGCCGTCGGGTCGCTCTTGGTCGCGGGCGAGAGCGGCTGGGCGGCCGCGCGCGACCACACCCAGTAAACGGGCAGCCCCGCCAGCACGATCAGGAATCCCATCCCCGAGGTCGAAGGCTTCAGATAGATGAAATCGGCCGCCAGCAACACCGCCAGGCCGATGTAGATGATCGCCGGCAACGGGTAGGCGACCGTCCGGTAAGGCCTTTTGAGCGCCGGCGCCTTGATCCGCATGGCAACGACCGCCCCGATCATGAGCGAATAAAACATGACGTCAACCGGGATCACGTACTCCAGGAGCTCATTATAGAGATTGCCGAACTTGATGACGCCGGCCTTGTCGGTCGCGGCCGTCACGGGCAGCGTCAAGATCGCGGCCCACACGCCCTGGGCGGCGAGCGCTGCCGTGGGCGCGCCCTTGCGGTTCAAGAGCGCCGCCGGACGGAAAAACAGGCCGTCACGCGCCATCGCGTAATACACCCGAGCACCCGCCAGCACCAGCCCGTTCACACAGCCAAAGGTCGAAATCAAGATCGCGCCCGCCATGACCTTGGCCCCGGCCGGGCCCAGCATCGCCTCAAGAGCCGCCGTGCCGACGCGGTCGTTGGGGGCGTTCTCGATCTCCGAAAACGGCAGCGTCACCAGATAGGCGACATTGGCAAGCACATAAAGCAGCACCACCGAAAGGGTGCCGACCAGGAGCGCGATCGGGAACGTACGGCCGGGATCCTTGACCTCGCCGCCGGTGAATGTCACGTTGTTCCACGCCGATTGCGAAAACAGCGGCCCGATCATCGCCATGCCGAAGAGCAACACCAGGGCCGAGCCGCCCTCGACCGGCAGCCCGGGAAACGCCGCGTTCGAGCTCCAGCCGTTGGCGGCGCTGTCCCACCATGAGGACGTATAGGCAGCGCTTTTTATGTTCCAGCCCACGACGAGCCCCAACACGATCAGCCCGAGAAGCGCGGCCGTCTTGGTGAACGTGAACGTGTTCTGGATCCACTTGCCGATCGAGAGCCCCCCCATGTTGACCACGGTCAGAAAAACGACCAACGAGACCGCGACGAGCTGCTGGGTCGAGAGCGAGACGGCGTAGCGGCCGGCCTGGATCGGAGGGATGAGGTACTGGTCGGCGGCGACGGCGGGCAAGAAGACGCCCAGGAACTTGGCGAAGGCCACGGCGACGGCGGCGATGGTGCCGCTCTGCACGACCAGGAACATGGCCCAGCCAAAGAGAAAACCGACCGCGGGCGAATAGGCCGTTCTCAGAAAGACGTACTGGCCGCCGACCCGGGGCATCATGGCGGCGATCTCGGCCGCACAGGCCGCCCCGGCGATGGTCATGAGACCCGAGACCAGCCACGCCAGGAGCAAATACCCCGGCGCGCCGGTCAGCCGCGACGACTCGGCCGAGGTGATGAACACCCCCGAGCCGATCATCGACCCCATCACGATCATCGTCGCGTCGAGCGCTCCAAGCTGCCGCGCCGGCGGCTTCGAGCCGCTCTTGTTCTCGTTTTGAGATCCCATCACGCTTCCGAGGATCCCTCCCGTTCCACGAAAGCCTTGACGTCGGCGATCGCGCGGTCGACGCTTTCCCGCCGCCAGTCCGTAAGCGCTGTGTCGAGCGCCAAGGTGAGCTTGTTGGCCAGATGCTTGGCGGCGTCGCGAGGCGATTTCCCCTCGGCGCGGATCTCGGCGAAGTCGCGATGATGGACCGTAGTCGTCGACGAATGGCCGGTCCTGGTCACGATCACGGGGCTGGGATCGATGCTCATGGCGGATTCCTCCTGTTTGAAGCGCGGGGGCGGTCTCGGCTCTTTCCCCGCGCGATTCGGGGTCGTCCCGGTCGCTCGCCGCCAGGGCGACGACGGTCCGGATGCATAACCTTCAGAACTGGCGAAGGAAATCGACGTCGTTCTGGTAGAGCAGCCGGATATCGTCGATCCCGTGCCGCCGCATGCACAGCCGCTCGATACCCAGGCCGAACGCAAAACCCGAGACATCCTCGGGATCGTAGCCGACCGAACGCAGTACGTTCGGATCGACCATCCCCGCTCCCCCCATTTCAACCCAACGAGCCTTGCCGTGCCAGACCATATCGACCTCGACGCTGGGTTCCGTGAATGGGAAGAACGACGGGCGAAAGCGAATCCGGACGTCCTCCCCCAGATAGGCGCGGGCAAAAAGGCTCAGGACCGACTTCAAATCGGCCATCGTCACCCCCTTTTGCACCATCAGCCCTTCGATTTGATGAAACATGAAGGAATGCGTGGCATCGACGGTGTCGGGCCGGTAAACCCGGCCGATCGCGATCACTCGCACCGGCGGCGGCTGGTTCTCCATCACCCGGATCTGGACCGTGCTAGTCTGGCTGCGGAGCATCGCCCAGAGGCCGTGCTCGTGCAAGCTCTCCACGCCGCCCGGCGGGGCCAAGTAATAGTTGTCGAGTGGATCGCGGGCGGGATGGTTCTGGGGGATGTTCAGGGCGTCGAAATTGTGCCAGAGATCCTCGACCTCGGGCCCCCGCGCAACGGCGAAGCCGAACCGGCCGAAAATCTCCGTGAGCTCTTCGGTGGTCTGGGTGAGGGGATGGCGATGGCCCAGGACCGGCGGGACGCCGGGCAGGGTCACATCGATCCCTTCGAGCGCTTGACCCCTCGACGCCAGCCGCACGCGCGCCGACTCGAGCAGGCTCTCGAGCGTCGTTTTTACCTGGTTGAACCGCTGGCCGTAGGCCCGCCGGGCGGCCGGCTCGAGCGTCTTGAGCCGCTCTTGCGCCGTCTTGAGCCGGCCTTGCTTCTGGCCCAAGAACTCGATCCGGGCAGCCTCGAGTTCGCCCGGGTCGCCAGCACCCTCGAGCGCGCCTCGGCCCGCACTCTCCAGAGCCTCAAGGTCCGCCACGGCGGTTTCCAGCGTGTCGGTCGGGTTCATCGGCTTGCGAGACTCGAGGCTTTGGTGGTGCAGGCGGCTCACCTGCTTCAATCGAAGAGCAGGCCCGAGTCCTACCCAGGAAGACGGGCCGTCAGGCCGACTTGGCCTTCTGCCGCGCCTCGACCTGGGCGTAATGCTTGTCAAGGTGCGATTTGGCGAGGTTCACGATCGCGTCGAACGCCGCTGGCTCGTGGATCGCAAGCTCCGAGAGACTCTTGCGATCGAGGCCGACCTGGGCGAGCTTGAGGCCGTGGATCAGCCGGCTGTAGCGCAGCCCGCGCATCTCGGCGGCGGCGGTGATCCGGATGATGAACAGCTTGCGGAATTCACGCTTCTTGGCCCGCCGATCGCGGAACGCGAACATGCCAGCGCGGACCAGAGTTTCCTTGGCCGACTTGAGCAGCCGCCTCCGGCCGCCTACGAATCCCTTGGCCGCGTGAAACAGACGCTTCTTGGCCTTGTTCCGGGCCGCTCCCTTGGTCGCGCGCATCGACGAGCTCGTTCTCTTCTAAAGTGTGATGATGGAAATCCAGATCCAGGGCCGGCGATCACCGCCCCGGTCACTCGCTTTTGACCGCGCCGGCCTCGCCCTCGGTCTTGGCCGCCAGGGCCGCCTGCTTGAGCGCGGCCACGGTGGCCGGGTTCTCGGACTGTTGCTTGAGCAGGGCATTGCGAATGCGATGAGCCTCGGCCGACACCGACAGGGTCGACTTCTTACGAAGCCTACGCACTTGCTTGCCGCTCTTGTGGCTCATCAGGTGCGACGACCCGCACCGCTTGTGGCTGACCTTGCCCGTCGCGGAGATCTTGAACCGCTTCTTCATTCCCTTGTGCGTTTTGAGCTTAGGCATCTTTTCCCGATCCCGAACAGCGTGTGGACAAAATCACCGACGACCGCGGAGGCCCGGCCCCGCGAGCGATTCCAAAGGGTCATCAACCATCGCCGCCCACGAAGCGGCTCGATTCGCGCCGGCGTGCGAATCCGACCCGAGAATCGTAACAGAACCAGTCGAGCGTCGTCTAGAACCGACCGCCAAATCGTCGGGCTCAAACGCGGGGCGCCACGATGGCCGTCATGCGCTTGCCTTCCATCGACGGGTTCTTTTCCAGCTTGCCGACCTCGTCAAGGGCGCGGAGGACTTCCTCCATGACCCTTCGCCCTTCGTCGATATGGGCGAGCTCACGCCCCCGGAACAGGACGTTGACCAGAACCTTGTCCTTTTGTTCCAGGAATTCCTTCGCTCGCTTGACCTTGACCTCGATGTCGTGGTCGCCGGTCTTGGGGCGGACCCGGATCTCCTTGACGTGGACCTGGTGCTGCTTTTGTTTCGACTGTTTCTTCTTCTGAGTGTATTTGAACTTGCCGTAGTCGATGATCTTGCAGACCGGAGGCCGCTCGTTCGGTGCGACCTCGACCAGGTCGAGACCCGCCTCGCGCGACGCCTCGAGCGCCTTGTTGGTCGGCATCACGCCCAGCATCGCGCCGTCCGCTCCGATGACCCGCACGGGGGAGATGCGGATCTGTTCATTCACTCGCAAACCCCGCTCAAGTGGCCCGATGGCATCCTCCGGGATCGAATCCGTGTGGTCAGTC
>DAIDHE010000237.1 GCA_027459775.1 Planctomycetales bacterium | reverse complement strand
CCCACCCCACCCCGAAACGACTCACGATGCCGACTTTGAATGCTTGCGGTCTTGCATTGTCGCGGTTCGCCGGGCATCTGGCGGCCGCGGTTGTGATCTTGGGCTCGGGCTTGGCGCTGGTTCCTGGTGTCGCCGCGGGGTCGGACCAGGTCGCCGAGCGGTTCGAGGGTCGAGTACGGCCGATCCTCGAGGAGTATTGCTACGGCTGCCATGGCCATGGAACCAAGAAGGGGAAGGTCGACCTTGAAGGGGTGAACGCCGACGAGGCGGGTCTGCACGATCGCGGGTTGTGGTGGGGCGTTTTGAAGCACGTCCGGGCGGGGCTCATGCCGCCGGCGGGCAAGCCGCGGCCGTCGGATGACGAGCAAGCGCGGCTCGCCGAATGGATCAAGTACGACGCCTTTGGGATCGATCCCGCCGACCCTGACCCGGGCCGCGTCACCGTTCGCCGGCTCAACCGGGTCGAGTATCGCAACACGATCCGCGACCTGCTCGGCGTCGATTACGACGTGACGTCCGAATTCCCTCCCGACGACACCGGCCAGGGGTTTGACAACAACGGCGACGTCCTCACGCTCTCGCCCCTGTTGCTCGAGAAGTATCTGGCGGCCGCGAGCGCGATCATCGCCCGCGCCGTCCCGATGGTTTCCAGGGTCGCCCCCGAGCAGGTCGTGCCGGGCGAGCGCTTTGTCCGCGCCCAGGGCGAAAACAAGAGCCCGGGTCCGCGCACGCTCTCTTATTACGAGGCGGCCACGGCCGCGGCCGCCGTCTCGGTCGCGCACGACGGCCGGTACAAGCTGATCCTGGACCTGACGGCGAGCGAGCGCTACGTCGACGGCGTCAACGATTACAACCGCTGCCGGCTCGTCTTTCGGGCCGACGGCCAGGAGCTGGCCAGGCGCGATTTCGCGCGGCAAGAGGGCAAGCCGTTCCAGTTCGAGTCCGAGCGCGACTGGAAGGCCGGCCGGCACACGCTTGCGGTCGAGATCCTGCCGCTCACGCCGGGAGAAAAGCAGGTCCGCTCGCTCTCGCTTCGGATCGTCTCGGCGACGATTCGTGGACCCCAGGGCGAGCAATACGGGACGCGGCCGGCCAATTACGAGCGTTTTTTTCCCGGCGAGGTTCCAGGCGACGCCCAGGGGCGCAAACGCCATGCCCGCGAGATCCTGGGCCGGTTCGCCGAGCGTGCGTTTCGCCGGCCCGTCGATGACGCGACCAAGGACCGGCTGGCGGCCCTGGCCGAGTCGGTCTGGCGCCAGAAGGGGTCGAGCTTCGAGTCCGGCATGGCCCAGGCGATGACGGCGGTGCTCACGTCGCCCCGGTTCCTCTTTCGCGAGGAAGCGGCCGAGCCCGCCCTGGCGGGCCGGCATCCGCTCGTTGATGAATACGCCCTGGCCTCGCGGCTGTCGTACTTTCTCTGGTCGTCCATGCCCGACGATGAATTGGTCCGCCTGGCCGGCGAACACAAGCTCCGCGACCAGCTCCACGCCCAGGTCGACCGCATGCTCGCGAACCGCCGCTCCGAGGAATTCGTACGCAATTTCGTCGGTCAATGGCTTCAGGCGCGCGACATCGAATCGGTGATCATCAACACCTTCGCCGTGGTCGCGCGCGACGCCCCGCCCAACCCCGAGGCGGAACGCAGGCGCGCGCGGTTCCGGGAGCTCAATCGCAAGCCGACGCCAGAGCTCACCGACGCCGAGCTCAAGGAGCTGCGTGAGATCCGGGCGTCGTTCCCCCGCATGTTTCGTGGGTTTCGGGAGTTCGAGCTGACCGGCGACCTCCGCCGCGCGATGCGGCGCGAGACCGAGATGGCCTTTGAACACGTCGTCCAGAGGAATCGGAGCTTGCTTGAGCTGCTGGACGCCGATTACACGTTTCTCAACGAGCGGCTGGCGAAATACTACGGGATCGAGGGCGTGAAGGGCGATGAGATGCGCCAGGTTCCGTTGCCCAAGGGGAGCCCGCGCGGCGGCGTGCTGACGCAGGGTACGATCCTCGCCGTCACGTCCAACCCCGACCGGACCTCGCCGGTGAAGCGGGGCCTGTTCATCCTGGACAACATCCTGGGCATGCCGCCCCCGCCGCCGCCGCCCAATATCCCCGCGCTCGAGGCCGCTGGCAAGGGGGTCGCCGGGCGGACGCCGACGCTCCGCGAATCGATGGTCCTGCACCGCGCCTCTCCTTCCTGCATGGCGTGCCACTCGCGGCTGGACCCACCGGGGCTCGCGCTCGAGAATTTCAACGCGCTGGGACGCTGGCGCGACAACGAGCGAACCCAGCCGGTCGACGCCACGGGCAAGCTCGCCACCGGCGAGTCGTTCCACGACGTCCGCGATCTCAAGCGGATCCTGGTCGAGCGCCATCGCCGCGATTTCTATCGGTGCCTGAGCGAGAAACTGCTCACCTACGCCCTGGGCCGCGGGCTCGAGGCCATCGACGTCGAGACGGTCGACGCGCTCGTGGCCCGGATCGAGCGTGAGCAAGGCCGCGCCCGGGCCCTGCTCCTGGGCGTGATCGAATCGGGCCCCTTTCAAAAGATGCGCCAGCCGGTCAGAATCAGAAACGCGGAACTCTCGGATCAAAGCACTGTTCACTTGACTGATCCGAACCAATAGGGAGATGCGATCATGCCCGAGGGATTCGATCCGCCCGACCCGAGCCGTCGCCAGTTCTTGCACGGGCTGGGGAGCCTGATCGCGCTGCCGGCGTTCGCGTCGCTGGGCGCGCGGTCGTTGGCGGCGGACGCGCGAGGGCTGGCGCGGGCGGCGTCGGGCGCGCCCTTGCGCGCCGCGTTTGTCTATTTTCCCAATGGCGCGATCCCGGCCGCCTGGTGGCCCGATGGCGAGGGAAGCGCGTTCCGGCTCAAGAAGACGCTCCAACCGCTCGAGCCGCTCAAGGATCATGTCCAGATCCTAGGCGGGCTCGACCACCACACCGCCGAAGGGGGCCCGGACGGCGCGGGCGACCACGCCCGCGGCAACGGCACGTTCTTGACCGGGGTCCGCTTGAACAAAAGCGCGACCAACATTCGCGCCGGCGTCTCGATCGATCAGGTGATCGCGCGGCGAATCGGCGCGCTCACGCGGATGCCGTCGCTCGAGCTGGCCTGCGATTCCGGGCGCAAGGCCGGGGCCTGCGATTCCGGCTATTCCTGCGCCTATCAACATAATCTTTCGTGGAGCTCGGCCACGACGCCGATGCCGCCGGAAACCAACCCCCGGCTGGCCTTCGAGCGGCTCTTTGGCGCGGGCGCGCCCGGCGAGCGCAGGGCCAATCTCGAGCGCAGGCGGCACGAGCAGCGGTCGATCCTGGATTTCGCCCTGGACGACGCCCGCGCGATGCGGCGGCGGCTGGGGGCCGAGGACGCGAAAAAGCTGGATCAATACCTGGGGGGCGTCCGTGAGCTCGAGGCCCGCGTCGAGCAGGCCGAGCGCTCGCCCGCCCCCCCCGACCCGGCCGTCGCGACCCCGGCGGGCGTGCCGGCCGACCATGCCGACTACCTTCAGCTCATGTTTGACATCCTGATCCTCGCGTTTCAGACCGATTCCACGCGGGTGGCGACCGTGATGCTGGCCCACGACGGCAGCAACCGCTCGTTCGACCAGATCGGGATTTCCGAGGGGCATCACGACCTCACCCATCACCAGAATCGTCCCGACTGGATCGAGAAGGTCTCGGACATCGACCTCTGGTACGTCCGCCAATTCGCTCGTTTTCTGGAAAAGCTCAAGGCCACGAAAGACTTTGACGGCGCGTCGCTGTTGCACAACTCGATGATCGTCTACGGCAGCGGCAACGCCGACGGCAATCGCCACACCCACACGAATCTCCCCGTCGTGCTCGCGGGGGCCGGGGGCGGGCTGCTCAAGCCGGGGCGCTACGTCAAGCACGGCGCCAGGCCAATGACCAATCTTTATCTGAGCATGGCCGAACGGATGGGGATCGACGATCTCCCACGATTCGGCGATTCCACAGGCCGCCTGGGCGACGTCTAGGCAACCCGATCGGAGCTCCACCATGAAGACGCTCTTTACCTGGGCGCTCGTCGCCCTGTCGGCCTTCGCGAGCGCATCGGCCGCGCCCCCTGACGACGTCTATCGCCTGGGCCCCGATTCCGAGCCCCACGACGGCGTGCCCCGCGGCAAGGTCGTGGGCACGATCGCCCTCGCGAGCAAGGTGTACCCCGGCACCACCCGCGATTACTGGGTCTACGTCCCCGCCCAGTACGACGCCGCCAAGCCGGCCTGCCTCATGGTCTTTTTCGACGGCCACGCCTATGTCGGGCTCAAGGGGAGCTACCGCATTCCCTACGTGTTCGACAATCTCATCCACCGCCGCGAGATGCCGGTCACGATCGGCGTGTTCATCAATCCC
>DAIDHE010000181.1 GCA_027459775.1 Planctomycetales bacterium | reverse complement strand
GCGGTGACGCCCGTCGAGAGCAATTGGCGTAGGCGGTCGAGGCCGCGGCGATCGGTCGCCGAGGCGGTGAGGGTTTCGTAGCCGAGCTGGGCGTAGAGGCCGACGACCCACTGGAAGGCTGCCATGTCGACCAGATCGGCCTTGTTGAGGACGATGACCGGGCGGACGCTGCCGCACTCGGCCGAGACGAGATAGCGATCGACGAGCCCCAGCTTGAGGCCGGGCTCGGCCAGGGCCGAGACGATGAGAACCTGGTCGACGTTGGCGGCGATGATATGGCGGCGATGGCGATAGCCGCGTGCGATGACGCCGGTTCGGGGCTCGACCTTTTCGATCAGTCCGACGCCGCCGCCGGTGGCGGGCCGGAACCAGACGCGGTCGCCGACGGTGATGACGCTGCGGCCTTCGATCTCGAGGGTCTTGAGCAGCCTGCGAACCTGACAGGCATGAACGCGGCCATCGCTGGTTTGCACCGAGGAGACGAGACCGTGGATCGAGACGACCCGGCCTTCCAGGCAGGCGGACTGGTCGATGACGCGGCGGGCGGCGTGGCTCGCGCCGTCGGTGGACGTCGGGGCTTGCGCGTCGTCCTCGATGATCGTGCGATGGCGGGAGAGCTCGCCCTTGGGTCGGACGCGGTCTCCCCCGGGTGCTTGCGAGGCCTTTGGGGCGTCGTCGCGATAGGCCTGGGTCAGGTCGTTGGATCGGGTGCGGTTTTGCCGGTTTTTTCGCAGGGCGACCCGGATCTTTTTCTTGGCCACGGTTCGCCTCGGGGAAATGGGTCGGCGGGCGAGATTGGGCTCCGCGCCCGCGTCGGGAGGTCTTATCGGGGATCAGCCCGGTCCGCCGCGTCCGCGTCGGCCGCCGCGTCCGCCGGGGGGAGAGCCGCCGGGTGCGCTTGCGCCGGGAGCGCCTCCAGGAGGACTGACGCCGGGCCCGGCCGCCGGTTGACCGGGAGCGCCGGGGGCTCCTGGTGCGGGTTGGTTCTGAGCCGCGGCGGGCGGGGTGGCCGCGGCCGTGGCCGCATCGCGGGCCTGGAGAAGCTTCGGCAGCAAGAACACGCCCGCGATCGCGCCCAGAGGCGAGCTCAGGTTAGGGAACGCCGACCGGCTGGTGAAGCGGATCTCTTGATCGGTGACACTGATGCTATAGAGGCTGGGGAAGAGGGAGGCCTTGAGATCCTCGGGCTTGGGGAGTTTGTCGGACTCGACGGAGAGGGTGAGCATTTCGTCGTTCGTGAGGCTGGACCCATTCGCGTTGTTGGGGTTTTGGCCGCCACCGAAGCCTGGTCCGAAGCCGGGCCCGCCGGGTGCTCCTGGGGCGACCATCCCGCCTGGTCCACCGCGCCCGCGGCGACCTCCGCCCTCGCCACCCCCGGCGCCGACCGACACCGAGGCATTCGCTCCGGGCGCGCCCCCTGGCGGCGGCGTGCCGGGCTTGGCGGAGGCCGCAGTGGCGCGATTCTTGGCCACGGCGAGTGCCGTGTTCACCATCGACTGCATCGTTCCGGGAAAGCTGGCGAGGAACGAGGGCAGGCTGTCGCTGGCATCGATCACGCCCAGGGCGATCAGTCCCTCGGGGGCATGTGCGATCGCCTGGCTAGCGGATTCGGCCGGCTTCCAATTCTTGCCCTTAAGCGCCGTCATCGCGCCGCGGGCGCCGTCGGAGGAAGTCGAGATCACGAGGTATTTGCCCTCGAGCAGAACCGTCGGCCGGAATCCGCTGGGGCCCAGTTGAAGGGGCGAGTTTCGCGGCGTGCTCAGGACGTACGACTTGGACGCGTTGCTGGACGGAGAGACCGTGAACTGCGGCGCGGCCGAAGCGGCCGATCGTTTGCTGGTCCCGGATTCGCCTCCGCCCGGACGGCCGCCGGCGTTCTTGGCTTTTTCCGCGTCCCTGGCCTCGGCGGCTTTTTCGAGCGTCTGGGCCTTGAGCTCCTTGTTGACCGCGACCATCACGGTGTCGAGCGACTTTCCCAGGGTTTCGGGGTCGCTGACCTCGGCCGCCAGGGTGAGCTTGGGAAAGTGGGTCTGGAGGCCGGAGACCAGGGCGAGGACGTCGAGTCCGTCGTCGATCGCGGTCCTCGGAGCGTCGTCGGCGGCGGCCGCGGTTCGCCCAGGCGCCAGATAAAGGATCATCCGCGGGCCGATGTGGGCGAGGACGTCCCTGTCGACGTCGACCTTGCCCCCCGAACGGATCGACTCATAAATCGCATCCACGCGCGACTTGAACGAGCCGGAGGGGTCGAGCGCGGTTGCCGCGGCCAGGACTTCGGCGGGTTTCATCGAGAGCTCGAGAAACGAGCCGACGCCGTCGGGGGTGGGGATGAGGCCGGACGCGGCGAAGGTGGGTTGGTCGAACGCGGCGGCCGCTCCCTTGCGGGGCTTGGGCGCGATCAGGCGAGTGGAGGTCACGAGCGCGTTGGCCTCGAACCCATAGCGCAGATCGATTCGGGAGAGCCCCCAGGATTCTTTTATGTGTTTGATTACCGATGCGATCTGGGATCCGCCGGCGATGGGGGCGGACGGATCGATGAAGGCGATGGCGGCGGGGTGGAACTCGGCCTCGGGCTTCTTGAGCGACTCCACCAGCGGGTGGTCGATCGCGCTGGGGGCCGAGCCGTCGATCGCCGCCAGGACGTGGTCCACGGTGGAGATGGGGGTCGCGACGGCCAAGTCGTCCTTTTCGGCCCACCACGCCCAGCCTTCTTTCGTGCTGGTGCTCGCTTCCTTGCTCACCAGCACCACGGGGCGGCTCGCCTTCCATTCCATGCGCGGCTTGTCGTCGCCCATCAGCCATTTCATCAAGCGGCTGGAGAGCGGGCGTAGCTCCTTGCTCGCCGCCCCGCGGAGGACGATCGTCCGCCTGAGGGTTCCGTCGGCCGCGTCTCCGTTCAGGGCCAGCACGAACCCCGAATCGGCGGCGTGCTTGATCAGGGTCACGATCTCGGGACCGGTCAGGGTTTTGTTGGGGAAGGGTGCGATCGCCTTGTCCAGAAGCTGGCCGGCCACTTGCTCGAGCATCACGCCCAGCGGGGTTC
This sequence comes from Planctomycetales bacterium, assembly GCA_027459775.1. Classification (GTDB taxonomy): domain Bacteria; phylum Planctomycetota; class Planctomycetia; order Isosphaerales; family Isosphaeraceae; genus JAKBAP01. Next base: position 2,676 of record DAIDHE010000181.1, on the reverse strand, counting down.
CGGTCAGCATCTTGTAGGCCGCTGTCGCCTTCCATTCGGCTTCGTGGTTCTTGAGCCCGGCGAATTCCACATAGAGGGCCAGCTTGTCGCGCTGAATGAAATGCGCGAGCGGCACGGGCGCGGGCGCGGATTTCGCATCGGGTTCTTGTTTGGCGTCGCCGGTCTGGGCGCTCGAACACACGGGAACGAGCAGCCCGGCCGCGAGCGCCATCGCGAGGATCGCGGTCATCCCGCGAGGCGGACCGCACCGGTCGGGGCGGGATCGGCCGGGGACGTTGGGCTTGCCAGGCGGTGAAAGTCGCACGGGGGCGTCCTCTCTCTCGAATCCAGCAGGTTGTGGAAAGCGGCACTCAGGCAGGAGGTCGCGCGGGGCACACGTTCCCCAAGCACAACATCGTAAGGGGCGAAGAACGCCGCGCCAACATCCCGCCCGCCGGGCTTTGATGGCGCTGGGCTCAGGCGAGGATCTCGCGAACGACGGTTCCGTGGAGGTCGGTCAAGCGAAAGTCGCGGCCGGCGTAGCGGTACGTGAATTGTTCGTGGTTGAAGCCGAGCAGGTGGAGGATCGTCGCATGCAGATCGTGAACGTGGACCTTTTTGTCGACGGCCTGGAAGCCCAGTTCGTCGGTGGCCCCGTGGACGTAGCCCCCTTTGACGCCGCCTCCCGCGAGCCACATGGTGAATCCGTAGTGGTTGTGGTCGCGGCCGTTGAGCTTGCCCTGGTTCGAGCCGGGGGTGGGGAGCTCGACGGTGGGCGTGCGGCCGAACTCGCCGCCCCAGATCACCAGCGTGTCGTCGAGCATTCCGCGCTGTTTGAGATCGAGCAGGAACGCCGCGATAGGTCGGTCGCACTGGTTGGCGAGCGAACGGTGGCCTTGTTCCAGGTCGTCGTGGTTGTCCCAGGGCTGCCCCTCGCCGTGCCAGACCTGGACGAAGCGGACGCCGCGCTCCAGCAGCCGGCGGGTCACCAAAAGCTGGCGGGCGTGGACCCCCTCGCCATACATTTCGCGGATCGACTGGGGTTCGCGGGTCACGTCGAAGGCGTCGACGGCGTCGGATTGCATGCGGTACGCGAGCTCGAACGACTGGATCCGGGCCTCGAGCTCGGCTTCGCCGGGCCGCGCGTCCAGGTGGCGGCGGTTGAGCTCGCCCAACAAATCGAGCTGGGCGCGCTGGAGCTTGGGGCCGACCTTCTGGTTGCGGATGTAGGCGATGAGCTTCTCGACCTCGGCGTTCTTGGTGTCGAGATAGGTTCCCTGGAACACGCCGGGCAAGAATGCCGACTGCCAGTTTTGCGATTCGGCGATGGGGAATCCGCCGGGGCACATCACGATGAAGCCGGGGAGGTTTTGATTCTCGGTGCCGAGCCCGTAGAGCACCCACGAGCCCAGGCAGGGGCGGGCCTGGCGGGCCTCGCCGCAGTTCATGAGCATGAGCGAGGGCTCATGGTTGGGCACGTCGGCGTGCATCGAGCGGACGACGCAGATGTCGTCGATCATGCCGGCGGTGTGCTGGAACAGGTCGCTGACCTCGATGCCGCTCTGGCCGTACTTGCGAAACGCGAACGGCGACCGCATGGCAGCGCCGGTTTTGCGCTCGGTGGGCAGGTTGGTGGGGACGGGCTTGCCATGATGGCGGTCGAGCATCGGCTTGGGGTCGAAGGTATCGACATGCGACGGCCCGCCGTTCATGAACAGGTGCACGACGCGCTTGGCCCGGCCGGGGGTTGGGGGCGTGCGCGGGGCGAGCGGGTTCGCGCCCAGGTGGGGCAGGCGGGCGGTCTCGGGGACGACCTCGCCGCCGCGGGCCGCGCGGGCGAGCAGGCCCTCTTCGGCGAGCAGAGTCCCGAGCGCGAGCCCGCCCAGGCCCATGCCCGAGCGCGCGAGCATCTCGCGGCGGGTGGCGGCGGGGGCCGCGATGTGCTTGGGGTCGAAGGTCATGACGTCGTCCTCTCGGGCGGGGGTTGTCGGACGGACCGCGCCGCCGGTCTAATCCACGAACATGAATTCATTGGTCAAGAGCAACACCTGGGCCAGCCGCTCCCAGGGCGCGGCCGCGGGATCGCTCGACGCCGTTTCGATGAACCGCCGCGCGAGCGCCTGCTCGTCGGCCAGGGGCGAGCGGCCAAGCGCCCGGCGATAAAGCGCTTGCACGCCCTGATCGATCGGGGCCCCGGGGTCGACGACCCCCGCGAGCCGCCGGGCTTGCTCAAGCGCGAACGGGCCGTTCATGAGGAACAGGGCTTGCTGCGGCACCGTCGTGACATAACGGCGGGGGCTGGTGGCGTCGGGGACGGCAAAGTCAAAGGCCCGGTAAACGCCGTCCAGATTCTGCCGGTCAATGAAGCCGTAGAGCGTCCGGCGATTCGAGAACGGCGGCTCGAAAATGGCCGCCGGCAGGCCGCCGACCCGGGGGTCGAGAGCCCCCGACACCGCCAGGATCGAGTCGCGCATCGACTCGAAATCGAGCCGCTGGCGGTTAAAGCGCCACAGCAGGCGGTTTTCGGGGTCGCGCTCCATCTCGGCCGACCGCGGCTCGCTCGATTGGCGATAAACGCTGGAAAGCATGATCATGCGGTGGAGGGCCTTGATCGACCAGCCGGATTGGACGAACTCGGTCGCCAGGTAGTCGAGCAGCTCGGGGTGGGTGGGCGGGTCGCCGCGGAGGCCAAAATCG
>DAIDHE010000171.1 GCA_027459775.1 Planctomycetales bacterium | reverse complement strand
GGCCTTGCCCTGGGCGTCGTGGCTCAGGTAGCCCTTCGATTCCAGCACCCGCAGCAGGGTGCGGATCGTCGAATCGTGCAACGGCAGCTCGAGCGCGGCCCGCACCTGTTCGGCGGTCGCCTCGCCCAGCCGCCACACGGCGTCCATCACCTGCGCCTCGCGCGGCGTAAGCGTCTCGGCCGGCGGTCGTCCCATCGCGATCAGCCTCCCGTTAATTCTGTAACAGACAAGGTGAGTCTAGACGGCTCGGGGCCGCCGGTCAAGGGTCGTCCGTGAGTTTTCTAACAGACGGCGAAAGCGGCGCGTGGTCTCGGGAAGTGGTCTCGATCAAACCTCGCGCTGGATGTGGGCTTCGAGGAACCAGAGGCGTTTGTCGACGGCGCGGGCGATTTCGGTGTAGAGGTCGGCGGTGGCCTGGTCGCCCATCTTGCCGGCGGCGTCGATGGCGGTTCGGACGCGGGCGGAGTAGAGGCCGAAGCGTTCGACCAGGGCGCGGAGATGGTCGAGGCCGTCCGAGACGTCGGCCGGGTATTCGGGGAGGGCGGAGTTGGCGGCGGCCATGCGGGCGGTGCCCGCGGCGTAGCCGCCCAGGCTGACGGCGCGCTCGGCCAGCTCGTCGACGAACTCGGTGAGCTCGCCGGCGATCTCGTCAAACAGCAGGTGCAGCGAATGAAAGTCGCGGCCCTTGACGTTCCAGTGGGCCTGCTTGACCTGGCTCATGAGGTCGAAGGTATCGGCCAGGTGGTCGTTGAGCATGTCGACCAGCTGCTCGCGGACGGCCGGCGGCAGGTCGATGTGAGTGGTGAAGTGCCGGGCCTTGGTCTTGCCTCGAGACGCCATGATCAGGAACCTCCAGGGGGATGAGACCGTGCTTATCGGCCGCCGCGGTCGCATGAATCAAGGGAGCCTGTCGTTTCATCCTGGCCGTTTGCCCGTGCTTTGTTCAATGGTTTTCCGTGGTCATGATCGTGAAGCGGAACCGCCAGCTGGTGCTTGGAAACATGCCAGGTGCGCCGTCCGGTCCCGCGAGCGTCTCAAGAACCATCGGTCAAATCACGAGGACGTCGAATCCTGGACGTTGCGTGTCACCGTTCCAGCCTCCGCGTGTTGGCGCGGGCCGCGGCTGGGGCAGGGGGGTTGGGGTCGGGGCTCGAGGGCGAGTCGAGCCGCTCGCGAGGTCGGCCGCGGGCGATCGAGCCGGCGTCGGCGCGGGGTTTTTCCTCGATGACCTCGACGCGCAGGTCGTCGAAATAGACCTCGCCGTAACCCGCGAGGCCGAGAGTGACCGTGTAGTCGCCATCGGCGGGGGCCTTGCGGTAGAGCATCACCCGCGACCAGCCAGGGATGGGCCCGCTCGTGCGGTACTGGAGCAGCTCGCCGCCGATCGAGTCGCGGACGATGACACCCCCCAGCCCCTGCGCGCTTTCAAAGGGCCGCTTCACGAGCACCGAGATCCGGATCAAGTTGTCGGCCTGGGCGTGGTATGCGGGCGAGCGGATGGCGGCGACGGGAAAGTCGAGATAGCCGGGAAGTACCGTGTCCAGATCCTCCTGGCGGACCGCCTTGACCTCCATCTTGAGCGCGAGGTTGGAGGGGTCGATCTTGAGCTTGGGCTTCTTGGGATCGGGCTCCTGGGCCTTGACCGGAGAAATCCTGGACGCCAGCCCATCGACGCGATAGCCGACGTCGACCCAGCCGGCCTGCACGATGTCACGCGGGTCGTTGAAGTCGCCCGAGGGGATCCGATTCGCGCCGAAGCGATAGCCCGGGCGGCCCTTGATCCAATCTATCCAAACATAAAGATCTGGGAGCGAGTAGAACGAGATGAGCGGCGGGCAGGAGACGGCGGTGAGGTACAGAGGCGGGTCGGCGGGGGGCTTGGGCTCGCCCGGGGCCGGCTTTTCGCGCTTGGGGTAGAACGTGGCGGCGGCCTTGGCAAGGTCGGCGTTCGCCTGGTTCCAGTAGCCGCGCATCAAGACCCGCAACGGCCGGCTGGCGCGGCGGGCCTCGGCCCACGCCCAACCGAAATCTCCTTGCTCCCAGGCGTCCCGAGCCGACTTGATGTATTCCTCGGCCTTGGCCAGCAAGTCCTTCTCGTCGGGCGCATGCCCCTCGATGCCCGATTTCCTCCGCTGTTTCACGTCGTCCTCGGATCGGATCGTGCGGCCGTCGGCCTCGAGTCGAGCCTGCACCTCCTTGACCGACGCCAACATCAGCTCGGCCTGCTCGATCGCCAGCGGAACCGCCCGATTGCGCACCGAATCAACCAGCTCACGCACGCGGGCGTACATCGCCATGTCCGTCGTGCAAAGGACCATGGCGGTCACGCCGAAGTCCTCGAGCTTGAACCGCCGGCCGCCGACCTCGCGCAGGGGCTCGAGCACCTTCACATCCCCCGGCGAAATCTCGAACGCCTGCGCCCCCTCGGGCAAGGTCGGCGTGATCAGGATGTTGTGAGCGGCCAGCTGCGGGGGCTGCCACTGCGATCCGTCGGCGTACTCACCCACCAGGAGCAGCTTCCCCTTGTTATGCGGCAGCATGATCGCCGCGGCCTTCATCCCCGGCCGGGGCGGCAGCTCCTTGAGCGGCTTGACGCGCTGGGTCATCCCCGGCGTGGGATTCACCGGAAGAATCGGCGGATCGGGATCAAACACATCATACATGGTGATCTGATCCACGTTTCGCGCCAGGATCTCCTCGACCAGGTCGATCTCGAGATTGAGGAAGCTCATCTCGATCAAGTTGATCCTGCCCGCGGCCCGGGTAAGGTCGGCGTCGGCCAGATAGCCCACCCCTCGATAACCGGCCGAAAGAGCGAGATATGTTTGTAGGCGAATCTGCTCGGGCAGGACGGGCAGGCGGCCCAGGGTCGAGCGGCTCTCGTCGCCCCAGATGTTTCGCGCGGCCTCGGGCGGGGCTGACGCCGGGATCCACGCCCAGAAGACTCCCGACAGATTCGAGCGCGCCGTCAGCCACTTGCGCTGTGTAAGGTATTGAAAGATCTCGAGCGGAGCCTGCGAGCCCCCCCAGCCGGGAACCTTGACCCCCAGCACGTCAAACCCCACGGGCGCGCGGGCGAAGAGCGGCAAATCGCCCTCGATCATCGCCGTCGCCAGGCGCGGCGGCCCCTCATCCTGATCGCGCAAGATCCGCAGCGCCGCCCGCATCCGGTTGACTTCTTGTTCGCGGACGGCGATCTCGCGGCCGCGGCCCAGCCCCTCCCCCATCCGCAAGAAGGCGATCGCGTCGCGCCCGGGCAGGGCGACCGCGGCCTCGATCGCCGGCGTGGGGTCGGCGTCGCTCACGTCGACTCGAGGCGCGAGCATGAACCCGCGATCAACGGCCAATTTGAGGGTGGCGGGGTCGGTGGAATCCTCGGCGAGAACGTCAAACCCAGCGCGGCGCAGTTCGGTCACATTCGCCCCCGGCGCATGGATGGCGGTCGGAAGCCACGGCACATAGGTTCCCATGGGAGTGAGTCGATCAAGGAAATTACGCTCCATGCGAATCCGGGGACGGCTCGCCCCAGGTCGAGCGGGGGCCGCCGCGGGAAGGCCGGCACCCGCCGCATTCGCCCCCGTGCCGCCTCCGCCCGCCAGAAGCGCGCCCGGCACCGGGCTGATCTCGAGGTCGTCGAGAAACACCTCGGAATCGCCGGGCGCTCCCAGCAGGTTTACCACCACTTGCTCGACATACGCCCCCTTGAGCGGAACCGGCCGCCGACTCGATGCCCGCAGCACCCGCGCCTGCCGCTCGACCGAGCCCGCCAGCGCCCTTGCCTCCAGCAACTGCCAGCGATCGGTCTCCGTGTAAATCGTCCCGGGAACCAGCACGAAACTGGGGGCCTTGGTCTCGGGATCCACATCGGCCGGCAACACCACCCGCGCGTGAATCCGCACACCCGCCCGATTCGACCGCACCCACAGGCCGATGTTGGGATCGGCCGCCAGTGGAATCTGGGGCGTACGATAGCTCACGTAAAACTGACCGCCGCTGTCGGCCGCGAATTGGAAGCGCTCCGAGAACCGCCCCCCGTGAATCGCCCGATTCGAGCGATCATGGGCCATCAAATGGATCGTCGTGTCCAGATACTCAGACTGCCAGAGCGGAGTCTCCCCCTCGAAGCCCTCGCGCAAGACCCCACTCGTGGCCGAGCCCGGGCCGTCCTCGGCCCCGGTCGCAAGCCGCTCGCCCACCACCAGCAAGGTCCCGATGACCAACGCGATCCAGCGCACGGTCGCGACCATCCTCCACCATCCTCCCCGGTTCGACTCCGCCTAACAAGCGCACCACCCCGCGCGAATCGTAGCCAGATCGACCAACCCCGAAAATACCAATCACACCGCCCCATCAAAACCGTCACAGACTAACCATATTGCCTAAACCAAAAACTTTCGTTGACCACGCCCTCTTGCCCATTTTCATGCTAGATTTGGGTGCCGACACAACGATGAGGTGCAACCATGAGTACGACGAACCGAGAGACGGGGGCCGAGTGCGCTCTCGAGTCCGCGCCTGCCGAGCTGGTGGCGCTCAAGGAACGGGTTGCGGGGCAGCCCTCGCGGGTGCGGAGGGAGCTCGAGCCCTTGATCGACGAAGTGATGGAGCACGCCTACTTTCGATCGCGCGTGATGTGGATCGCGCGAGAGGCGATCGAGCGCCTGCGCATCGACCTGGCCGCGACCCGGTTTGACCTCGAGGCCACAAGACGCGAACGCGACGCGCGCGGCCCCCGTGGAAGCCTGGGCTAGCCAAGGAGATTCCGGCACCGAAGCCTGGAGCCGCGCCAGCCCAGAGACTAGAATTCACGTCCTCGACACCGAAGATTCCCCGGGGACGACGCGGATGACGACCGACCCGACCAACAAGACCGCCGAGCAGCTGCGCGTCGAGCTCGGACCGCGAAGCTATGACATCGTGATCGCGCGCGGGCCGGCCGCCGGTCTGGGCCGATTCGTCCGCGAGCGACTCGACGGTGGACGCACCGCGGGCGAAACGCCGCGCGTGCTCCTGGTTTCCGACGCCCATCTGGAGGCGCTCGGCATGGTCGAACACGCCCGCGAATCGCTCGAGCGGGCCGGAGTCCTCGCGGCCTGCGTGGTGCTGCCGGCGGGCGAGTCGACCAAGTCGCTCGAGCACGCCGTCGTCCTTTACGACGCACTCGTCCGCGCGCGGGCCGACCGCCGCTGGGGGATTGTCGCCCTGGGGGGCGGCGTGATCGGCGATCTGGCCGGCTTTGTCGCCGCCACTTATGCGCGTGGCCTGCCACTCGTGATGGTCCCGACCACCCTGCTCGCCCAGGTCGACAGCTCGGTCGGCGGCAAGGTGGGAGTGAACCACCCCGCGGCCAAGAACATCATCGGCGCGTTCCACCAGCCCAGGGGCGTCTGGATTGACGTCACCTTCTTGAACTCGCTTCCCGACCGCGCGTTTCGCTCGGGTCTGGCCGAGGTCGTCAAGTACGGCGTCATCCTCGACGCCTCGTTCTTCGAAGAGCTCGAGCGCGACCGCGCGGCCATCCTGGCCCGCTCGCCCGAGCGGCTTGCCCGGATCGTCGCCCACTCGTGCCGGCTCAAGGCCCGCGTCGTCGAACAGGACGAACGCGAAGAGACCGGCCTCCGGGCGGTCCTCAATTTCGGCCACACCATCGGCCACGCGATCGAGAGCACGGCCGGCTACGGCGCCTATGAACACGGCGAGGCCATCGCCGCCGGCATGGCGGCCGAGGCCCGGCTCGCCGAGCGCCTGGGCTGGCTCGAGCCACCCGCCGTCAGACGCCTGGTCGAACTGATCGAGCACTTCGGGCTCCCCACCCGCGCCCCTGGCCTCGACCCCGACCTGCTCATCGATGCCATGACCCGCGACAAGAAAAACCGCGCGGGCAGAATCCATTTCGTACTCCCGACCGCGCTCGGCCGGGTCGAGCTCACCGATCGGCCGACCGTTGACGACGTCCGGGCGATCCTGGCGACGTTGTAACCGGCACGCGGCAAGATCTTGATATGAGCCCATAAGATTCTCCTTTCGTCCGGAGCCGCTCTTGGATCAACCTGCTGAGAAGCCTGATCTGGACGCCTTGCGACTCGCGCTCGTGCCCGGCGTGGGGCCGCTCCTGGGCAAGGCGCTCCTGGACCATTTCGGCTCGGCCAAGGCGGTTCTCGACGCGCCCAGAGGGCAACTGCTCATGGTCGACGGCGTCGGATCAAAGCTCGCGTCTCTCTTGATCTCGGCCCGAGAGCAGATCGACGCCGAGGAAGAATTCGCTCTCTGCGAGGCCAAGGGCGTGGCGATCGTGCCACGCGGCGACCCAGCCTATCCCGCCACCCTGGAACGAATCCCCGACCCTCCCGGGCTGATCTACGTCAAAGGCTCGTTCACCCCGCGTGACGAGCTGGCCATCGCCGTGGTCGGTTCGCGACGCTCGTCGCCCTATGGGCTCCGCG
>DAIDHE010000164.1 GCA_027459775.1 Planctomycetales bacterium | reverse complement strand
TTGGTCTCAAGGGATTTAACCGCTCGGGCGAGAAGCTGGCGCCGATCCCAGAAATGAACGGCTGGACGAGCCCGCGTTTGAGGGTGCGTTTCGAGCTCGACGGGCCCGAGCTGGTGATTCGCGACCCCGATGGTCAGCCGTTTTTGACCTATCAAGAGATGCGAATCCAGCGGAACGCGGCGGCCCGCGAGCGTGACGAGATTGCGGTGGAGCGCGACGAGATTGCGGTGGAGCGCGATGAGATCGCGTCGGAGCGAGACGAGATTGCGGTGGAGCGAGACGAGATTGCGGTGGAGCGAGATGAGATTGCCGTGGAGCGGGACGCTGAGCGGCGCCGCGCGGAGCGATTGGCGGCGCGGTTGCGTGCCGCTGGAATTGATCCCGACGAGTGATTCCGACCCTGGTGGCGAGAGAGGGGGCACCTTCATGGGCGTTTTGAGCACGAGTCCGCAAGCCGTCATCTATCCCGAAACGGACGATCAGCCGATGGCGGAGAACACCCTCCAGTTTCAGTGGATCGTGACGATCAAGGAGGGCCTGGAGAGCGTCTTCGCGGCGCGGCCGGACGTGTTCGTCGCTGGCGATTTGTTCTGGTATCCGGTGGAGGGCGAGCCGGGTATATGCACTGCGCCGGACGCGATGGTCGTGTTGGGCCGTCCGAAGGGGCACCGGCGATCGTATCTTCAGTGGGAGGAGGACGATATTCCGCCCGCCGTGGTTTTCGAGGTTTTATCGCCGGGCAACCGCCCCGCCGCGATGACGGAGAAGCTCCGGTTCTACGAGCGTTACGGCGTCATGGAGTATTATATCTATGATCCCGAGGACGTTGGTCTCAAGGGATTTAACCGCTCGGGCGAGAAGCTGGCGCCGATCCCAGAAATGAACGGCTGGACGAGCCCGCGTTTGAGGGTGCGTTTCGAGCTCGACGGGCCCGAGCTGGTGATTCGCGACCCCGAAGGCCAGCCGTTTTTGACCTATCAAGAAATGCGGATCAATCGCGACGCGGAGCACGCGCGCGCCGAGCGCCTGGCCGCCCGCTTGCGAGCGGCCGGGATCGATCCCGAGGAATAAGACGAGGAATCAAGACGAACAAGGACGCTCGATGACGCATGTCGGGAATCGTTGATGCTGGCCGGCTGCAAAAAGAGCGCGGGTTGATCTCGATCTCCTTCGATTTCAAGGAATCCTGACTCCCGCGATGGAACCCGACCCCTCGGAGCCGACCCGCTCCACAGCCTGGCCCGCGTCGTCGCCTCTCAGCCTGTAAAGGTGCGCGGAATAGCGCCGACATGAGGCCGAATCGAGCGGCTCGCCCGCCTGGTCCAGGATCACCTTGAGCGCGCCCCGGGACAGATTGACCGGATCGGGAAGCGCTGTGTCGAGCAGAAACCAAACCCGAGATCGACCCCGCCAGCGCGTGATTTCGGCCGCCAGATCCTGGGGCTCGCAGAGCGCCCGCTCCGACCGAGTGATCGCGACTCGTTCGAGGCCCTTCACGCCGCCGAACGACTGGTAATACTGAAACGGAAGCGCGCTGTAGCGATCGACCACGACGACGTCGCCGGGCCGCCAGGCTCGGGCGACCTGGCCCAGGACCGAGCGGGCGTCGTGCAGGCGCGGATGCTCGACGAGAAACTGGGCGGCCTGCGTGGCCGGCAACAGGAGCGACCAGAAGCCCAGGACCGCGCCAATCGCGCGATTCGCGCGATTCCGGGAAGTCGCAAGCCCGGCGATTCCCGCCGCGACGACCGGTAACGTGGCGGCCGCGGTGAAGAGAGCCAGTCGACCCTTGAGCGGATACGCGTGCATCAAACAGCCGACGACCCCGAACAACAACGGCCCGACCAGCAGAATCCGCATGCGCCGCCGGCCCGACTGCCCGAGCGCGATCAGCCCGATCATCCAGGCGGCGGCCGTGAACACGCCCATGCGCATTGATAGATCGACATCAACTTGTTCGTTCAAGAAGAGCGACTCGAAGACGCCCATCCCGACCGCCATGTAAACGCGCAGGTCGCGCGGGGAGGTCGGCGGGAACTTGAGGATGGCGGATTCCCAGTACGCGGCGAGGAACGGATTGGCCTGTAAATCCTTGAGGAAGTAGATGTATTCCAGGCCGAACGAGGCGAGCCAGCAGGCGGAGACCGCGGCGGCCAGGGCCGCTCGATGGAAGCGCTTGTGAGCGGCCTCGTGCAGGATCAGGATCGTTCCCGCGGCGGCCAGAACGAAGACCGAGGGGTGCGAGCACCAGACCGCCGCCAATCCCGCGAGCCCAAGCGCCAGCGCCCGGCCGGCGGTGAGGCCGGCGCGGAGCACATTGGACGTCAGGTACAGGATGAGCAGACCGAACGCGACGTCGGACGAATACTGTTTGAGCTCGCCGGAATAATAAACCAGCGCCGGCATGACGCCGGCAAGCGCGACGGCGACCACGGCCGCCCATGGCCCGATGTTCCGCGCGCAGAAGCGGTGGATGAGCACGAGCGTGGCCAGCGAGGCCAGGAAGGGAAAGAGCCGCAAGGCGACTTCATTGGGGCCGAAGGCCACGACCGACGCTCGCTCGATGAGGAGAAACCCGATCGGCGCGGCCTGATCGTAGGCGAGCGGCTCGAGAAGCTGGCCGAACGACCGGGCGCAGATATTGAGCGCCAAGGCCGATTCGTCGAGCCAGAGCGACCGGCCGATGAGCAGCATCCGCAGCCGGAGCGCGACCGCGAAACCCGCGGCCAGAATCAGCAACAGCATCCGCCACCGCGCGGCGGCCGAATTCGAGTCGGACCCTGGCTCGGGCTCGACCAGATCGTCGTCCATGAGTGCCAAACGACGCAGCCCATCCGTGAAGAAGGTCATGGTCGGGATCCATCCCAGATGTGTCGAGCAGTCGGAAAAACCACTGTTACCATAGTCGGACCTGGCTCGCCTGGCAATACGACTCACCTCGACGAGCCTCGCCCTGGAGTCGTGAAAAGTGGGTCTTGGCTCGGGTTCTGATGGGCGATGAACCGCCAGACGGTTGTCCGGCAATCCCGGACTGCCCGGCAAGCCCAGACAGCCGCCTCTCAAGCCCGGCGGCCAACCCCAGGATCGCCGGCCTGGCCGCCTTCAAACCCCTTCACCAATCTCGCAAGAACGGACCCCGAAAAGCGCCTGTTCCGTCGGGACCCCGAAAAGCGCCCGTTCCGTCGCGCTGGTTCCGACGACTCACCCTCCCGACCAGCCGGCACATCCAGGCCAGGTCGTTGGCCACGGGCGCGCGCCAATGGAACGCGCGGAATTATTTTTGAAGATTTTAACTCGTTCGATAGATAGAACTTGTGCCGATCCGGCCAGAGAATCCGCGAGGGTTGCAATCAAGCGAAACAAGACCGGCGTTAGGTTGATCATGAGGAAACATCCAGCCAGGCGCGGAGGGCAGACCCGTGACCGCGATGCGCTGGCACACGTCGATCATGGCACTCCCTTGCCCGCGAGCCTGTCCGCTCCTCGTGCCACGCCCCAGGCTCCTTCGTACCGGCCGCCCGTCCGTCAGCCCGATCCCCATGGCAACCCCGTCCGAGCATCCGTTTCGAGGTCCCTCGTCATGACGTCGCTGATTCACAATCTGGCCGACGGAGTCGGGGTGACCGGCCGGCCAGCTCGCCAGGGCATGGCACAAAGTGCGCGCGCGGGTCGCATAAAACCCGCCCCAGTGGCTCGGATCGAGCGAAAAACTCGTCAAAAATCTGCCAAAAGTGCCACAGCCTGCCGCGTCAACACGAGAAGCCCAGGATTTCAAGGCCCCTGGCCGCTGCCATCCGTGCCATCCGGTCCCGTCGCCGGGATGGGCGGAGACGGGGATGCGCCGGCGGGGGCCCTACAGGTCGCCAGGTCCGGCTTTCTGGTCGTCGCGCGGTCGGCGCAGGAAGATGAAAACCATGTAGGCGACCATCAGGCCCCCCGCGCCGTAGAACACCCAGGGATCGGTGATCATCCATCGGTTCATGTCAGTATATCTCGAATCGGCGAATCACCGCAAGAGCCCGCGGTCGCGCAGGTAGCTCAGGATCAGGCGGTCGAAGGGGTTCTGGTTGGTTGTGAAGATGTACGTGATTCCGCGCTGGGCGCACCAGGACTTGCAACCGCCGACGAAGGCGTTCAGGGTGTCCTTGTAACGTTTGATCAGGCCCGCGCTCATGGTGATCTCGGCGATGTCGCCGTCCTCGGCGTCGACCAGGCGCAGGTCGCCGGTCAGGTCGGGCTCGACCTCTTCCTGGGCCAAGACGTGGATCAGATAGATGTCGAGATTGCGCGCGAGCAGATAGCGCAGGGCGTCCTGGTAGCCCCGTTTGTCGAGCAGGTCCGAGATCACCACGACCACGCCCTTGCCGGCGTTGCGGATGGCGAATTCGCGGGCCGAGGCGGTGAAATCGCTCGAGCCCGAGGGGGCGAGCTGGTCGAGATACTGCACGACCCGCCACATCTGCGACCGGCCGCGAATCCCCCGCAGGCCCTGATCGAGCCGGGTGCTGTAGGCGTCGAGCAAGACCCGATCGTGGTTCACGAGCCCGATGAAGGAGAGCGCGGCCGCCACTTGCTTGGCGTAGCGGAGCTTGGTGGGCGAGCCGAAGTCCATCGACAGGCTAGTATCCAGGAGCGTGTGGATATGAAGGTCTTCTTCCTCGAGAAACAGCTTGAGAAACAGGCGGTCGAGCCGGCCGTAGACGTTCCAGTCGATGTGTCTGAGGTCGTCGCCGGCGGTGTAGTTGCGATGCTCGGCGAATTCGACCGACGAGCCCTTGCGCTTGCTCTTGCGTTCGCCCTTCATGCGGCCGACGAAGATCCGCCGGCTCACGAGCTCGAGCTGCTCGAGCTTGAGCAGGAACTGGGGGTCGAGCAAGGGAAGGTCGCCCCGAGCGGGGCGGTCGACGGCGGTCGAGGCGATGGAGGTGGTCATGGGGGGCGGTCTCACATGAGTCTGGGGCGAGCCTATCCCAGGTGGTCGACGATCCAGAAGAGCGCCAGGATCACGGCAACGGCGGCGGCCAGGCCCAGGAGCCAGGGGACGAGGGCCTCGACAAAGATCAGCAACCGCGCCTTGAGCCCCAAGGGCGGGCCGCGATGCAGGAAGGCGAGGGCGGTGAGCCAGCTTTCGACGATGATCAGCGAGCCGGCGGCGGCGGTCGCCACGGCCAGGGCGGGCTCGTCGCGCCAGCCCGCGGCCGACACGACGAACAAGACAGCGCAGAGCGCCACCAGCCAGACCAGGTCGCCCGAGGTGAAGTTCAGCGAATCGGCGGCCGGGGTCGCCAGGTCGTGCTCGGGCGCGGGGGGTGGATCGTAAATGTCGCGCATGATTGATGATCGTCAAACGGTGAGCTCGGTCGCGGCGTCAGGCGACGGCCGCGCGGGTCTCGGCCTTTTCCGGGACCGCCTCGATCAATTTGACGAGGACGTCGTCGGGGTCGATCCCCTCGGCCTGGGCCTCGAAATTCAGGAGCACCCGATGCCGCAGGCTGGGCAGGTAGACCCGACGCAGATCCTCGTAACCGACATTGTACCGTCCCTCGAGCAGGGCGCGGACCTTGGCGGCCAGGACCATGGTCTGGACGCCGCGGGGGCTCGAGCCCCAGCGGATGTATTGATTGGTCGTCGCGGCCGCGAATGGGCCCTTGGGATGGGTCGCGAGCGCCAGCCGAATCGCGTAATCCTGCACGTGAGGGGCGAGCAAGACCTCGCGCACGAGCTCTTGCATCTCGATCAGGGTCTCGGCGTCGATGACCTTCTTGGCGTGGGCCGTCGTCCGCTTGGTGGTGCGGTCCAGGATTTCCGAGAGCTCCTCGCGGCTGGAATAGCCGACCACCAGCTTGAGCAGGAACCGGTCGAGCTGGGCCTCGGGAAGGGGGTACGTTCCCTCTTGCTCGATCGGGTTCTGGGTCGCCATCACGAAGAACGGGGCCTTGAGCCGGTGGATCTTGCCGCCGACCGTGACCGAGCGTTCCTGCATGGCCTCGAGCATCGCCGACTGGGTCTTGGGGGTGGCGCGGTTGATCTCGTCGGCCAGGACGATCTGGGAAAAGATCGGGCCGGGTTGGAATTCAAAGACGCGGCGGCCGTCGTCGAGCTCCATGACCATGTTGGTGCCGATGATGTCGGCGGGCATGAGGTCGGGCGTGAACTGGATGCGGTTGAAATCGAGCTCGATCGCGTCGGCCAGGGTCCGCACCAGGAGCGTCTTGCCCAGGCCAGGCACGCCCTCGAGCAGGGCGTGGCCGCCGATGAACAGGCAGGTGAGCACGCCCTCGACGATGTCGTCGTGGCCGACGATGACCTTGGCGATTTCGCCCTTGATCTTGCCGTGGGCCGTCCGGAAGGCGTCGGCTCGGGCTTCCATCGATTCAGCTTGGGGGTCGGGCATGGCGGGTTCCTCTCAAACGGTCAAGAGCTCGATCAGGAGCGTTCAGGGGCCGGGGCTGTCCTTGTCTTTTTCACGTTCTTCCCACATGCGTTTCTTGGCCTTGAGCAGGCGGTTGGTATAGCCCTGGGCCTCGGGCGGCCCGGCGGCCAGGGTTGGCTTTTCGGGCGCTTGCGGGGCCTGGCCCTGGGCCAGCTCGGCGGCGGGGGAAAGGCCCTGGAGCTCCTGGGGGACGACGCTGGTGGGCGGGGCCCCCTCGGGCGTGGCGGCCGGGGCCGCGCGGGGGCGGTCGATCTGGAGGTCGACCTCGGCCTTGCGGGTCTTGAGCTTGTCCATGTAGTCGCTGGCGACGGCGGGCTCGCCCCTGAGTTTGCGCCACTCCGCGCTCACCGTGGCGGCGATCCAGTCGAGGTCGAGCGCCAGCCGACGCACGGCGACGTCGCCCAGGAACATGCAGCCGGCCAGCCAGAGCAGAATCGGCCAGAGCGGCGTGAAGGCGCGAGGGTTCACGAGCCCGGGGTCGCGGCGGAAGTGGTCGACCTCGCGCGCCGTCGCGGCCAGGTCGATGCGGCCGTCGGGGCCTTGCTTCCACTCGATCCGTTGGCCGTCGGTGAGCGAGGCCAGATTCTCGAGCGCGGTCGGGTTCGATCGCAGCTCGCGGTATTCATCCGAGTACGGCACCGAGACGCCCGACGAGACGACCCCCTGGACGCCGCCCGGACCGCGATAGCCCAGGTTGACGAAATAATTGCCGCTGGCCTCGGCCTGGTCGAGGGTCGCCTCGTAGCGTCCGGGGGCGGTCTGCGACAGCTCGATCGGGCGCGATTTGAGGTCGGGGTCGACCAGGGATCCCTGGATCTGAAGGAAATTCAGGAACCGGTCGTCCTTGTCGAGGGCGTCGACCAGAACCTTGATCCGGCCGTTCTCGCGCCTGAGGTTGAGCGTGAGCTCGCCGCGCTCGGCAGGCCGCATGGCCCAGCGGATCACCTGCGACCAGAAGGCGGCGTATCCCTGCCATTCGGGCCAGGTCTTGGCCCATTTGCGGCCGGCGTCGGAGGTGAAGGCGACCGACCGCCCCAGGCCGTAAGTCCAGTGGGCGAGGACGGGGTTCACCTGCCCGCCGGGGAGCGGCGAGACGATGGGGATCTCGACCAGCTCGTTTTCCTTGGGCGAGGTGAGGACGAGCCCGGTGATGGGGGGGAGCTCGCCCGTGAGCCCCAGGACGGGCTCGGTGATGGGCTCGCTGAGATTGGGCCGCCAGGGGGTGGTCTGCTCGTAGATCAGGGGACGCGAGATCGAGCGGGCTTCTTTTTGATAGATCCGCGGCAGGGCGCGGGGGTTGGTCACATTGTAGAACCGGCCCTTGGTGCGGATGGCGAGGTTGCGCATCACGGCGGCCGCGCCGGCATCGTTGCCATGGGCCGCCGTCAGGACCGCCGTCACCGTGACCTTGCTGGCGACGAGCTGGGCCAGCACGCGATTCGAGGGGGGCGTCGGGTCGCCGTCCGAGATCACGACGATGTGCTTGCTCATCGCGTCGGGGATCGCGTTCAGCCCGCGCATTGCCATCAACAGCGAGGGGTCGAAATCGGGCATGTCGCCCGGCGTCATGCGGTCGATCGCCCGCAGCATGCCGGTTCGCCCGGCCCCGATCGGCTTCAGGGTGAAGAGCCACGCCTCCTTGCCCTCCCAGTGCAAGAGCCCGGCGTAGTCGTAGCTCGAGAGCGCGCCCAGGGCGGCCTTGGCGACGACCTTTTGCCAGTAATTCCCTTCGGCGATCTCGCTGGCGTGCATGATCAGCGCCATCGCGCCGATGCCCTGAACCTTGACGGCCTTGATCTGCATGTCGACCGGCAGGGCCTTTTCCACCGGCGTGTTCATCCAGCCGCCGGCGCCGAAGCTGTTTTCGCCGCCGAGCATCACGAGTCCCGCCCCCATGTCATGGCAGTTCGACGCGAAAAGCTGATGCTGGCTCTCGGTGAACGACTCCTTGGGCGTGTTCGCCAGGATCACGACGTCGTAGGGCTGGAGCTCGGCGAGGTCGTTGGGCAGGATGTCGCCGCCGACGTCGCCCGCGCCGTCGATCCGGGGCGCGACCATGACCCGGACCTCGATCTCCTTTTCGCGAAGGGCCTTCACGAGCTCGACGTGCTCGCCCCGCGTTCCCTCGATCAAGATCGCCTGCGCCTTGCCCCGGGCGTGGGTGAACCCCTGGGCGACGTTGTTGATCGCCCGCTTGTCGCCCCCTCCCTCCGCGGGCGTGAACTCGGCGCTGAAGGTGTAGAAATTGGGTTCAGTAATCAGTTGCTTGAGTGTGAATACGTTCACGCCGCGGGCGAGCTCGACGGGAACTGGGGACTCGTTGCCGGCGGCCGGGGCGCGGTGGTTGTCGGCCTTCTGGAAGACCTGCAAGGTTCCCCGCGTGGGCTCGCTGGCGCGGACGACCACGCTCACGTTGACCGTCTCGCCCTTCTTGACGTCGGGAGGAATCGAGACCTTCTCGACCAGGACCTCGCGGTCGTAGAAATAATCGATCGGCACGACGTCGACCTGGACGCCGAGCGCCCGGGCGGCCTGGGCCTGCTCGAGCACCGAGCCGCGGTTTTCGTTGCCGTCGGAAAGGACCACCACGCGGCGGGCGGTGTCGTCGGGAAACGCTGCGAGGGCGAGCTTGAGCCCGGCGGCGAGATCGGTGTTCTCGGCGTCGACCGTGCTCTCGACGGCGAGCAGGTTGAGCTCGCTGGGGGAGGGGGGGATCTCGACCCGCGGCGACTTGCCAAAGACCACCACGCCGGCCAGGTCGTCCTTACGCCTCTTGCGCGAGGTCGCGGCGGCGTATTCGATCTCGGCCTTTTGCAGATCCTTGGGCACGCTGTTCGAGACGTCGATCAGGTACATGGTCGTGAGCCGGTCGGTGCGCTTGACCGACTTCATCTCGGCCAGCGCGAGCACGACGAGCGTGATCACGAACGAGCGAATGCCGATCGCCAGGATCCGCCGGATCGGCCCCAGCCCCGTCAGGCTCCGCTGGCTGGCCCAGACGAGCGGAGGCAATACGAGCGGAATGAGGAGCAGCCACCAGGGGTCGTCGAACCGGATCGACCAGGTGGAGAAAGTCATCGCGATGCGCCTCATGTCCCGAGTCTTAAAGGCGGAATCGTTGCACGCGGTGATTGTTGGAGTCGACGACCGAGACCGAGCCCTTGCTGTCGACGGCGAGGGCGTAGGGATTGTCGAGCTGGCCCGGCCCCCGGCCGGCCGTTCCCCAGAGCCCTAGCGAATCGCCCGTGAGCGAGAACTTCTGCACCCGGTTGTTGCCGTACTCGCAGACGTAAAGACAGTGGTCGGGTCCGATCGCCAGATCGTAGGGATAGCTCATCCGCCCGGACTCGGTCCCGCGCGACCCCCAGCTTAGCAGGAGTTTCCCTTGAAGGTCGAACACCTGGATCCTGTGGTTGCAGCTATCGGCGACGTAGAGCCGATCGAGGTCGTCGATCGCGATCGCCCGCGGCCTGAGGAATTCACCGAGCTCATACCCATGCCCACCCCATTGCCTCCGCCATTTTCCATCGGGCGAGAAGACCTGGATCCGGTCGTTCTCGCCGTATTCGGCCACATAAAAATTCCCCTCCCGATCGGTGACGACGTCGGTGGGATAGCCGAATCGGCCGGGGGTCGTTCCTTGCACGCCGTCGCCGATCTGGAACAACAAATCCCCCTCGCGGGAATAGACCAGCACGCGATAGAAATGGGTGTCGGCGACCAGCAGCCGGCCCTGGCGGTCGATGGTGAGCCCGCTCGGTCCGTCGACGTTGAAGTCGGGCGTGCGCCAGCATTTCAGGAACCCGCCGTCACGGTCGAACACCTGGATGCGGTCGGTGAGATCGGCGAGAAACAAATGGTCCTGGGCGTCAAACGCGGCCGTCCGCGGTTTATGCAAATGCCCAGGGATCACTCCGTGCAGCCCCCAGACCAGGTCGGGCTCGGAGCGCGCAAGGGGCTCGCAGCCCGCCAAAAAGAGACACAGGGCCGCGATCACCCCCGCCGGGTATCGCGTCCGCTTGACACAGCCGAGAGTTGCCAAGAAAACCACGCCCGTCGCCAAACGACACTTGGACCCGCGAACGACATCCTTAAGAATTTACAGAAGCCGACGTCTCGGACGCAAGTCCTAGGCGGTCGGCGCGGCGAAGTCCGAATCGCGGGCCTCATGGCGGGTGCAAGGTGTGACGCCCTCGAAACTCGATGGCGCGGGAGGATGGTGATGGCGGTCTGGGTTTCAGCGTGCCGGTTGGACGAGATAGCCGAGGGGCGTGGGCGGGCGCTCGAGCTCGCCGGGGTACGGGTCGCGGTGTTCCGCGTGGGCGGGGCGGCGTGGGCGATCGCGGGGCGGTGTCCACACGCGGGAGGAACGTTGGGGTTTGGATGGGTGGAAGAGGGCGAAGCCGTCTGCCCGCTCCATCACTGGCGGTTCCGGCTCGGGGACGGACGCTGTGCGACCGTCCGCGGCGAATGGGTCGAGTGCTTTCCCTGTGAGATCCGCGGCGATCACGTCTGGGTGGCGGTTTGAGCAAGGGCCGGCGATCATGGCGGTTCCTTGGGCGCGGCCGGATCGATTGATTGAAGGGGGCGTCTCATGAGCGGTTGGCTTGGCGCGGGAAC
The DNA here is from genome assembly GCA_027459775.1 of Planctomycetales bacterium. Taxonomy (GTDB): domain Bacteria; phylum Planctomycetota; class Planctomycetia; order Isosphaerales; family Isosphaeraceae; genus JAKBAP01. The sequence continues at coordinate 23,188 of DAIDHE010000164.1, read as the reverse complement.
GATGGGGGTCGTGCTCAGGATTGCGATGCTTTCGGGCGCGGTGTTCGCGGCGGCCTGGCTGGTAACGTTCGTGGCGATGGGGGTTGTGCTTATCCCTTTTTTTCGGTCGCGAGCGACGTCATGGCCGGAACGGGCTCGGTTGAGCTGGGGCGGCCGTCGGCTGGGGACGCTCTGCATGCTTCTGGTTCCCGCTCCCCTTGTGGTGGGAGCGATGGTCGCGCTTGAGGACCTCGACGCCAGGACGCGGTACACATCCCTCGTGATGGTGGTCGCGGCGGCGTGGGTCGGTGTGATTGGCGCGCCGCTGCCCTTCATCCGGCGAATCATGCCGGCTTTCGCCATGAGTCCGCGCCCCGCTCGGAACCATCTCATCTCGCGATTGCTCATGGTCGGGGGACTTATGGCCGTTGCTTCGGCGGCTGTCGTGCTTGGTGCGTCCGGGCTCACGCCGTGGGCCGTGGCGATGGCGCTTGGGATCGTGCTCTTGACCGCCTATCTGCTGTGGGGGTGGCAAGCGGGGCTTTGGGTTCTGGGCGTGGCGTATCCCTGTGGCGACCGGCTCAGGAGGGTGACGGCGGGCGTCGCCAAGAACATGGGCGTGGAATCGCCGGGCGTTTTCGAGTTGGCGCTCCCGATGGCCAATGCCATGGCGTTTCCGCACCTTGGGCGGGTGGCCTGTACGCCGGCCCTGCTCGCAATCCTGAGCGACGACCAACTCGCCGCGGTCATGGCACACGAGCTCGCTCATCTGAGCGAGCCGCGAAGGGTGCGCCTGATGCGGATCGCAAAGCCCATCGCGGTGTCGTGCTTCATCTTCGGGCCGGCTCTCCTGCTCCCGACCATCGTGGGCTGGGGCTGGGGCTTGATCGTGGAGCTGGCCGCGTTCTTGCTCTTGATCCTCTTCTTGAGTCGCACCCGCGCGGTGTCGCGGCGAATGGAAGTTCGCGCCGACGAGCAGGCGAAATCGTACGAGTCCGAGCCGGGTGTTTATGCCCAGGCGCTCGAACGGATTTACGAGGCGAATCTGGTTCCCATGGTCCTGGTGGTCCAGAACCTGTCGCATCCCAATCTGTACGATCGTCTGGTCGCCGCCGGCGCGCCGCCCGATTATCCCCGTCCCGAGCCGCCGCCGCGGGGGCTGGGGCAGCTCGGGATACTGATCGCCCTCGGCCTGGCGATCGCCGCCGGCGTGGCGCTGGCCGCGCTTGGGCGCGCGATCGAGCTCGAGGCCGACGACTCAGTCGTGGGGATAATTCTCCAGGAACCGAGCCAGCTTTTGAAAGTCGGAGCCGGGCTGGATGAAGCGAATCACGGTGACCAGGGTTTCAGGATTGATGAGAGTGCTGAACGGGACGTAGTTCAGGTTGAACTGCCCCGAGATCGAGATCAGCACGCCGTCCAGTCCGTTTTCGACCAGGGCGCGGTAGGCGCCAACGCCGAGCTGGCTGCCCAGGACGACGTCAAAGGCATGGGGCGGGGCGCATCGGGCCTCGTAGCCGAGCTGGACCCCGGTCACCCGCCGCTTGCGGCCGTTTCGCCGCTGGTATTCCGCCTCGACCAGCTTGGTGAGCGTGGCCGCGAGCTTGGTCTGGGCCAGCGCGATGTGGCCATGGTCGTCGAAGGTCACTCCGTCCATGTACTTGGAGGGCATGTACGTACCCAGCCCCTCGGCCACGACGACCACGCCGAATTCCTTTTTCTCCTGTTCGCGGAGCATCATGACCTGCACGATCAGGTTGACCACCTTCTCGATCCGCATGACGTCGCGGCTGGTGGACGTTCCGGTCTTGGGGTCGGTGAGGGTCTCGGTGGTCATGTAGTCGGCGGTCAGATCCTCGACCGAGATGACGAGGCTGGCCTCGCCGGCGATGGCCGCGCCATAGGCCAGCCAGCCCGCGCTCCGGCCCATCGACTCGACCAGGAAGTACATGCGCCCGGCCTCGGCGTCGGCGAGCAGGTTGCGGATCTCGCCGGCGATGACCTCGACGGCGGTGAAATAGCCGAAGGTGAAATCGATCCCCGGATAGTCGTTGTCGATGGTCTTGGGGACGTGGACGACGGCGATGCGTTTTTCGCCGGCCGGGAGCAGATCCTGAAATTGCTTGAGCTTGTTAGCGGTCTTGAGGGTGTCGTCGCCGCCGATCGAGATCAGGGCGTCGACCCCCAGCGACTTGAGCGCCTGGTGGACCGTGCGCAGGCCGGTGGAGCGGGCGGGGTCGGTGAGATGGCTGGGGCTCGAGACGTCCTTGCCCGGGTTCGTGCGCGAGGTTCCAATCATGATGCCCCGCGTGTTGCGGGTTCGGCGCAGGCGGCTCTGATCGAGGACGACGTAATCGCGGCCTTCCTGCATCGGGTTGTCGGGCGAATATTCAATCAAGTGAGCATATCCGTGAAGGATGCCCAGAACCTCGATTTTCTGGCGGCCGAAGGCGGCGGCCGCGGTGGAGATCACGGCGTTGGCCGCCGGTGCGGGGCCTCCCGCGAACAGGATGGCGACCCGGCGAATCGAGCCGCCGGCGACGGATGAAGAGGACGACATCTCGAGCTTCCTTTTTGGGGCTGTGAACGTTGAACGATTCCATGAACACGCGGCCTCGATCACCGACCTCGGGCGGTCACGGGCCGCTGGCCGCCATGATTCGATTCGGACCCCCGCAACACTAACGCCCCGCCCGCCCGTCCACAACGCCCTTGTCTGCCGATCCGACCGCTCGGCGTGGTACGTTGAACAGGCGACCGAGCGCTCCACAATGGGTTGAGCGCGGAACATGTGTTTCCAAGATGGAGTGCGAACCTTGACGCTAGACGCCGCGGTCTTTCATCGGGCGGTTTATCTCACCGGCCCGACCGCCTCGGGCAAGACGGCGGTCGGCGTCGAGCTCGCGAAGCGCCTGGGCGCCGAGATCCTGGCGCTCGATTCGATGACGCTCTACCGCGGGCTCGACATCGGCACGGCGAAGCCGACTCAGGAGGAGCGCGGAGGCGTGCCGCACCACCTGATCGACGTCCTCGACCCCTGGCAGCGCTCGAGCGTCGCCGCGTATCGCCAGTGGGCGGCCGAGCGCGCCCTCGAGGTTGAATCGCGGGGCAAGCGCGTCCTTTTTGTTGGTGGGACTCCACTTTATATGAAAGCACTATTGCGCGGGCTGTTCGAGGGCGCCGGCTCCGATCCCGAGCTCCGCGCCGGGCTCGAGCGCGAGGCGCTGGCGCTGGGCGAGGCGGCGCTCCATGAGCGGCTGGCGGAGCACGACCCCGCGGTCGCCGCCCGGGTGCATCCGCATGATCGCCGCAGGATCGTTCGGGCCCTCGAGGTGCTCGCTCTTTCGAGGCGGCCGCTGTCGGCGCTCCAGACCGAGCACGAGCGGCCCGCTCCGGCGACGGTTCCCGTCGTTGCGCTTGAGCTCGACCGAGACGCGCTCAACCGCCGGATTAGCGCGCGTGTGGAGCGGTTCTTCAAGAGCGGTTTTCTCGACGAGGCGCGGCGGCTGCGCGTTCTCGACCCGCCACTCGACCAGACAGCGGCCCAGGCCATCGGCTATCGCGAGGCGTTCGATCTCTTGAGCGGCCGCTTGACGGAATCGGCCGCCATCGAGCGGATCCAGGCCCGTACCCGCCAGTTCGCCAAACGCCAGCGGACCTGGTTTCGCGGCCTGAGCGAGGTCGTCTTGTTCCCGGTCGCGGCCGACGAGAGTCCCCAACAAATCGCCGACCGCCTGGCCCCGAGGATCGAGGGGTGGCAGAAGGCGTAGCAAGGCCATCAGTGAGAGCACTCGTCCGCTCTACGCCGCTCCCGGCTCGGCCAGCAGCGCTCTGGTCTGCTGGAGGCGGGCGAGGCAGGTTTCGCGGCCGAGGATCGCCAGGCAGTCGTAGAGGCCGGGGCCGACTCCCTGACCGGTGACGGCCACGCGGAGCGGGTTCACGACGTCGCCCATCTTGCGGCCCGTTTTTTCGGCGAACTCGTGAACGGCTTTCTCGAGGGTTCCCACATCGAAAGGATCGGTCTCATGCAAAAGCGTCTCGAGCTCGCCCAGCATCGCCGCGACGCCTTCCTTGCGCAAGCGCTTCTTGACCGCGTCGGGATCATGGACGATCGCGTCCGCGAAGAAGAACCGGCCCAGCTTGAGGATGTCGGAATAGATCTTGAGCCGGTCGCCGAGCGCCTGCACCACCGCTTCGATTCGGCTGCGCTCGTCAGGCTTAGGCTCGCTCGAGATCAAGCCCTCCTGCGCCAGGAACGGGATCACGCCGGCGACCTTCTGGTCGAGCGGGATCGTCTTCATCCATTCACCCTGCACCCAGAAGAGCTTGTCCTGGTCGTGGCTGGCGGGCGAGCTGTTGACGCGGTCGAGCGAGAATTTCTCGATCAATTCCTGGCGCGTGAAGATCTCCTGGCTGTCGTCGTAGCTCCAGCCCAGGCGCGAGAGATAGTTCATGACCGCCTCGGGCAGATAGCCGCGCTCGATGTATTGATGCAAATACACAAGTACGCCTTGCTTTTCGTAGTCGGCGATCTTGCGCTTGGACATCTTGGCGCGCGAGCCGGGCTCGGCCACGTAGGGGATGTGGGCGAAGACGGGGAGGGTCGCGCCCAGGGCCTCGAAGACCAGAAGCTGGGGAAACGTGTTCGAGAGGTGCTCCTCGGCCCGGACGATGTGGGTGATCTTCATGTCGACGTCGTCGACGACGCTGGCGAAGTTGTAGAGGGGAGCGCCGTCGGGCCTCACGATCACGAAGTCGCCGATTTCCTCGGTGGCGAAGGAGACGTCTCCCTTGATCTGGTCGGCGAGTACAAGGGTACGGCCGAGTGGAACCTGGAAGCGCAGGGCGTACGGTCGGCCCTCGGCCTCGTATTGGGCGAGCTCGTGGTCGGAGAGGGGCACTTTGCGGAAGCGGTAGGCGCGCTTGTCGCGTTCGGCGGCCTTCTTGGCGGCCGAGCGCTGGGCCTCGGTGGTATAGTCGCGATAGACGTGCCCGGACGCGATCAAGCGTTCGACGGCCCGGCGATAGTGATCGCCTCGCTGCGACTGGTAATAGGGCCCGCTCGATCCGCCGATCTGGGGCCCTTCGTCCCAGTCGATTCCGATCCAGCGAAAGCCGTCGAGGATTTTCTCGACGGCCTGGTCGACGTGGCGTTCACGGTCGGTGTCGTCGATGCGTAGAACGAACTGGCCGCCGTGGCGGCGGGCCAAGAGCCAGTTGAAGAGGGCGGTGCGTACGCCGCCAATGTGAAGATAGCCGGTTGGACTGGGTGCGAACCTGGTGCGAATCGTCATGAGACCCCGAAACGCGAGGCAAAGCGGACCTGCTTGGCCGGACGACGCGGGCCGATGCGTCTGCACTCGGCCCGATCGCGACGGCGGAGCGCCGGTGGAGCGAACCCATCGTCTTCTAGGATTTGACGATAGGGGGTCCGCTCGGGGTTGTCAACGGCTGCCGCCGCCTTGGCGAGCCGCGTCCCTAGCGCGCGGCCGCGGCGGGTTGCGGCTGCCTGCGCCGGCTGCTGCTCGGCTTGGGGGGGGCTGCCTTTTCATAGCCGAGCGCGCGGAGAACCTCGAGCACTTCGCTCCAGGTGGGAAACATCCGCCCGCTCGAGCGCTTATAGTCGTTCATCGCGAGCATGAACTCCATCTCGGCTTCGGAGTATTCGCGTTCGCTTGTCGTCGGGTCGACGAAGCGGCGGCGGCCGCTCTGCTGCCTGGCGTTGGCGGCTCGAGTGGCCTGTTCCGACGCCCGGCGATTGGTCCACTCGCGCGACGGGTCTTGCGACGCGTCCGCGCCTTCCTGCGCCTGAGTTCGCTGTGCGGTCCGGTTCATCCTCGTGGTGCTCCTCGATATCGCCCGCCCCGCGAAGCGTCGTCGGCTCGCTGAACGGAACCTTGGAAGATTTCTTCCCGCGATCGTCCCCTTGCCCGAGCTGGAATCGAGGGTCGAACGACGGGGTCGGCCGCGGCTCGACGTCTCCTCATCAGAAAAGCTAAGTCGTCTGGGTGCCAGGTAGCGTGTCACACTCATTTTTTTTTTGATTTCGGGATCGAATCCCGCCGGGCAGGCGGTTCTGTCCGTGGCCGGTCCTGTGCAAACGTGGTTCGGGGGGGCTAAGTGCTGTCGCGCACCAGGGTTGCTTGCTAGAATAAAAAATGGACCGACACGAAATCATCATTTCTCCCGTAATTCGCCGGTGGGTGAATCGGGATCGTCTTTCGCCTGACAGGGGTCGCCTCGCCATGCCCGAAGTCGACGCCGACATCATCGTGGATCAGGTAGTCATGCTGGGGCTGGTCACGCGCGAGCAATTGCGCGAGGCCTCGGCCGACGCCGAGGACGGGTCGCCCGACGCGACCCTGCGGATGCTGTTGCGCAAGGGGGCGCTGACCTCGTGGCAGATCGAGCGTCTCAGGAAGGGAGATCCCTCGGGTTTCTTCTACGGCGAGGCCAAGGTGCTCTTTCACCTGGCCGAGGGGACCTTCGCCCGGGTCTATCGCGGCGAGCACGTCCAGACCCGACAGCCGCTGGCAATCAAGGTTCTGCGGCAACGGTTCGCCAACATCCCCGACGCGGTCATCCGCTTTCACCAGGAGGCCGAGGCCGGCATCCGGCTGCGCCATCCCAACATCGTCCAGATCATCGACGAGGGCCGCCAGGAAAACCGCCACTATATGATCATGGAGTACGTCGAGGGAATGAACCTTCGCGATTTCATGAAGCTTCGGGTCCACATCCCCCCGGAGCAGGCTTTGCCGCTCATGGTCGGCATGTCGCGGGGGCTCGCGTATTCGCTCGAACGCGGGGTCACGCACCGCGATATCAAGGGGACCAACATCCTGATCTCTCATTCGGGCGAGGCCAAGCTCGTCGACTTCGGCCTGGCCACCATGCAGTTCGACGAGGCCAAGCCGGGGGTCAAGAGCCAGCGGACCGTCGACTATTCGGCCCTCGAGCGCACCTGCAACAGCCCCAAGGGCGATCCCCGATCCGACATCTATTTCCTGGGCTGTGTCTTTTACCAGATGCTCACCGGCCAGCTCCCCATGGAAGAGTCGGAGAGCAAGGACATGCTGCGCAAGATGCTCAAGCGATCGTTTGGCGCGATCAAGCCAATCGCCGAGCACCGTTACGCCCCCGACGAGGAGCTCTGCCTGATCGTCGAAAGGATGATGCGCATTGACCTCAAGGCGCGGTATCAAACCATGGACGCCGTGCTGGCCGACCTCGAGCATTATCAGGTGGAGTTCGAGGCGTCCCGGAAAGCCCAAGGCAGTAAGAAGGAAAAGCGACAGCCGACCGAAGCCGAGTTGATCTTCGCGGCGCGGCCGGAGCCGGAACCGATTCCAACCGCTCCCGCACCGGTCCAGAAAAAGGCCGTCCCGCAGAAAACCGTACTGTGCGTCGAGGCTCAAACCGAGATCCAGGACGCACTTCGCAAGTCGCTGTCGGCGATGGGATATCGCGTCCTGGTTCTCTCCGACGCGGAGACCGCCGCCGAACGCTATCGCGAGGCCAAGATCGACGCCGTGGTCTACGACACCGACGGCCTGGGCGACGACGCCGTCGAAGCCTTCCTCGACATGCACGAAACGGCCCATGCGACCGCGGAACCGCCGCCGTCCAGCGACGATCCCGTCGAGGCCTTTCTCGACACCCAGGAAACGGTCCGAAAGGACGCGGCAAAGCAGCTCCTGGCGGTCGTCCTGCTCGGCCCGCGCCAGGACCACCTCCGCGAAAAGCTCCCGGTCGACGACCGCCTGATCGTCTTGACCAAGCCCATCAAAATGAAACAGGTCCAGGACGCGATCCAGCAGCTCGTGCCGCTCGAGTAGCGGATCCATCAATGTGCCGAGCCTGGTCGCGAGAGAGAGGGAGCCCTTTCATGGACCTCTTGAGCACGTGTCCGCAAGCCGTCATCTATCCCGAATCGGACGACCAGCCGATGGCGGAAAACACCCTCCAGTTCCAGTGGATCGTGACGATCAAGGAGGGACTGGAGTGCGTTTTCGCGGCGCGGTCGGACGTATTCGTCGCCGGCGATTTGTTCTGGTATCCGGTGGAGGGCGAGCCGGGTATTTGTACCGCCCCGGACGCGATGGTCGTCCTGGGGCGGCCCAAGGGGCACAGGCGCTCTTATCTTCAGTGGGAGGAAGACGACCTTCCGCCCGCCGTGGTCTTCGAGGTTCTATCGCCGGTAAACCGAACCGCCGCGATGACGGAAAAGCTCCGGTTCTACGCGCGACACGGCGTCATGGAGTATTACATCTATGATCCCGAGGACATCAGTCTCAAGGGATTCAACCGCTCGGGAGAGAGTCTGGCGCCGATCCCAGAGACGAACGGCTGGACGAGCCCACGGTTGGGCGTGCGTTTCGACCTTGACGGCCCCGAGCTGGTGATTCGCGATTCCGAGGGCCGGCCGTTCTTGACCTATCAAGAAATGCGAATCCAGCGGAACGCGGCGTCCCGCGAGCGCGACGCCGAGCGGCGCCGCGCGGAGCGATTGGCGGCGCGGTTGCGCGCCGCTGGAATGGATCCCGACGTATGATCCGGCGTGACGCGCCGACCAAGCATCCGGGAGATGACACGTGCTGATCGCACCGATCCTGGCGGCCGGCCTTCTCGTAACCCAGGCCGCGGGCAAGCCGCCCGGACCGGCCGGCGCGACCTTGAGCAAGGCCACCGATTTCCTCGAACGCGAGGTCTCGCGGTGGTCGCGCGAGCATCGTTGCTTCTCTTGCCACAACAACGGCGACGCAGCCCGCGCGCTCTTCCTCGCGGCCCAGGCGCGCGGCCAGACCGTCCCGAAATCGCTGGCCGCGACCGCCGATTGGTTGCAACGACCGCGTCAGTGGGATGACAACGGCCCCGGCGGCCCTTTCAGCGACAAACGGCTGGCACGGTTGGCCTTTTCGTTCGCGCTCGCGACCGGGGTCAAGACCGGGCTGTTCGAGAATCGCCGTGCGCTCGATCAAGCGGCACTCGCGCTGGCCGACCTCCAGAGCCAGGACGGCTCGTGGCCGATCGACGGCGTGGATGACATCGGCTCGCCGACCACGCTGGGCCGACCACTCTCCGCGCTCCTGGCGCGTGACGCTCTGAAAACCGCCGACCCAGCGCGGTTCTCAAAGGCGATTGGGCGGGCCACGGCATGGCTCGACAAACGCTCGCTCGAAACCGTCATCGACGCGGCCGTCTGCTTGATGGCCGGCGATTCTTCGAGTGACCGCCGTCAAGAGCGAGCGATCGCGATACTCCGCGAAGGCGAGTCCAACCCTGGCGGCTGGGGTCCGCGCATCCTTTCCCCACCGGAAATCTACGACACAGCCATCGCGTTACTGGGGCTGGCCCAGGTACGCGGGCATCTTGATTCTGATCAAATGATTATGCGTGGACGTGCCTATTTGATCGCCGAACAACAAGACGACGGAAGCTGGGTCGAGACGACCAGACCCTCCGACGGCGTCAGTTACGCCCAGCGAGTCTCGACAACGGCGTGGGCGACGATGGCCCTGCTCGCGACCGAGCCCTCACCGCCCGCTGGGACCGACCCGAAACGGTAGATCTCTGGTCTTGATCGTCGTTCGGGTCGTGATCGGTCTTGTCTCATCGACCTCGAACGGGCGAGCGACGCTGTTGCCGGCCAGGTCCTCGAGCTCGACATCGATCGCGATTCGGTGGTCGCCCTCGCGCCACGGCTGCCGCGGCCGCCAGCGCCAGACGCGCTCGCCCTTGTCGACCGAGACCGTCCCGTCAAGCCGCGTGCCCGCGTGATCGAGCACGGACAGCATTCGTTCCAGAAGCGCGTGGTCCATTGGCTCCGGGAATACAACGACGAGGGGATCCACTCCGCCGGCGCGGGGCGTCTCCACCTTCCAGTTCGCCGGGTCGGGCGAGGTCTGGTCGGCGGGGCCGACTCGAAACGCCTTGCTCGCCCCCGCGGCCAGTGATCGCCCGTGGGCGTCTTGCCAGGCTGCGTCGACCACGATCGTGTATGAGCCGCCCGCCTTGAGCGCGGGCCCGACCTCCTCGCGCGGCTTGAGCCCGCGCTTGATCCGCCCCGGGTCGAACAGCAGCGTGAATCGCGTCTGATCGGCCGACCAGAGTTCTTCGTCGAGCTCAAGAAACGGCGCGTCGATCTCGCGCCCCTGGTCGTCGCGCAGATGGATCCGCCGATAGGCTTCGCCCCGGCTCATGGGCGCGGAGAAGTGGATGTAAAGACGGAGCAGGTTTTCGGGCAAGACGTCGCACGAGGGATAAATGGCCGTGACCCGCGCTTGCGGTCCCTGGGGCGGCCTTTGCAAGGTGAAATTGGCCACGATCGGGTCATCCCGCGTCGAGCCCTGGCGCGTTCCCAGGCTGTTCATGTCGAGCGCGGCCCGATAGGTCAGGCCGGGCTCGAGCGGAAACCGCGGCGTGAAGCGAACGACCGCGCCGGCGACTGCGTATTTGCCCAGCAAGCAGAGCGGTGCGACCGCGCCCCGCTCAACCACGCGAACGCCCAGGGCGGCGTTCCAGTCCGCGATCGTTCGCTCCGGTTTTTCGAGCCAGGCGAGCGATTCAGACGTGAGCCCGGCGACCTCGACGCAGGCAGTTTGAGTTTTCCCATCGAGCGGTTTCCAGGCGACCCGCGGAAGGCGAGCGCTGGGCGGGTCCGCGGCCTCGATCGGGGTCGAGGCCGCGAACGCCGTCGCAACGAAAACCAGCACGATCATGCGCGTGATCACGGCCCCTCCGGCCCGGATCACGGCAGGTCGATGGTGCGAAGATCGATCGAGCCCGCGGGGTCTTCCTGGACCAGGACGACGGCGCGGCGGCCGTCGAGCTGATCCATCTGGACGACGCCCTTGAGCGTGGCGATCGTCTCGTATCCCAACCCCTTGGTGCCGTTCACGTGGGCGGTGATGCCGGGGGCCGTGGCCGCCCCCTCGGTCGGGATCTTCATCACGCCGCGGCTGCTATTGGCGAGCAAGAGGTAATCCTTGCCGTCCTTTTGATAGGCGACCATATCGAGCGGGCGGTTGCGGTTGCCGAGCTCGGCGATGGTCGTCCCCTTGACGTGCGCTCCGGCCTTCAAGTCGTCGACGGCGACCTTGACGAGCGGCGTGCAGGTGTAGGCCGCCAGCAGATAGGGCTTGCCGTCCAGGCGATAGGGCACGAACGTGCGGACCGGCGACTTGGTCTCGAACTGGCCGTGGGCGCCGTGATAGATCTCAATGGCCGCTCCGTCAAAGCCCTCGCTGCTGAACGGGAAGGGGATCGCGATCAAGCGCGACGAGAATTCCTCGTTCGAGAGGCCGGCCAGGAAGACCCGGCCGTCGACGTAGGCGATGTCGGTGATCGATTCGGCCCGCGGGCTCGGCCCGCGGCCAGTGGCCTTCGCGCCCGGCGCGTTCGGGATTTCGGCCTTGGCGAACGGGACGTTCTCGAGGGCGAATTCCTCGAGCTTGCCGTCGGCGGTCGCCCTGAGCAGGAGTGGCGCGGCGTCGGGCCCGCGCCCGCGCGACAGTGAAAGATAGATGTTGCCCGAGATCGGGTTCACGGCCATGTCGTTGATCACGATCTGCTTGGCCGTCGCGCCCAGAAGCGCGGCCGCCTTGCCCGCCACGTCCTTGAGCTCGATCGCCTTCTTGTCAAGATTGGCCGCGCGATCGCCGGTGTCGATCGCGAACAAGGCCGCCCCCTGGGTGTCGCCCACGAACAAGATCCCGTCGGGACCAAAGCCCAGCGGCCCCGCCGACTTCACGTCCGGCGTCCCCCGCTTGAGCCCGGCCTGCTCGCCGCCCCACGCCGCCGCTTGAAGCGACATCGCGAGAACCGCCATTGTCAAGGTGATCCGTGACCGAATGCCCATCATGCCGTCGCCTCCTGAAAAAAAGTTCCCCGTTGTGACCTCAACCGTCCGCCATCCCCGTCGACTCCGCGTATTATCCCCGACCCCAGCCAAGAATCAACGAGTCGGTTCGGACTGATCGGCGATTTTGCGCGGCCGGGCACGGCGAATCGCCGCTCCGAAGCTGGAGGATAAACCTGCACGCGGAGAAAGTGGTTGGCCCGCGGGCTGCTCGGGTGTGTCGCTCAATACGCCGGCCCGACGACTTCGCCCCCCGCCCGAGTGCCCAGGGCGCGCCAGACGTTCGTGGCCACGCCGTTTCCGATCTGATGAACGGCGCCGTCAGCCGTGAGCAGGTTGATACCGCCGGCATGCCCGCCGCGCGCTGTATAGATCCCGGAATCGGAAAAGCCGCGGGATCCGTCCTTCTGGCCCTGAGTTGAGCAGTCGGGAGCTTGCGAGTTTGGTGTGACGACATGATTGTATTGCGTCGTGTCATAACTGAAGAGAAACCATGTCCAGCCCCCGGCGCTGTAATGCGGCTCGAAGGCCGAGGCGGAGGCGCAAACCTGTGCAAAGGCGTCGACCGATCCCGAGAAGCCTACGTAATTGGCGAACCAGGGATCGCGCTGGCGGTCCCATCCAACCAGATCCCCGTCCCCGCGGAGACGCTCGGAAACCAGAGATGTGGTCGAGAGGCCGTCGGTGACCTGAGCCGGGGCGATCACTTTGAGGAGGGCGAAGGGGCCCGCTTGGGCCGGCTCCTTGGTCTCTACGTTCAAGTCGTATCCCGCCCCCATGTTGATCCGGTAATTGACCGGCGCCGAGTCAGCGGGGATCGACTGACCATCCGAGGGACACAGGAAGACGGAGACGACGAAGAGCCCGGCCGTCGTGTTGTCGGGCACGATCGCCTCCGGGCCCTGGTTGAGTAGAAAATTGATCGCATTGAAGGCGGGCACCTGCTCAAGCTCGGGGAGAATCGCGACGAAGGCCGAATGACACCAAGCGGTGTACGGGATCGGTCCCGTGCCGAGCATCGCCGAAGGAAACACATTTTCTCGAGAAACATAATTGCCCATGGCGATGCCGATCTGGCGGAGGTTCGTCGCGCAGGTCGCCTTGCGAGCGACCGAGCGGGCCGACTGGACCGCGACCAAAAGCAAGCCGGCCACGATTCCGATGATTGCCACGACCACCAGCGCCTCGATCAGAGTGAAGCCCCTTACGGGCTCTCGGTGGGCCTTGCGACTCATGGAGAAACCCCCGGGAACGGCGGCGTCCATCCATGGATCGTGAGAGGTACGTCGATAGCCGTGGATCGGGGGTCGTCGAGAACGAGACTCAACCGGCCCGACGCCGCTCCCGAACCTTGAGGAAAACGCAACGTAAGCCGAATCAGAGACTCTCCCGGTCTGATCGCTTTCGTCGACTGGCCGAGAAGCTCCCAGGGAGGGTCGACTTCCACGCGCCGGACCTGCTTGGCCCTGCTGGAACTCGACAACCTGGCGAGCAGAACCCGTTCGACGGGTCGACCAATGTCCTCTTTCTCGATCGTGAGCGAGCTCGGGCTGATCTCGACGGGCCCTTCGATCTGGGCGTGGATCGGGATGCCGACGTAAGGAACGTCGTCGCGGTCGGTCGCGATCCTCGCTACGCCCTGAGCGTGCCCCAGACGTTCGCCGGCCGTGAAAACGATCACGACGCGGTGGACAGGCAAGAGGGATTCAGGGTGCTCGATCCTCACGGAGACCTCCGGAAGGTCTTGCGACGAGAGTCGTAGTCGAAAAGGCTTGCGATCGGGGGAGTGGAGTTGAACAAGCCGTTCGCGTGTCGCGCCAGGCGGCAGGCCGCCGAAGTCGACGGCTTGGGGAGCGGCCCGGACGCTCAGGTACGTCTCGGCGAACAGGAAGAAGGTTAGCAGAGGTCTGTCCGGGTCGTTGGTCGGAATCTTCACGAAATGTTGGACCGCGCCCATTTCGGTCGGCGCATGGAAGCCGACGTCGAGGATGATTCGTTCGCCGGTCCGAAGCGTCGTCTTGGGCAGGCGCGGCTTCGTGCAGCCGCACGATGTTTGCGGCTCGCCGAGCTCGAGCCGAGATCTACCGTCGTTCTGGATGACAAATCTCGTCGCGACTTCCTCGCCTGGCAGAACGTGGCCCCAGTTGTGACTGTCCCGGTCGATGAACGCTCGCGGAGTTTGGGGGGTCGCGAGATGGGCGATCACCCCCCACGCCGAGCCCCCGATCGCCGTGGCGACCAAACCGATCAAGAGGGTCCATCGAGATCGCATCGACATAGAGTTGGAATTAGAAAGAAAGCTTAAATGGATTGTTCAGTCCTTGAGGGCCGCGTCCAGGTCGGCTTGCGTCAGACCGACGACGATGGCTTCGCCTTGCCATCGGCTGGCGAAATCGCTCCAACGAGTTGCTTTCGGCTCGGCCGGAGGATCGACGATGACACAGCCGGAATCGCATGGGAGAGCCGATAGGAAGTGGTCTCCGTCGACGAAAAGGATCATCGGCAGCCGATGTCAGGGAGGCCGGCGAGGATCGTACCGGACCGTCGCGACAGCGAATCCCTCGTCTTGAAGAGCCTTGGCCAGATCCGCGAACGAACACGCGCCCAGCTCGCCGGAATTGGTCCGCGCGCGGCATTCCTCGATCGTCGTGGGACGGTTGCAATACTGGCTGACAACCGCAAGGCTGACCGGGCCGCACGGAGTCTCAGGGTCGACTCCCGACGGGCCATGAACGTGGGTCGCGGTTCCCCGACCACGGGTCGAACGCGCCGCGGTCAAGCAAAAACCCGCGAGCGCGATGGAAACGACGGTGACGAAAGCGGCTGTTTTCACGTGGAATTCTCCATTCCTGTGCGGGACCGACGTTTCGCGCGGATGAGCCCGTAAACGGCCGCGCCCAGGCCAATCACCGAAGTCACGCTCACCCCGAGCCCGACCCAAAAGCCGGAATCGCTCGTCGAGACAGGGATTGCGGTTAGACGTTCGACGAGATCGGCCACTTCGGCACTCGGGATGACCAGCGCACCGGCCTCCGAAACCTGCCTCGCGATCTCGGGGTCGCCGATCTTGCCCTTTGTATACGTGACGCCTCGTATCTCATCAGTCACCCACGCGCCCGCGGGGAACGAGATCCGGAACGTCTCGGGTTTCAGCCGCTGGTTGATCTTCCATTTCTCGAACGTGGCGACAAAGTCCTGTTCGAGGTCGTAACCTCCATCATCGTTATACCCGTGCTCGGTGACGTGGATCGCACTCGGCAACCAGACTCCTTCCACCTCCACAAAGCCCTGGGACACAAAATGGTCGACGATCCTCCAACCCATCGTCGTGCTTGGTTTCCGGAGGCGGTCGTACTCAACTGGTGCATGACCAAGTTCTGGGGCGAGCCAGTAGACGAATCGAAAGGCTTCTCCCTTGGCGCGGGCTCGGGTCTCAAGGATCAGGCTCACGCAATCAAACCGACCGATTCGCCGTCGTTCGCCAACGCTCGGCGAGCACTGGTGGTAGTCCAGAATCTCGCCTGGGCCCCAGTAGAAAAGGGAGAGAAGTTCCGCTGGATCGGCCTTCCATGGAATCGTCTTGGATTTCCGTATGAGACCGACGATGATGCTCCCGTCCAGGCTCGGACCCAACTGGCGGAAGTACTGCCCGTCATAGGACATGAGGGAAACCTGATGACGCTCCCACTCCTCGCTCCAATCGAAATCAAGCAGTGCCTTGCCGTCGGGCTCGAGGGTCACGCGAAAACCCTGAGTGAACGCCCGAAACGAACGTCCGCGAATCCGGGTCTCACGTCCACGGTACGAGCATAAACATTCGATGTTTTGAATGATTGCTTGTCGATCCGCGACGTACCTGAGCAGGTCTTGTGCGGCGGTTGGATGTTCGTCGCCTCCAGCCCCGGAGGGGGCCGCCAGAAGGCAAAGTGGAAGAAGCAAGCGAGTCACCATCAAATGGACCCCCGATTTCGAACAAGGCACGTCGCTCGTGACTCCCCGCCCCTCATCGTCCACGGCGAGGAGGCGCATTCCATATCGTCAGAATAGCCAGCATTCATACCGCCGGGAAACCAGATTCTCCAGGTCGTCCGACGCGGCAAAGCAATCGCTGTCAGAGCACCTCGTCGGGCGAACCGATTCAAAAGCCGCGGCGCGCACGGCGTTTTGGACGTTCTCGGTGCAAGGCCCCTACGTCGAGAGCCCGACGTCTTGGGTAACAGGAAACCCAGCACAAAGCTCGCTCTAATTATTCTGGCATGTCGCGCCAAAGTCGCCGCATTGCCCGACGAAATAATTCTTACCTCCCGCGCAGGCGCCGGCGGCGCCGCAGCCTCCCGCCGGGGCGGTCTTGACCCCTTGGACGTAGGCGCAATGCGTCTGAAGCGATCCCTGCTTGCAGCCGTTTGGATTGGAAGTGTTCGGCGCGCCACAAAAGTTCGTCGAGATCGTTTGAAGCTGAATGCACCCGCCATTGCCGTTCGTGACGCAGATGAGGCTCGTGGTCGAACACGCGTTGGGGCTCGGCGGGGCAGTCCCTCCGCACATCGCCGTCGAACACGCGCAATCCGCCTGGCCCTGCGCGCAGCCGCCGAGAATCGCGATGCAGTCCGACGGCGTGAGCGTCGCCACGCCGCGGGAAGCTGCACCGGCCAGCGACGGCGCCATCAGAACGACCCCGATGACGAGGTTGAGAGACCAAAGTCCGAGCGTCCAGGCGCGGCGCTCGGTCGTCGTGAGTCATGTGAGCGCTCCTTTCTTTCACGCATCAAGGAATCAGTGGCCCGAATTGAACGAATTGACGTGTGTCATTATTACGGGGGGGGGATTATATCAAGAAGAAAAAAGTAAAAAAACCTTGAAACGTCAAAAGGACGTCCCCTTGAAAGACTTCGCCGCCGCGAAAGCGGCTGGATCCTTTCGCGTTTCCTCATCCCTCGGCCATAATGATGGGACGTCCAGATTCATCCCGGTCCGCGAAAACTCGAGGAGTGCAGGCGATGTTCTCCGCGATCCTGCTCGGTTGGTTGGCGGTTGGGGCGGCGGAAGCCCAGGGGCCAGGCCAAGCCGCCGCGGCCAAGGGGCGGGGGGCGGCCGCGGAATCCGCCCGGGGGGCGGCCGCGGAGATCCAGCGCGCGCTCGAGTGCGAGCGCGCGGGGGACGAGCCGGGGCGGAAGGAACATTTGAAACGGGCGCTCGCGCTCGACCCCGAGAACGACCGGGCGTGGGGGCTTCTGGGGGCGATCTCGGACCAGGGAAACTGGCGAACGCCCGAGGCCGTCGCCGGCCGGCTCGCCGCCGACCCCGCCCACCGCGCGCTCATATCCGAATATGAAGCCCACCGCCGAGACGCCGTCGAGACCCCCGACGCCCAGTTCGCCCTGGCGTCGTGGTGCGATTCCAAGGGGCTCAAGCCCCAGGCCGTCGCCCATTATCTCACCGTCTTGCGGCTCGATTCCGGCCGCGAGATCGTGTGGAAGCGGCTGGGATACAAGAAGGTCGCCGGGCGCTGGGCCAAGCCCGAGGAGATCGCCGCCGCCAAGCACGGCCAGGACCGCCAGCACAAGGCCGATCGCGACTGGGCCAAGAAGCTCACTCATATCCGCGACGGGCTCGACGGCCGCGACCCGAGCAAGCACGCCAAGGCCGCCGAGGCGCTGGAACAGGTCGCCGACCCCCACGCGGTCCCGATGATCTGGTCGATCTTCTTGAAGGGAAGCGAGAAGGCCCAGCTCGCCGCGATCGAACGCCTGAGCAAGATCGACGGCGCGACCGCCTCGAATTGCCTGGCGTCGCTGGCGATCTTGAGCCCGCGGCCGACGGTCCGGGCGGCCGCCGCCGACGCCCTGGTCGACCGCGACCCTCGCGATTTCGTCGGCAAGCTGATCGGGCTGCTCCGCAAACCGTTCGACTACGAGCTCCGACCCATGAACGGACCCGGCTCGGCCGCCAAGATCATCATCAAGCAAGACAAGCAGAATCTCGAGTTCGACTATCAGCCCCCGACCGTCGACCCCTCGCAGCTTCCGCGGTTCTTCACCCCCCAGGTGCCATTCAACCCCTTCAGCGTGAACAACATGATCATGGCATCGGCCGCCTGGAATCCGAATTCCCCGACCTTCAGCCCGTCGGGAGGGCCCGGTGGACGTAACCAGAACGCGAATCAGAATTCGGTCGATCAGCTTGCCTTTCAGACAATGGCCATGGCCGCCGAGCAGGATCGCGAGCTGGGCGTGATGGTCGCCCAGAACCTGGCCGCCGCCAATCAGATGCTCCAGCAGAAGCTGGCGAACGACGTTCAGACGCTCGAGAACACGAACGCCCGGATCAAGGAGATCGACGAGCGCGTGCTGCTCGTGCTGCGGACGACGACGGGCAAGGATTTCGGCGTCTCCCCGGGAACCTGGCGCAGGTGGTGGGCGCTCGAGCAGGGCTATTTGAACGAAGCCGACCGGGCGGAGTCGCTCGCCAAGCTGTCCGCGCCGGCCGGGGCGAATCCCCGCGAGGAGCCGATCACCCAGGCCTACCTGGCCAGCGGCGCCTTTGTGCGAACTCCGATGGGCATGCGTCCGATCGATGTCATTCAGGTCGGCGACCAGGTTCTCGCCCAGGATGTGGCGACCGGCCGGCTTGCGTTTGAGCCGGTGCTCGCGGTCGCGCGGCATTCCAAGAGCAAGATCCAGAAGGTCGCCTTCGACGACCGCCAGGTCTTGCTTGCCAGTCGCCTGACCCGGGTCTGGAAAGTCGGCTCGGGCTGGACGATGGCGGGCGAGCTCAAGCCCGGCGACCGCGTCCGGGTGCTGGGAGGAACGACGACCGTGACCGCGGTCGAGGCCTCGAACGACATGCCAAGCCTGAATCTCGACCTCGCGGGGACCGGCACGTTTTTCGCTGGCGGCCGCGGCGTTCTCGTCCACGACAACGGCCTGGTCGAACCCGCCCTCGCCCGCTTCGACGATCCCTCGGGCCCTCAAACCGAGGCCAAATAGACCGCCGCGCCCCACCCCAGTCCAGCGATCGGCCGCCGCGCCCCCAGGGCGGCTTGTTCTGGCGCGGGGCGCGGGGTTACGATTACGTGTTCGCGCGAGAGACGTCGACCGGGGACGAGGGCGATCCTCTGGTTGGCGTTCGCTCTTTGCGCGGACCCGGCGGGGAGTGCACGCGTTTGACCGAGAAGCCGCGATTGCTCGTCATTGATCGCGAAGGAGCCCCAGGCAAGGCCAGCCTGGATGGGCTCGCGGTCGCGTTCGACGTGACCACCGTGCGGACAAGCTCGAAAGCGCTGGCGCTTTTGCGCGACGGCAAATTCTCGGCCGTCTACGTCGACTCGTCCCAGTTCTCGTCGGTGCGGCTCTTTGGCGTGATGATCCAGGCCGAGGAGATCCTCGAGGCGATCTCCGACGGCGTCGCCGTGGTCGACCCCGACCTCAAGCTGATCTGGGCCAATCCCGAGTTCCAACTGCTGACGAGTCGGCCCGACGTGGTGGGCGTTTCGTTTTACGACGCGCTGGGCCAGCCCGAGATCCTGGGGCCTGAGTCCTGCCCGTTCACCACCGCCGTGGCCTCGCGCGCCACCGCCGGAACCGCCCTCAAGATCGCGGGCGGGCGCTATCTCAGGCTGACGGTCACGCCAGTCTTCGACGGCGCTGGCGATCTCACGCACCTGATCGCGCTCACCCGCGAGACCACCGACGAGACCCAGCAGCAGCTCAAGGTCAACGCCATCCACCAGGCCGGCGACGAGCTCGCCGACCTGACCCCGGAGGAACTCTCGGAGATGGGCGTCGAGGAGCGGACCGACCTGCTCAAGTTCAACATCGCCCGCCACATGAAGGATCTGCTGGGGCTCGACTTCATCGAGATCCGCCTGCTCGACCGCCCGACCGGCCGGCTGATCCCGCTCTTGACCGAGGGGATGACGCCGCTGGCGGCCAATCGCGAGCTCTACGCGCGCACCGAGGGGAACGGCGTGACCGGCCATGTCGCGGCCACGGGCAAGAGCTATCTCTGCCCCGACACCACCGGCGACCCGCTCTATCTGGAAGGCGCCAGCGGCTCGCGGAGCTCGCTCACGGTCCCGCTGATCTTTCACGGCAAGGTGATCGGCACCTTGAACGTCGAGAGCCCCCAGCCCAACGCCTTTGACGACCGCGACCGCCAGTTCATCGAGATTTACGGGCGCAACATCGCCGCCGCCCTCAACACCCTGGAACTGCTCCAGGCCGAGAAGGTCAGCACCGCGAGCGCATCGGTGCAAGCGATCGACCGCGAGCTGGCGCTGCCGGTCGACGACATCATCACCGACGCCACCACCGTGCTCGACCGCTACGCCGGCCACGACGAGGACATCATCGCGCGGCTCAGGCATTTGCTTTACCGAGCGCGTGAGATCCGCACGCTGATCCAGAAAGCGGGCACGGCGGTCGCCCCCGCCCCGCGGCTGACCCACCCCGGTCCCGCCCCAAGGCTGGCGGGCTCGCGGATCCTGGTGGTCGACAAGGACGAGTCGATCCGCCGGTCCGCGCATCATTTGCTTGGCTGCCAGGGTGCGAGCGTCGAGACCGCGCGCGACGCCAACGAGGCGATCGCGCTCATGCGGCAATCGGCCTACTCGTCCGCCCTGGTCGACATCCGGCTCCCCGACCTGGACGGCTACGAAGCGTTCAAGCGGCTTCGCGAGGTCCAGCCCAGCGTCCCGATCATCCTCATGACCGGCTTCGGCTGGGATCCCAACCACTCGATCGTGAAGGCGCGGCAAGAGGGGCTCCAGACCGTCTTGTACAAGCCCTTTCGGTCGGACCGGCTGACCGAGGCGGTCGAGCAGGCCCTCCGTTCGTCGAGCCCGCGCGAAGCGTCGCCGGGCGCGCCCCCCGCGGATTCCAGCGAGCCCGCCCCTCCGCCCGAGGCCCCCACGCATGAGCCTTGACGGCACGCCGTGGGAAACGGCCCTCGCCTGGGCGCCATTCGTGGGGCATCTCTATCACTTCGTGCTCGTCGTCAACGCGACGTCGGCGCTCGGATACAGCGAAACCACGCTCGGCCGCCTGCGCTTTCTCGTCCTGGTCGTCTTCACCCTCGCCGCCGCCTGGCTCGGCTGGCTGACCTGGCGCGAGCCGTGGTGGACGTGGGCGTGGCCAATGCAATCTTATATGATACTATGTATTATATCTGGATTTATTATCGGGCCGTTGGGCTCGCTGCGGCTGGCGCTCAAGAAGCAACCCAAGGGCGTCGCAGGCAACTGCTCGTTCCATCGCGCGATCGATCGGGCCCCGCGCGCACGCTACGTGGGCCAGGGATCGGGCGCGTGGATGCTCAGGCTGCCGGGCAATCAGTCGCTCGAGCTGCACGTCCGCGAATGGGAGGTCGGGTTCGCCGATCTGCCGGAGGCCCTCGATGGCCTGCGGATCTTGCAGCTATCGGACCTGCATTTCTCGGAATGTTATGCGCGTGCGTATTTTGATTGGGTGATCGATCATTGTCGCGACCGCCCGGCCGATCTGGTGGTGGTGACGGGCGACGTCGTCGAGGAACTCGCGACCCTCGCCTGGATCGAGCCGGTGCTGGGACGGTTGAATGCGCGGCTGGGGAAGCTCGCCATTCTGGGGAATCACGACCACGAATACGGCGCGGGCGAAGTCGGCGCGACTCTCGAGAGCGCGGGGTATGAGCTCTTGGAGGGGCGCTGGCGCGCGTTCGACGTCGACGGGTCCGCGTTTGCGATCGGGGGCACGAGCGCCCCCTGGGGTCCGCGATTCGCGGCGGGCGAGATACCCGAGGCCGATTTTCGCTTGCTGCTCTCGCACACGCCCGACCTTTTTCCGCGGGCCCCGTCGTGGGGTGTGGATTTGATGTTGTCGGGCCACAATCACGGCGGCCAGATCCGGTTCCCACTGGTGGGTCCGATCTTCATGCCCAGCCGCTATTCGCGGCGGTTCGACCGTGGCTTTTTCCGCGCGGGCCGGACGCTCATGTACGCCAGCCTGGGCCTGGGCGGCAAACACCCGGTCCGCTACGGCTGCATCCCCGAGATCGCCTGGTTCACGCTCAGGCGACGGTGATTGCAGCGCGTTCGAGCCATACACATCAGATGCTTGCTGGATCAACTCTGGCGGGATCTCCGCACGGACGCCGGCGCGGCTAATCCGCGTGCGGTGGGGGCGGTGGATTCTACCTTGGCAACCTCTCCGCGCCGTGCGCGCATCTTGTTCTGTATCGCGAATCGCACGGCGGTCTCACTCTTGCGGAAAAGGGGGTTTTGCGGCTGAGAGCGTCGTCCTGACGGTGTACGGTATGGCGTAAGTATTGCACACACCAAACACATTGCCGGTCGCGCATTTCACGAGGGTGCCGCAGTCGTAATTGCCTTGGTTTTGGGGCCAGTTGGTGCAGTTGCTGCCGGGGTTATTGTTGCAGGCTCCAACCGTCCACTGTTGCGGAATCGGCGCGGTGCAGCCATAGACTGTTCCGTTGACATTGCAGTTCGCGCACGTGACCCCACCCGCTGGTTTGCACCACATGTTCGGGATCTGACCATACGCGGGGGAGCGGGGAATCGTGAGCACCGCCGCGAGCAGCAGCGTGGCGCTCAAGGCGACCGCTGGAGATGACACAAGGACGCGCGATCCGAGGGCCTTGACAACGCTCATAGGAGACTCCGAGAACGAAGAGGAACTGAAGGTCAGTAGGGAGCGGAAATTACTTCGCCTCCGGCCGCGGTCCCCAGGCTTCGCCAGACCTGGACGTTGGTGCCGGACGAAAACCAACGAACCGACCCGTCGAGGAGCGCGGCGTTGACGCCGCCCGGGTGATAGCTCCGGGCGGCGAAAAGGCCCCAGCCGTTATCGATGACCTGCATCCCGCAATCCGGTACTCGGCTGTTAGGCGGGGCGGAAGCAAAAAAGTAGGTCCAGGCTCCTCCAGGGAGCATCCAGGTTCCGCCCGCGTCGAGGACGATCACTCGCGGGTCGGGCGCCGCACCCGCGCAGAGGGCAATCCACTCGTCGGGCGTCGTCGTCGTCCCGGTAGGCGGGGGCCCGAAGTTGAACCAGTCGGTAAAGGGCGAGTATAAACCTCCCAAGCCCGAGCCGATCGGCTTTTCCGAGAAACCCAAGGTGTTTGAGAGCCCGTCCGCGATCCGAGCCAGCGGCAAAACATGCGGCGGACTGAGGGCGGGAGCGAAGCCGCCATCGAAATGGATGTAAGTAACCTTCCCCTGGTATTGCGACATCTGTCCCAATCCCATGCAGGCTCGGTACGAGGTCGCACCAAGGGGGCCGCGTGACACCCGGGGATCGGAGGGGCAGAGGAACGTCCCCACCACCTGGATCGCCTGGGTCAGGTGGTAAATCT
>DAIDHE010000151.1 GCA_027459775.1 Planctomycetales bacterium | reverse complement strand
TGGTCTCCTCTGACCGGGCTTTCCATGATCCCCAACCCCGAATCTCTCAAAAACCCCGTCCAGAAGACTCCTCTCTTCTCTCTCTTGAGATCATTCCTTTCTTCTCTGTGTCTCTGTGTCTCTGTGGTTCATCGCTTTGGTGAAGAGAGGCCGGGCGTTGGTCTCCTCTGACCGGGCTTTCCATGATCCCCAACCCCGCAGCTCCCTCAAAAACCCCGTCCAGAAGACTCCTCTCTTCTCTCTCTTGAAATCATTCCTTTCTTCTCTGTGTCTCTGTGTCTCTGTGGTTCACTTCTTCTTTGAGCGACGTGGCGACGTGGATCTCCTCGAACTCTGAGGTTGACCGTTTGCCTGCGTCTGGTTAGGGTTCTGGCACGTCTCAAGGGATGAAGGGAGTCGCCCGAGGCCGCCCATGGAAGAGATCGCCCAGGCCGTCCATCGATACATACTTGGCGAGTTCCTCCCCGGCGAGGATCCAAGCGAGCTCACCGAGCAGACTCCGCTGATCACGGGCGGCATTCTGGATTCGATCAGCACGCTGAAGCTGGTCGTGTTTCTCGAGGATCGCTTCCACATCACCGTCGAGGCCCACGAGGCCGGGGTCGAACACCTGGACTCGATCCGCGATATTTCCGCGTTCGTGGCCCGCAAGCGCAATGCGGCCTAGGGTCCGGCCCCGATCTCGCACTCGATCGCGGCCGAGGCGCGCAAGAAGCCGACCAGCTCGCCGGTGAGCTTGCCCGAGTTGTCCATCCGGGGGGCCTTGTGCTGGCCGCCGAGCTTGCCGCGGGCGCGCATCCAGCGCTCAAAGCCGCCGGGACGCGCAACCACGAGCGCGGGCGCTGGCAGTCCAACGCCGGGCGATCGATGGGCGCTGTAGTCGGCATTGGCCAGCGCGAGCTCGGCGTCGAGCCGGTCGCGAAACGCCGCAACGTCGGCCGGGGGCTGGAAAAACTCGACGATATAGAGGTGATGACCGGGCCGCGGTTCGAAGATCGGCCCCGCGTGCCAGTCACGCGCAGCCGCGTGCTGGGCGCGGGCCGCCGTCGCCAGGGCGCGCTCGACCTCGTCCGAGATCAAGTGCTCGCCGAAGGCCGAAAGGGCGTCCTTGGTTCGGCCGATGAAGCGGAACAACGGCGGGTCGAGCTGTTCGAACCGGACGACGTCGCCGATCACGTGCGCCCACAGGCCCGCACACGTCGAAACCACGATCGCATAGTCGACCCCCGTCTCGACCGTCCCCAGCCATCGCCGGTCGGGGTGGTCGCGGTCGAGCTCGGACCTGGGGATGAATTCGTGGAAGACGCCGTGGTCGTGAACCAGGCGCAGCAGGCCGGTTTCCGGGTCGCCGAATCCGATGAAGCCTTCCGAGCAGGGATAGGTTTCCTGGAGGTCGATCGAGCTCGAGCCCAGGATCGCGCGAAAGGCGTCGCGATAGGGGTCGAAGCGGACGCCGCCATGGACGACCAGCTCGAGATTGGGCCAGACCTGGGCGATGGTGGATTTGCCGGTGATCGCGAGCAGGCGTTCGAAGAGCATGAGCAGCCAGCTTGGCACGCCGCCGACCAGGGTGATCGGCTCGTGGCGGCTCTGGTCGGCGAGCAGGGCGAGTTTTCGGTCCCAGTCGCTCTCGAGCGCGAGCTCGAGCGGCGGGAAGATGTAGGGGCGCAGAATCGGCTCGATCTCGAGGGCCGCGATGCCGGAAAGGTCGCCCGAGCGGACGCCCGGAGCGGGCGCATCGAGCTGGGTCGAGCCGCCCAGGAAGAACATCTTGCCGTGAAAAAGCCGCGAATCGGGCCGGTGGGCCATGTGAAAGGCCAGCATGGTCCGGGCCGCCTTGCGATTGGAGGCGGCCATCGCGTGCGAGACGGGGATGTACTTGGTGGGGCCGAGCGTCGTGCCGCTCGTGAGCGCCAGGTAGGGAATGCGCCCGGGCCAGAGCAGATTGTCCCAGACCGGGTAATCGGCCCGCAGATAGTCGTTCCAGATCTGTTCATAAGTCCGCGGCGGCACGCGGGCCTGGAAGTCGGCGGGGGTTTGGATTCCGGCGAAATCATGATCGCGGCCGAACCGGGTTTGGGCCGCGCGCGCGATCAGGAGCTCGAGCTGCCGGCCTTGGCGCTCGACGGCCGAGGCGCTGGCGAGATCCGCGACCCGCAGCCGGGCGTCGAGCTGGAAGCCCAGGTTGACAAGCGCCCGCGCGGCGGGCGCGCCCGACCACCGCGCGGCCTGGTCGAGGATCAACGAGCGAGCGCCCATGATTGGTCAGATTCCCGGCTTGAGCCCGTGGCAGCGATAGGCCCCGGCCGGCGGCAGGTTGCGGGGCTCGAACACGAACGCGACGCGGTCGAAAAAGCGCTTGTAAAACCGCCAGTAGACGAGCGGCAGCTCCGTGATCTGATGATATCCGCCGTCGGGCTTGAGCACCCCCTCGAGCGATCGAAAAAGGGCGAGCTGATCGGTTTTCGCGAACGACGGGACGGGGAGCCCGGAGACCACGTGGTCGACGGACTCGATCCCGCGGTCGGCGAGGAGGCCGCCGATCTCGCGGGCGTCTGCGGCGATGATTTCGAGGTTGGTCCGGCCGCTGTAGCGGTCGCGAAGGAGGGAGACGAAGTCGCGGTCGCGCTCGACGACCAGCACGCGGCAGCCGGCGTGCGCCTGGAGGGCGATTTCGCGGGTGATGGGTCCGGTGCCCGCGCCGAGCTCGAGCACGACGCGGGCTGTGGACCAGTCGACGCCGCCGATCGTGGCTCGGGCGAGCCATCGCGACGACGGGGCGACGCTGGCGATGGCGGTGCCGTGCTTGAGGAATTTGCCGAGGAACAGCCCGAGGTCGTTCATTGGATCACGAGCGGGCGAGCTTGCCCGCGGCCTGGGGTTGGTCTGCGCTCGGCGTGCCGCGCCAGGAAGCGGGCCGGCTCGAGCGCGGGCGGGATCGTCCTCAGCTTGTCGCGCAGAAAACGCGAGACGAGCTGGTTCACCAGCCGGGCCTTCTCGATCTGGGGGGCGTGGCCGCAGTTCGGGATCACCACCTGGATCGCGCGCTTCATCTGGGCGGCCGCGCGGATCGAGCCGGGCACGTCGCTGAGCACCTGGTCGCTCGCGCCCCAGATCACCAGGGCGGGGGTCTCGACGCCCGCCAGCAGATCGGCCGACGAGTGCCCGACCGTCGCCTTCAAAACCCGCAACACCCCCCGTTTCCAGCGCCGATCTTGAAACTTGCGCTCGAACGCTTGAACGAGCTCGTCGGACGCGAACCGGCCTTGATGAAACACCGAGCGGACGAGTTTGTCATAGTCGCTGCGCCTCACGCCCTCGACGATCGGCAGGTTTTCACCGCCGTGCAGACCCGAGGGGGCGATCAGAACCATCTTCGCGACCAGCGCGGGTCGGCGGGCGGCCAGGGCCAGGATCACCTGACAGCCGAGGCTCGAGCCCACCAGGTGGTAAGGCGGGCGCTGAACGTAATCGTCCAGGAACCGCTCAAGGCGGTCGGTCAGATACGCGACGTTGGCCTCGCCCCCGCGCTCGATCCAATCGTGGAGCGGATCGCCGTCGTAGACCAGGATCTCGGGGATCTTGACGTCAAACTGCCGGGCCAGGTGGGCGCGGTTGGCGAACCAGCTTTCGGGCTGCTCGGCGAGTCCGTTGACGAGCACCAGGGGCGCTCGTCTCTTGTATGAGTGGACCAGCATGGGAAGGTCGAACCACTTCCGCATATCCGTGGACATCATGATCGATTCTCCTGGTGAGCCGCGCCCCGGCCGCCCTGGTTTTTCGGGTCTGTTTCCCGCGCGCCCTTGCGAGCGAGCGAGCGAACCTCCGTGCCGTCCGGCCGCGGTCGATCCGAATCCTAACACTGGCTCGGTTCCCCGCCAACGGTCAATGACGAACTTCATCAGGGCTTTATCAGCTCGCAACCCGGTCTACACCCTCGGCGGCGCGTGGAGGGAAATCAACACGCGCTTGACGCAAGCGCACGGGGCGCGTACAGATGGTGCATTCCCAAGGCGAAACGCGACGTCGGCGTGTTCGCGGTCGACCAGCACGGTCGAGCGGTAGTCCCCTCGTAGGGTGCGGGCATGCGTGTTTTTATCGCGGGTGGTTCGGGCTCGAT
>DAIDHE010000137.1 GCA_027459775.1 Planctomycetales bacterium | reverse complement strand
GGTGGTGGCTTCGGATTCGATGATCTGGACCGGTCCCGGCGGGCCAATTCCGAACCGCGCCAGCCAGGCCGCGGGGTCGTCCCAGATCAGTTCCTTCGCGGCGGTGTCGAACGGCTGGTGGTCCATGGGGTGGTTCCTGTTCGGTCGTCGCCTGGCCGGATTCCGCCACGACGTCGTGTGAAGGCTCGCCTCCGCGGCGAAGATCTCGATTGAGGGGCCAGAAGACCATTCAAGGGGTTATCGGGGGACTGGCGTGAAACAATGACACGTTTCAAACGAATTGCCTAGAATATAACACCTTGATCCGTCGCGGCTTCCAGCGCTTCGTCCAGTATTCCAAGGCGGTCGCGTTAACGGGAGGCAAGTCGCGCGCTATCCTGATTGGAAAAGCCCAAGGAATGCGCGCACGCTCCGCCGAACAACCGCCCCACGACGGTGCGCGGTGATCATGGCCCAAAAGGGATCAGAGTCAGTTCGTCCCCCAAGAGACGCCCACCACGGCCCGCCACGGCGGGTCCGACCACCACCTCTCGAGACTGTTCGTCATGGCACACCCTGCAAACAACAACACGGCCGGGAACCTCGGGATAAGGGACCGGGTGCTTCGCCAGGTCCACGTTTTTGAGGCGAATGTGGCTCTCTCGGCGCCCGCCGCGGCGCGTCTGGCCATGAAAAGCCTCGCCCAAAACACTGCCAAAAGCGCCACAGTGAGCGTCGCCGACGATCGACGCCCAGAATCCGAAGGCCCAAGAACCCTCGCAATCGCTCCAGCCCATACCGTTGCTGGGCGGAGACTCCATGCTCTGGGCCAATCCTGTTTCCAGAAGGCGTTGGCACTGCCATTGGGCGCATCGGTACGAATTCATCCGACGCCGTTGTGGGTTTCTGGGGAGAAAGGCTCGGTCAGGCAAGCCGTGCCAGGTCCACGAATGACCTCGTCGAAATGTCGAGCGCGGCTTGACGACGGTTCCTTGAGAGCCTACCGTCGACTGATGCATATAGCCGCTCAAGTACGAGCGATGCGAAGCATGGGATCGGGGGCGAGGATGGTTCGATCGGGGCTTTTGGTTCTGATGACGGCGCTTGGCTGCTCTGGGCTTGTGCTCGGTCGCGAGGCCGACGATGAGCGGCTGTTTCGCGAACGGATCGCGCCCTTGCTCGAGGCGCGGTGCCTGCGCTGCCATAACGACGACACCTCGAAGGGAGGTCTGTCGCTGAGCCGGCGCGAGGCGGCCGTGCGCGGCGGCGACGAAGGGCCGGCGATCGCCGAACGGAAGCCCGACGAGAGCGCTCTGCTCGAGAAAATCACGGGCGCTCGACCCGAGATGCCGCGGGGCGAGAAGCCGCTCACGAAATCCGAGATCGCCCTGATCCGGGGCTGGATCGCCGCGGGAGCGCCTTGGCCGGCGGGGCGAGTGCTCCGCGACACGCGATCCGCCAGCCTCGATTGGTGGGCGTTCCAGCCGCTCGGCTCGCCGCCCGTCCCCACGCCGCGCCACGCCTCCTGGGCGCGGACGCCAATCGACGCCTTCGTGCTGGCAAAGCTCGAGCAGCAAAAGCTCGAGCCCTCGCCCGAGGCCGATCGCCGCGTCTTGATCCGCCGGCTCTCGTTCGATTTGCTCGGGCTGCCCCCCGCCCCCGAACAGATCGACGCCTTCGTGAGCGACGCCGCCCCGTTCGCCTACGAACGCCTGGTCGACCGCCTGCTCACGAGCCCCCATTACGGCGAGCGCTGGGGCCGGCACTGGCTCGACGTCGTCCATTACGGCGACACCCACGGATACGATAAAGACAAACGCCGAGACCACGCCTGGCCATATCGTGATTATGTGATCAAATCGTTGAATGAAGATCTCTCCTACGGCCGCTTCATCCGCGAGCAGCTCGCCGGCGATGTGCTCTGGCCGGGGACGGCGCGGGGCGTCGTCGCGACCGGATTCATCGCGGCGGGTCCGTGGGATTTCGTCGGCCACGTCGAGCTCCGCGAGGGGACGGTCGACAAGAACAAGACCCGCGTGCTCGACCGCGACGACATGGTGTCGAGCACGATGGGGACGTTCACGAGCCTGACGGTGCACTGCGCCCGGTGCCACGATCACAAGTTCGACCCGATCTCGCAGGTCGACTATTACCGGCTCCAGGCCGTGTTCGCCGGGGTCGACCGGGGCGATCGCGATCGTCCGTCGCCCGCGCTCGAGGCGCGGCGGAAAGAGCTCGAAGCACGGCGGGTCCAGGCGCGCCATCGACTGACCCGCATGGCCGAGGCGGCCGGCTCGCTGACGACGCCTGGGCTCGAGCGGCTGGACCTCGAGCTGGTCGCGCTCGAGGCTCGTAAGAAAGAGTTTCCAGCGGTGAAGGGTCCGATCGTCAGTCGCACGAATGGGTATCATTCGGCGATCCATCCCGACCCCGACCACGCCGCGTGGGTCGAGGTCGACCTGGGCGCGACCTACCCGCTCGACGAGATTCGCCTCGTGCCGGCGCGGCCGACGGATTTCCCCGACGCGCCGGGCTTTGGATTCCCGCCGCGTTATCGGGTCGAGGTCTCGGACGAGCCGGGGTTCGCCCACGCCGCGGCGGTCGCCGAGGAATCGCGCCCCGACCAGCCGTCGGTTCCCGATGTTCCGCGCGTGATCCGGCCGGGGGGCCGGCCGGGGCGGTATGTGCGGATCACGGCGACGCGGCTCTGGAAGCGGATCGATGATTATGTGTTCGCGCTGGGCGAGATCGAGGTGATTTCCGGCGGGGTGAACCGGGCTCGGGGCGCGCGGGTGACGGCGCTCGATTCGATCGAGGCCGGCCGATGGGGGCGCGAGTTCGTGGTCGACGGCTTCGACAGCCGCCGGCCGCTGCCGGATGCGAACGACCTGGCCGCGCGGGCGCGATACGAGGTCTTGTACCAGATCGAGCAGCTCCGGCGCGAGCGCGAGCAACTGCTCGAGCGCCTGCTCGGTCCGGGCGGGCTGCGCGAACGCGTAGCGGCCGAGGCCGAGCTTGCGTCGGCCGAGCGCGCCCTGGAAGCTCTGCCCAAGGGCGAGCCGGTTTACAGCGTCCGCCCGCTCGCGCCGCGGCCGATCACGGTCTTGCGCAGGGGCGACGTCGAGCAGCCGGGCGAGCCAGTCGGGCCAGGGGCGCTGCCGTGCGTCAAAGGCTTGAACCCCGTTTTCGCCGTCGACCCCGCGGCCGGCGAAGGTCAGCGCCGGGCGGCACTCGCCGAGTGGATCGCCAGCCCCCGGAACGTGCTCGCCTGGCGCTCGATCGCCAATCGCGCATGGCACTATCATTTCGGCCGCGGGCTGGTCGATACGCCCAACGACTTCGGCCGGAACGGCGGCCGACCCAGCCACCCAGAGCTGCTCGATTGGCTGGCCGTCCAGGTTCGCGATCAAGGGGGGTCGCTCAAGGCGCTGCACCGTTTGATCGTGACGAGCGCCGTCTATCGCCAGCGGTCGCAAGGCGATCTCGCCAGAACCGCTCGCGACGCCGACAACCGCCTGCTCTGGCGGCAAAACAGGCGCAGGCTCGACGCCGAGTCGCTCCGCGACGGCGTGCTCGCCACGGCGGGTTCACTCGATCAACGCATGGGCGGCCCTGGATTCGAGTTGTTCGCCTTCAAGGACGACCACTCGCCGGTCTACGACCACTCCGACCCCGCCCACATCGATTATCCCCAGGCGCGGCGCAGGAGCGTTTATCGCTTCGTGGTCCGCAGCGTGGCCAATCCGTTCATGGAGGCGCTCGACTGCGCCGATCCGAATATCAACACGCCCGTTCGGAGCCAGACGCTGACGGCGCTCCAGGCGCTGGCGCTTTATAACGACCTGTTCATGGCGCGGCAGGCTCAAGAATTCGCCCGCCGGCTCGAACACCATCCAGGCGACGATCGGGCGCGGATCGAGGCGGCGTTTCGGGCCACGCTGGGGCGCGAGCCCACGCCCACCGAAGCGGCCGCGCTCGCCGCCCATGCCAGGCGGCACGGGCTGGCGAATGCGTGCCGGCTGCTCTGGAACACCAACGAATTCAACTTCATCGATTGAACCAATCGACCGCGACCGCGCCCGGAGATCCCGACGATGCGACCAAGCTTTCTTGCCCTCGCCCTGCTCCTCGCCCCCGCCGCGCCGGCCGCCGCCGACCTGGCGCCGGCGTCCGAGCTCACCGCCAAGGTCGAGGAATACATGACCGCCCGGGTCGATCGCGACAGATTCAGCGGCACGATCCTGATCGCCCACGACTCGAAGCCAATCGTCCGCCGCGCCTACGGCATGGCCAACCTCGAGCTCGACGTCCCCTGCAAGCCCGAAAGCGTCTATCGCCTGGGATCGATCACCAAGCAGTTCACCGCGACCGCCGTCCTCATCCTTCAGGAACAGGGCAAGCTCAAGGTCTCGGACCCGGTGGGCAAGCATGTCGCGAAAACCCCCAAGACCTGGGACAAGATTACGATCGAACATTTGCTCACCCATACGTCCGGCATCCCGAATTACACTGGGCTGGCCAGTTTCTCCAAGCTGATCACGACCAAGCTCGCGCTGACGGAGCTGATCGCGACGTTCAAGGATTTGCCCCTGAGATTTCCACCGGGCGAGAAGTTCGAATACAGCAATTCGGGCTACATCGTGCTGGGCCAGGTGATCGAGACGGCGGCGGGCAAGACCTATGAGCAGTTTCTCAAGGAAGTGATCTTCGATCCGCTCGGCATGCGCGACACCGCTTACGACCATCCGACCCCGATCGTCAAGAACCGCGCCGCCGGCTACGGCAAGTTTCTGGGTCTGGCGACCGCCAACGCCGACTACATCGACATGTCGCTGCCGCACGCGGCCGGGGCGCTCCATTCGACGGTCGACGACTTGCTCAAATGGGACCAGGCGATCGCGACGGCCAAACTTGTTCCCGCCAAATCGCTGGAAGCCATGTTCACGCCTCGCAGAGGGAACTATGGATATGGATGGATGATTGAGAAGAAATTTGGCCAGACGCGGCAGGAGCACGGCGGGCGGATTCCGGGCTTCGTCGCCATGATCTCGCGATTTCCGGCCGACAAGCTGCTGATCGTGATCCTGAGCAACCAGGATTTCGCGCCCGTCTCGCGAATCGGCGACGATCTGGCGGCGATCGCGCTCGGGCAACCATACGTCGTGCCGCGATTGCCCAGGCCGATCGTGGTCGACGGCAAGGCGCTCGATCCTTTCATCGGCGAATACGAGATCGATCGACCGCCTGGAGAGAAGCGCGTCTATAAGGTCGCCCACGATGGCAAGCAGCTGGTGATCGGTCCCAAGGAGGGAAAGTCCGTCATGCTGGCCGTCGCCGAGTCGAGCACGAGCTTTTATGTCTGGCCACGGGACGTGGCATTCGAGTTTGATCGAGACAAGGCAGGCGCCGTGCTGGGGTTTTCGATGATCCAGAACAACGAACGGATCAAGGCGCGGCGGCTTCCCGCGGCGAAAACCGCGGCCGATTCCACGCCCAAGCCATTACCGCCCGCCGAGGCCGGCAAGCCTCGATCGGGCTCGTGACTCTATTCTCGTGGAGTATCGTTCGAGATTCCCGCCATGACGACCAACATTAACGCATCGAGACATCGTGTTCAGTCAAGGCGATCGTTCCTGGGCCGCGCGGGGGGCGGATTCGGATCGCTTGCGCTGGCGCACATGCTGGGGCTCGAGGCGTCTGGCGATCAGGGCGCGGCGGCCAGGGCGGCGCGGGCCGGGTGGCCGCGGGGCGGGCTGCATCATCCGGCCAAGGCC
>DAIDHE010000111.1 GCA_027459775.1 Planctomycetales bacterium | reverse complement strand
GATCAGGCTCCACTGTTCGTCGCTGAGGTCGGAGGGATAGGGCTTTCGCATGGGTGCTCGTCCTTGAGTCGGGTCAATGGCGGGACGTCCTTGAACGCCAACAGTTTACACGATTCGCTTTTTACCGGATAGCCTCTCAGAAGCCGGGTCGGCTTAACGGTGTCGAGGACGTTGTCGGTGTCCTCGTAGTTCACAAACTGGATGAGTTCCTTTTTCGCGTCCTGCGTGTGGCCAACATCCTTGTAAAACCACATGGTTTGCGGCACTACACCGTCTTTGACCTCGCTTAAGAAACGTTTAAGTCGTGGCATACTGTCGTTGTTGGCTCCCCACCATACTCGCTTCTCGGCTACTAACCCTGTGAACGAGTCCTCGCTGAATCGCCAGTAATTGCCTCTCGAAGGCCTGTATTTGGAGCCGCCGGGCGCGGTAACTTCGTACTGTCCTTCTGAGTAATAATTCCGCGCGGTGAGGTCGCCAGAAGTCCACGGCCCCCGAGGGTCGTCATCGTGATTGTCGTAGCGAGCATTCACTGCATCACTTCGCGGCAACAACGTGGGACGCCATTGTTCAGCATTTCGGGCATAAACAAGGACAAAGTCATGGTCCTCTGAAAAATGTTTCGCAGTGTTCTTTGTTGAAAACACTTTTTGCCATATTACCGTGGCGATGAAGTTCTCTTCGCCAAAGACCTCATTGCATAGTTTTCTCAGGTTATCAATCTCATGATCATCAAGGCTGATGAAAATCACGCCGTCCTCTTTCAGAAGATTTCTAGCAAGATAGAGGCGTGGATACATCATGTTCATCCACTTAGAATGGAAGCGGCCGTCCGCTTCTGTGTTCGTGCCGAATTTCCGTCCCTCGGTATCGACCTGGGACGTGTATTCCAGATAGGTTTGAAGCGACTCGGCGTAATTGTCCGGGTAGATGAACTCGTTGCCCGTGTTGTAGGGCGGGTCGATATAGATCATCTTGACCTTGCCCAGGTACGACTTCTGCAACAGCTTCAGGACTTCGAGATTCTCGCCTTCGATGATGAGGTTTTCGGTGGAATCGAAGTTGACGCTCTCTTCCGGGCATGGGCGGAGCGTCCCCAGGCTGGGGGCCTGGATGGTCTTGAAGCAATCCGCCTTGCCGGGCCAGTTCATGCCGTAGCGCTCCTTGCCCACGTCGACGGCTTCGCCCAGGGCCAGTTTGAGCCGGTCGAAGTCGAGCTTACCGCCTTCGGTGCGAATCTCGGGGAAAAGGCGGAGCAATTCGGCGATCTTGTCACCGGCCGCGTCGTGGGAGCGCAGGTCGAGTTTCTCGGGCTCGGTGGTCATGGCGTCTTTCCCTTCCTCGATGGTTGCTTGGCGGCCGGTTTCCCGGTCTTTCTGGTGCCACGGGCCTTCGGCTTTGCCGCGTCGGTTTCGGCGAGTCGCGCTTCGATTTCCTCGACAGTCGGCAGGGCCGAGCGGAGGTTGACCGGAAGCGTCCGCGTCAGCTCGTACTCGGAGACGCCGATCGGCTTGCTCACGCCGCGGAGGGCGTATTCGGCCACGATCTGGTTGCGGTCCTGGCAAAGGATCAGGCCGATGGAAGGCTCGTCCGTCGCGTGACGTAGCTTATCGTCCACCACGGCGAGATAGAAGTTCATCTTGCCCGCGTATTCCGGCTTGAACTCGCCCTTCTTCAGGTCGATCACCACGAAACAGCGGAGTTTCAAATGATAGAACAAGAGATCGATGTAAAAATCGCTGTCCCCGACCTCGACGCGGAACTGCCGGCCGACGAACGCGAATCCTTGCCCGAGTTCGAGAAGGAATCGTTCGAGCTGGTGGAGGAGATTGGTTT
This sequence comes from Planctomycetales bacterium, assembly GCA_027459775.1. GTDB lineage: Bacteria > Planctomycetota > Planctomycetia > Isosphaerales > Isosphaeraceae > JAKBAP01. The sequence continues at coordinate 21,526 of DAIDHE010000111.1, read as the reverse complement.
CCAGCTCTCGTTCGTGGAAGGGCTCCCGGAGCGTCAGGAAGTCGAAAATGTACGGATCTTTCAGGGTTTGCTGGACGAGGTCCGATTGCGGCGATGGCAGGAGCCGGTCGAAAATCGTGAGCGCCGCGCCCTGGCGCGCGTGCGCCTCCGATTGGATCATTAGCGCGAGTACATTTCGGCTCCAGCCGTTGGCGAGCGTCCGCCGCATGTACCAGGCGCGGGTCGCCTCGTCCTTGACTTTTTCCATCAAAACGACGTGATGGAACCAGGGAATGGCCCAAAGTAGCGACTCCGGCGTTTGTGCCGCGGCTCGCGGCACTTTTTCGGGTGCCGCCAGCTGGCTCGCGCTCGTCCGAGATCCCTTGGGGCCTGGTAATTGTGCCGCGGCTTGCGGCACAATTGCGTCGGGGTCTGGGTACTTCCGGTAGAACGCCAGCATTCGCTTGATGTTACGCTCGGAGAAACCCTTCTCCTCGGGAAGCTCATTCGCAAGTTCGCGGGCGAGACGCGGGATCACCGCCGCCCCCCAGCCTTCTTGCTTCTGGCGGCGGTCGATCATGCGGCCGATATCCCAGTAAAGCCGGATCAGTTCGGCGTTGGCGGAGAGGATCGCGCGCGTCTGGGCCTGCTGAATTCGTGCCTTGATCTCCTTGAGGAGAACGGGGAAATCCTCCGGGACAATGCGTTGCTTGCTCATATCACTCTCCATCGCATGATGAAGAGTTCGGAGCAAACGGTTTTCTGTTCCAGGCGGCGGCCGATCTCGTCGAGCAGGGCGTCTTTCTGGCGGTCCACATCCCGCGAGGCCGCATCGTAAGCCCGCCAGAGTTCGTCGCGCTTGCTTTCCAGTCCCCGCAGATCGCGCTGAATTTCGAGCTTTTCCGGGAGATTAGGGGCCAGTCTCGCGGCCTTCTTGGCCTCTTTCACGCCCTGGTCGATTTCATCCAGGTCGGCCTTGAGCGCGGCCCGGCGGTCTTCGGCCCAGCGGTCGAGCTTGTCCATTTCCGTCTCGAACCACTCGCCGTTTTTCGTGGACAGGGCGTCCAGGTGTTCCGCCTGCCGGCGCTGGGTGGCGTCGTTGAGGCGGGAACGCACGGTTGACGGGAGGTCAAGCGAATCGCCGGCCTTGCCGGGTAGATCGAATAAGCGGCGGCATTGCCCTTCGTCGATGAAATCGCCTTGGTCGGTCACGCCGACGAGAAGCAGTTGCTCCTCGGTATCGAGCGAATCAACGGTGAGCCTGGAGCAGGAAAGCCAGCCGCTCTTCCCGGCGAGAGGGGCGACGACGGCGATGTTCTTGCCCCCCGCGGCGTAGTCGAGGATAACCTCGGCGGGCGGAAGATTCATCCCCTTGGCGAGGGCGAGCACCCGCTTTGCCAGAGGGTGCCCGGCGCGATAAGTGTTGGCGTCATCGATATTCTTCCCGAGCCGGTATGGTCCCGGCTGGATGGTTTCGCCGGGGAACGGGTTGCTCGTGAGGAAGAAACTGTATTCAGGTTCATTAAATTGCGCGTGTGATGCGAGGAGATGGCGGGTGAGCAGCCAGAGTCGTTCATTAAAGCGGTCGATGAAGCCGGCGCTCTGGACGCGTACTTTCTCGATGACTTCCTGGTCGAAATTGTCGAGCAGTTTTTCGCGGGCGTCCTCGTGTCCGGCCGCGATCTCGGTATCGAGTTCCTTCTGAAGCTGGTCGAACTCGAACTCGATTTGTTCGGGCGTTCGGCACCTCTGGTAGATGGCGGCGATGCGTTTCTCGAAATCGACGCCGGATTCAATGGCCCCGAGCACTTCGTCGCTCGCGCCGAAGACACCGTCGAAGAGCCGGAATTTCTCGTCCAGTAGCTGATAGACACGCTGGTCGGCGGCGTTGCTCCGGTTGAGGAAGTTGACGACGACGACGTCAAATTCCTGGCCGTAGCGGTGGCAACGGCCGATTCGCTGTTCGATGCGCTGAGGGTTCCAGGGCAGGTCGTAATTGACCACGAGGTTGCAGAACTGGAGATTGATTCCCTCGGCGGCGGCTTCGGTGGCGATCATGATCGAAGCCTCGTCGCGGAAATGCTCGACGAGGGCGGCCCGGATGTCGGCGGTCGGCGAACCCGAGATTCGATCGGTTCCCTTGTGCTTTTCGAGCCACCGCCGGTAAATCTTCTTGGAGGCCGCGTCGTTGTTCGTGCCGTTGAAGAGTACGGCTTTGCCCGCGAATTCGGTCTCTTCCAGGATGCCGAGAAGATACTCCTGCGTGCGGCGGGACTCGGTGAAGATCAGTGCCTTTTGCTGGAGGGCGGATTGTCCCGCGCCCTTCTGGGCGGCGGCGGCGGCGGCGAATCCACGGCGCAGCGCCGTCAGGAGCACATCGCCCTTGGAGTTGCGGACAATCGACTTGGCCAGCGCGTGAAACTCGCGCAACTTGGCCATTTCCTGTCGCGTCTCCGCCACCTGGGCCGGGGTGAATTGGGCTTTTGAGGGGATCTCCCCGTCGCTTTCCTCCGATTCCCATTCGTCAGCCAGCTCGTCCAATTCCTCCCAGTCGGCGGCGATCTGATCGGGCGGCGTATCGACGGCCTCCGATTCTTGCGCGGCACGTTCGAGCTTGAACGCGAGCCCGCTCAGCGTGTTGGTAATGGCATACGAGGACGAGGCCAGCAGTTTTCGCAGGATCATGGTCATGAGGGCGCGCTGGCTGGCTGGAAGCGCGTATAACGTTGGCTGCTGGAGGTATTCCGAGACCAAATCGTAGAGGCGCTGCTCCTCGTCGCTCGGCACAAACTCCTGAACAAGTGCATGGCGGTTCGTATATTTGATGTATTCCAGAACGTGTTTGCGCAGCGTTCGCTTGCAGATTGGCTTGAGGCGGTCCTTCAGCTCGTTGAAGTCGGCGTGGTTGCCGAGTCGTGTAAAGCGGGCGCGATAGGTTTTCAGGTCGCCAAAAGCATATTCGTCAACGATACTGACCAGCCCGTAGAGTTCGAGTAGGGAATTCTGGAGCGGAGTGGCGGTGAGCAGAACCTTCGGGTAGGGCTCGATGGCCTGTTTGATCGCGTTGGCGATCTTGTTCGTCGGCTTGTAGACGTTTCGCAGGCGATGCGCCTCGTCGATGACCACCAGATCCCAGGGTGTTTGCCGGAGATAGGCTTCTGACTTTCTGGCGAATTGGTAGGAACAGATGACGACGGCGTTCTGTATGAAGGGATTGAGATTTCCCGCCCGGATACATGGGGAAAAGGTCGCGTTCTCCATGATGAAAGAGGTCAGGAAGAATTTGTCGGCAAGTTCCTGGCTCCACTGCTTCCGGAGATTGGCAGGCGCGATGACCAGAACCCGCCTGCGCTGTTCGGCCCATTTCTGAGCGATCAAGAGGCCCGCCTCGATCGTTTTGCCGAGTCCCACCTCGTCGGCGAGGATCGCGCCACGCGAGAGCGGATTACGGAACGCGAAAAGCGCCGCCTCAATCTGGTGCGGGTTCAGGTCCACCCGAGCGTCAGAAAGCACGGCCGTGAGCTTCTCGGCACTGTCCGAGGGGTAGCGCCGGGTGATTTCGTGCGCGTAAAACTTTGCATGGTAGTCAGTTAGGATCATCGCGACCTGCCGCCAGTTAACGCCGTTTAACAAGTATCCCGACTGATCTCTAAGTGCAAGCCCCCAATCGAGATACATCATACCAGGGATGGAGGCGTTTTACGCCCCCTCACCCTTCCGATTACTTGGGGACGACCGAGCAACGCCTGGCCATCACGGGCGAGACACTCTTGATGGTGGGAAATCATTGGAGGCCGAGACGTTTCCCTACGGTGGCTCAAACAGATGCCTGTCGATCGGGGGGGCCTAGCTGTTCATGGCTCTATGAGATCAGCCGTCGTGATGTCGTGAGTATCACCACGCATCACGATCGTTCCGAGATCAACTTTCTACAGCGAGTCCCATCGTTTGGAGAGCTGGGCCTGCAAGTCTGACGGCTTGCCCATCATCATTGCGTCGGAAGTCACAGGTACAGCGATTCTTGTTTGCAGCAACCTCACCTGATACCTCATTCCGTCCAGATCAATTGTGTCATGGCCTTCAGGCAAGTTGAGCCTGAAAGGTCATTCGCCCTGTATCGACCTAGACATCACGATCGGATCGGCCATCACTGATCACCTGATCGCTCAGAATCTTTGAGTTGTCACACCCCGAAGCCGACTTCCTGATACGGTTCTCCCGGACGGTGCGGGCGGATGCGGATGGAGACGGTCTGGTCGAGACGCTTGAGGAACTCCAGCAGCTTGTCGGTGGTGAACCGGCTGGAATGCCCGTTCATCAGGTGCGATACTTCCGGCTGCTTGACGCCCAAGAGGTCGGCGATTTCCCGCTGCTTGAGCTCGCGGGAAGTGAGCAGCCTGTGGACGTGGAGTCCCAATTGTGCCCGAGCGTACAGCTCGTCGGCATCCTCAAGCCCCAGGTCGGCGAAGACGTTGCCAGAGCCTTCTTCGTATTCGATGCCTTGCTTGCCTTTCTCACTCATGCTCCGCCGGCTCCTTCGCCTCTTTGTACCGCTGCCTGATCAAATCCACGCCCGACTTCGGCGTCGCGATCCCCTTCTTCGACTTCTACTGGAAGGCGTGCAGCACGTAGATCCGCTCGCCAAGCTGGACGGCGACTACCGTACGGTAGGCGTCGCCCACCTAGCGTAGGGCAATCTCGAAAACCCCGCTGCCGACCCCCTTGAAGGGCTTGGCATCCTTCGGCATGCCCCCGAACTGGATCAGTTGCAGCTCGTCCCCGATGAGCTTCTGTGCCCCTCTGGGAAACGCCTGAACGCTCCGCTTGGCGTTGCCCATCCAGACGACGGGCCGCAACACCGGGGTTTCGTGGTCATCCGTCGCCAAATTCCGGTACTCCGGGCTCAAACAGGTGCCTGTCGATCCATTGCGCATTGCGAAGTGGGATCGCGGTGGCATGGGAGCTTGGTGGCTCAACCAGATGCCTGTCGATCGGGGGATCCGAAGCGCCAGCGAGTGGGCTCAAACAGATGCCTGTCGATCGGGTGGGCTCCGGTTTCTGCCATCCATCGCGGCATGGGAACTTGGTGCCTCAAGCAGATGCCTGTCCATTCATCGCCTTCCCCGACGGCGGAGATGAAGTGGCGAGAGCCGGTTTCGGCGAGGAAGCCATCAACCTTCGCGGTGCCCAGCTCGGCCCGGTAGTGCTTGGCAAAGGCGCTGGTGTCGAAAAAGCGGTCGGCCATCCTGGCCTCCTCGGGTTCAGCGTTCCTCGCGCTCGGCATGTATCCGTTGCGCGATTGTGCCAGGCGCCTTACCGAGTGCCCGACGCACGGCTTCGAGACTGACAGCTGGGTCGGCGTCGGCGAGCCAGCGGGTCGATTCGTCAGCATCTTCGACGGTTACGGTCAGATGCTGGTGCTCTTGAAACTGGCCGGAAAGAGCCTCCAAGGGACGCAGAACGCCGTTCTCGTAAACAACCTCGATTTGTTCGCACATCGCCATTCCTCCTACGCCGATGGTAGCAGAGACACGCGTATCCGTCGAGCAGTTCATGGCCATCCGCCCTTTTCCCCGGCAGCGCGAGCAAGGCAGCGCGAGCAAGGCAGCGCGAGCAGGGACAGGCATCGCGGGGATGACGAACGCGAGCAAGGAGTTCTCCTGCCGCGAGCGATTCAGGGCGGCGAATGGGATGTAGAGTCGCTCTGAGTACTTCCCGCGCGGGGTCTCCGACGACGGGTTACGTTCCATGAGCATTCCAGGTTTTCTCCGCCCAAAGCTGGTGGGCAAGCGATTCGAGGAGAATTCGATCCCTCTGGAACTTCTCGGTGACCTGGCAGTCCTGGAGGCCATGATCATCGAGGTCGCCAAAGGCCGAAAGCTTGGTCAGGCGCCGAAAGCCGCCCGCGCGATCCTACGGCGAAGGCTTGCTACAGACTTCGTGACGCGGGCCGATCGTACTCGGCGGGGAGGGCGACCCGCGCCGATCGAAGTCGAGGGCCCACGGGAACCACCACGCTGGATTCCGTCGTGAGCCCCGTGGGTTTCCCCGGCCCGCTTACTGGACCGTCGCCTGGTACGAGATCAGGCCCGTGGATTCGATGACGATCCCGACCACCTGGTTCTTGAACACCGCGTTCGCACTCGTGACCCCCTGATAGCCAGGGTCGTTCAGATTGACCCACACTCCCTTGCCAAACGTGCCGTTGGGCTTGCGCTTCACGGTCACCAGCGAGCCCTGAAGGGGATGATTCGAGCCGGCCAGCGCCGAGTCTGCGCCCAGGGTATAAACTCCACCGCCCCCACCGGAGATCCCCTGGAAGTGCGTGGCCAGATCCACGCCGGCAGGGTCGGTGAACGACGTCCAGTGCGTGAACCGACCGGTCGCCGAGTTGTAATCCACAAGATAACCCTGGCCAATGGGCTGGCTCTGATCGTTCATATTGTTCACGACGCTGTTGCTATAGCCCCCGCAAATCGTGTAGCTCGCGCCGCCGTTGTGCCAGATCCCATAAGCCGTATCGCTGAGCGAGCCCGGGAAGACGACATTCCCGACGAACTTGTTCTTGGCGAGGCTGTAGATGAAGGCCTTTCCAGGGCCAAGGGGGAGACCGTTCGCCGTCGGGCCGTCCGAGTTTCCCACGGCCAGGCCGCCCATCGTGCTGTGGACGTACGTGAATTCTCCACCGGGATCGTCGATCGTTCGATAGGCTCCCCCACCCGCCGCGAGATCGGCGGTCGTCCCCTGATAGACGAATCCGTTGACCTTCACGGCCGAGGTCGAGTAATCCGGATTCTTGTAACTGCCGACCAACTGCAGCCGGCCGCCGCCCAGATTGTTTGGCCCATAAACGCTGGTGGTGGAAGCGCCTGGGACATTGACGGAATAGCTGACGCCCGCGCCGCTGATCGAGCCGACGAAGAGCAGTCCGTTCGACCCCGAGGTGCCCGTGATCAGAGACTGGCCCTTCGCGCCCGCCCCGCGAATTCCCTGCCACCCCGTGACGGGCTGGCCATCAAGGCTGACGCTGTCTGCGCTGTAATAGGTCACAGTCGCCGCCTGCTTGCTCCGCCCCATGCGGTGGCGGGTCGACGAGGCGATTCTCCGCGCCGAATCGTGTTCTCCGCCCGCCTCGAGCACGTCGCCAACGACCGCGTGAGAATCCATGGCCCGCGCGTCCACTCGATGCTCGGCTCGAACGAGCGCCCGATCGAGCCCGCGCGCTTCGGAATCCTGGACCCCGGCGACGGCGAGCGTCGACAAGAGCTCGCGGCCCTCGAGCACCTCCAGGCCGCGGCCCAGGGACTTGCGGACGACCCTGCGCCGACAGCGGGCGAGCCCCCGCGCCAGCACGGACCTGGACTGATGACGGACGTACGACACGACGTTCATGGAGCGTTCCTCTCGTCGAGTGAAGTCTGAGCGGTCGTTTCGCGTGCAAGAGGCGCACACGGAGCTCTGAGCATCGGACAGTATGGTCGGCGCGGGCTCCGTCGCCCGGCCTCGAGCATCGACTGGGCGAAGGAGTCGATTCCATGGCGGAATCCGCGATCGGATCGACCTTCGCCGTGCTTGTTCCTCCAGATCTAGGACAAGAACGAGGGCTTGGCAAGCGCGCCGGCGTCGCCGCCCGGCCTTCGGCGGCGCGGGGCGCGCGCATGTCCTTTACCAGCACGAACGAGCATGCGCGTTGGTGCGCCGCGCATGTGCTGCGCCGGCATTCAAGATCTGTCACGGCTGGGCGAGGAAATCGGCGGATCTGCGCATGAGTGGCAAGAGGTAACCGACGGACGAGTAATGGCCGCAGTCGAGCCACTCGATCGGGGGCCGGCCGGCCTGGTTCCAGAGGGCGACGGTGGTCTCGGGGGGCACGACCTCGTCGACCCGGCCGGCGACGAACAAGATCTTCTTGCCGCGGAGGCCGGCGGCGTGGGTCAAGGGGTCGAAGGGGTCGGTGAGGGCTTTCAGATCGGCGCGGGTGCGGCCGGATTCGATCCACTTTTCACGATAGGGCCTGGACTCGGGCATGTCCCACATGATCCGCGACAGGTCACCGCCCGCGAGCATGAACACGCCCCGCGTGGCCGTGGGGTCGACGGCCGCCGCGACCGAGCCCACGATTCCGCCCAGGCTGATCCCGACCACTCCCAACCGGTCGGCGTCGACGTCGGGCCGGCTGGCCAACCAGTGGAGCGCCCGCCGCACGTCGCACACGCCCTGCCGCATCGACGTCATGCTCCGGTCGACCTCCGTCGAGAGGAATCTTCGCTTCGCCCCCGCCCCCTCGGTCGGCCGCCGCTCGCCATAGTATGGGAGCTTCACGAAGAGCGCGGCCACCCCCCGATCCGCCAGCCGGATCGCCAGATACCGCGAAAGCGGAAAATCGGCCCCCAGGATGTGCAAAACCACCACCGCAGGGCGCCTGGGACCAGGCCCGACGGGAGCGAAATACTCGGCGTGAACCGTGTTGTTCGCGACGTCCGGCGTCACGATCGGCGACGGAAACCGCAGCCGCGAAACCACATACCGGCCCGACCTTGTCCAGGGCACGAGCTCATACGAATACCGCGCTGACTCGAGCCGGAACTGGGCGGGAACGAGTTCCTCGCTCGCCCCGGGTCGAAAATCGAGCTTGCCCGATTCGAGGCCCGGAACGGCGAGAGCCGCCATCACGGCCCAGGTGTAAATCGACATGATCATGATCCCTCGCCCCGGGCGTGATCTCGTCGGGCGCCATTATCAAGCGAACCCGCCATGTCCAGGGTAACGATCCTCGTCGCGCGCGGCCACCATGAAAACGCGAGCGACCACGCCCCCGAGCTTTAGCCGGGGAACCGCGGAGAGATCGCTTGATCGGTAATGATATGAGCGGGCGGAGACCTGAGAGCGAGGGCGTCCCTCCCGCTCTTATCTCCGGGCGGGCGGGACGCCCGCGCTCCCAGGGCCGGACGCCCGCTCTTATCTCCGGGCGGGCGGGACGCCCGCGCTCCCAGGGCGGGACGCCCGCTCTTATCTCCGGGCGGGCGGGACGCCCGCGCTCCCAGGGCGGGACGCCCGCGCTCCCAGGGCGGGACGCCCGCGGTCCCAGAATCGTCGGGCTCATTTCTTTGAAGGTTGCTCATGTGTTTTTTCGCGGCTCTTGATTCGGCTGGGGAGGCGGGGGGGGAGGGGCGATGGGCGCTGGCGCGTGGTCTCTTGATGCGAATGGCTCCCAGCCGCCGCCGAGCGCACGATAGGCGCTGATCATCTGAAGCGCGATGTCGGCCTGGGCCGTCGCGAGCTGGTCTTGCTGGGTGACCAGGAGCGACTGGACGCTATAGACGCGATTGAAATCGACACTGCCGGCGCGGTACTGGATCAGCACCAGCTCGACCGACCGCTCGGCCGCCTTCGCGCTTTCGGCCAGGCGCGCGGTCCGTTCCTGGGCCTTGAGAAACGCGACGAGCGAATCCTCGACCTCCTGGCCGGCCTGGAGCACGGTTTGCTGGTACTGAAAGACCCGCTCCTGGAACCGGGCCTCCTGGACACGGATGTTGTTGCGAACACGTCCATAATTGAGAATCTGCCACTGGAAATTGGGGACGATCAGCCCAGTGAAGCTTTTCATGGCGAACAGGCTCTTGAAGTCGTCGGCGGCGTAGCCGAGGAATCCGAAGAGCGCGAACCGGGGATAGAGGTCGGAGGCGGCGATACCGATCTGGGCGCTTTGGGAGGCGACGGCGCGTTCCGCGCGGCGGATGTCGGGCCTGCGTCTCAGGAGCTCGGCGGGAACGCCGGCGGCGATGGTGGTCGGGGCTCTGGGGATGGGGGCGGGGCCGAGCTCGGGAATCAGGTCGCGGGCGGGCGTACCCATCAAGGTGCAGAGCCGATTGTTCGCCTGCCGCAGGCCGACCTCGAGCGTCGGGATCAGCGCCTGGGTTTGGGCGAGGCTCGAGCGCGCTTGCTCGACGTCGAGATCGGTCGCGTCGCCCTCGTCGAATTTGGTCTCGGCCAGGCTCAGGGAGCCCTGCTGGATCTCCACATTGTGCCGCGCCAGCGCGATCCGCTGCTGGTACGCGCGGATCTGTACGTAGCTCTCGGCGACCTCCGAGAGTAGCAGCACGATTGCGTCTTCAAAGCCGGCGGCCGAGCCGTCGAGGTCCGCCTTGGCCGACTCGATCGCGCGGCGGTATCGGCCCCAGAAGTCCGGCTCCCACGACGCGAATCCGCCCACCGGCCAGACGTTGGCGATGAGCGGCAGAGGCAGCTTCAGATTCTGGCTGATCTGGGCGTGCGCGAACGAGGCCAGCCCCTCTTGCGTCTGGGGAAATAGCTCGCCCGTGATCAGGTTTTTCTGGGCCCGCGACGCCAGGATCCGCGTGCCGGCGGCCTTGAGGTCGAGATTCTGGTCATGGGCGCGCTCGATCAGCGAATCGAGGACGGGATCCTGAAACACTGTCCACCAGGCCATCGCGTCGGGGCCGGTTTTCGAGAGTCGCGGGTCGTTTTCCTCGATCCAGCCGGCCGAGCCCAGGACCGGCTCGGGTCGGTAGTTGGGTCCGACCTTGAAGCCGTTGTGATACCACTCCTTGAGCCCTCCGCAGCCGCACATGGCCAGAACCAGCACCGCCGCCGTCGCCTGGGCCGCGCTGGCTGATGCCAATCCGCATCGGCGGCGGTTCTCGATCCGTGGAGGAGGGCGCCGGTCTTGGGGCATGGTCTCGCGACGGTCAAAGCCGCCCCTCCCTTGTCACGGAAACCCGCCGTCTGGACGGTAAGATGCGCGCGACATGACGATTGTATCGACCATGTGGGCCAGGGAACGTGAACGCAATCGGTCGACTTGCATGCGGCGCGTCCGGCCGCCGGCGTCCTGGGGCGGCCTTCCCGGCGGGCTTGATCCCGGTCACGCCGACCGCTTGCGAAACAGCCAGGCCGCGGTCGCGAGGTTGACAGCGCCGATGATCGCCATGGGCCAGAGCTGATCGACGAGCTCTCCGCACGGAGCGCCTTCCAGGAAAACACCGCGGAGGATCACCAGAAGATAGCGCAGAGGGTTGATCAGGGTGACGTGCTGAAGGATCGGCGGCATGTTCGCGATGGGGGTGGCGAAACCCGAGAGGATCACGGCCGGCACCATGAACAGGAAGGTGCCGAGCAGCCCTTGCTGCTGGGTGACCGCGAGCGACGAGATCATGAGCCCCACGCCGATCGCCGCCATCAGGAACAAGGCCAGGCCGGCGTAGAGCGTGACGAGGCTGCCCCGGAACGGAACCTGGAAGAGGACGATGGCGACGAGCAGGATCAGGCTCGCTTCCGAGAGGCCGATCGCGAACCCGGGGATCGCCTTGCCCAGCAGGATCTCGCCCGCGCGAAAGGGGGCGACCAGGGTTTGATCGAAGGTTCCCTGTTCGCGTTCGCGGGCCACCGAGAGGGCGGTCACGATGAGGGTCACGACGAGCGTGATCATGCCGACGATCCCCGGCACGATGAACCAGCGGCTCTCGAGGTTGGGGTTGAACCACGCCCGGGTCTCGAGCCGGGCCGAGGGGGCGCGAATGCCGTTTCGAGCGGTGTACTGGGCGTTATAGCGGTTGACCACGCTGCGCACATAGCCGAGCGCGACCAGGGCGGTGTTGGAATCGCGGCCGTCGACGATCGCCTGGAGCGCGGCCGGCCTGCGTAGCCGGAGGTCGCGGCTGAAGCGCGGTCCAATGTGGATCACGAGCAAGACCCGTTTGGCGTCGATCAAGGGGGCGATCTCGGCGTCGGAAGTGATCCACGCCGTTTCCTCGAAATGCCGCGAGCGCCTGAAGCCCGAGAGCAGCTCCTGGGCGTCGAGCCCGGGATCCTCGCAATAGACGGCGAACGGGATGTCGTTCAAGTCGAAGCTGGCGGCGAAGCTGAAGATCATCAATTGCACAAATGGAGGTACGATGATCACGAGGCGGCTCCTCGGGTCCTTGAGCAGGACCAGGAACTCCTTGATCGCGAGAGCCCAAACCCTGCGTGCCATGGTCGCCTCCTATTCCAGCCGTTTGCGCGAGCGGAGCCGGCTCACCCCCAGGAAAAACGTGGCCATCAGCAAGAGAGCGAGCCCGTTGGGGAGCAAGATCGAGGGGACATCGCCGGCCAGGAAGACGGTTTGCAGGATCGCCACGAAATAGCGGGCGGGGATGAAATAGGTGATGCCCCGGATGATCGGGGGCATGCTGCTGATGTCGAACAAGAATCCCGAAAGAATAAACGCCGGCAGGAATGTTGTAATGATGGCCGTCTGCCCGGCCACGAACTGGTTCTTGGCGAGGATCGAGATCGTGAGGCCGATGCCGAGCGCCGTGAGCAGGAACAGCGTCGACCCGGCGAACAGGGCCGTGAACGAGCCGCGGAGCGGAACGCCAAAGAGCCAGAGCGCCATCGCGACCGAGAGCGCCATTCCTCCGGTGCCCAGGACGAAGTAGGGGATCAGCTTGCCCAGCAGGATTTCGGGAATCGCCGCCGGGGTCGCGAGCAAGGCCTCCATCGTTCCGCGCTCCCATTCGCGGGCCATCACCATCGCCGTCAAGAGTGCTCCGATCAGGGTCATGATGATCGCGATCAGGCCGGGAACCAGGAAGTCGCGGCTCTTGATCTCGCTGTTGAACCAGACCCGCTCTTCCATGGCCACGGAGATGTCGAACGGCTCGCCGGCCTCGTAGGCCTGCTCTTGCAGCCAGGTGATCCACACGCCCTCGAGATAGCCGCCGACCAACCGGGCGGTGTTGGCGTCGACGCCGTTCAAGACGACCTGGATCGGAGCGCTCCCGGTCATCCGCTCGCGGGCGAAATCGGATCGCAGCCGCACGATCGCCGACACCCTTCGCGCGCGCATCGCCCGTTCCGCGTCGGCCATGGTGGGCATGAAGGAGGGCTCGAAGTAGCGCGATCGCATGAGCTCGCCGGTGAAGCTGGCCGTGATCGCGCTGGGCTGGTCGACCACGATGGCGATCGCGACGTGCTCGGCGTCCAGGGAAACTCCGTAGCCAAACAGCAGGAGCAGCACCACGGGCATCAGGAAGGCGATCGCGATCGAACTGGGGTCGCGGACGATCTGGAGAAACTCCTTGCGCACCAGCCCCCGCAGCCGCATCAGCCGCCCGCCGCCTCGGGTCGCGCGCCACTGGCTCATGCGCTTGCTCCCGCCGCCTGGCTGTGCTCGATCAAACGAATAAAGGCATCTTCCATGGTCAGATCGGGCGATCCCGGCGCGCCGGCCATGCGCTTGACCTCGGCCGGCGAGCCCAGGGCCAGGATTTCGCCGGCGGCCATCACGGCCAGCCGGTCGCAGTACTCGGCCTCTTCCATGAAATGGGTGGTCACCAGCACGGTGACCCCCTGTTCGGCGAGGGTGTTGATTCGCTGCCAGAATTCGCGCCTGGCGATGGGGTCGACGCCCGAGGTCGGCTCGTCCAGGAACAGGATCTCGGGCTCGTGCAAGAGCGCGCAGGCGAGGGCCAGGCGTTGTTTATAGCCCAGGGCCAGATCAGCGCTCGGCGCGTCGGCGTGGGGTGCGAGCTGAAACTGGTCGAGCGCCCACGCGATGCGAGTGGCCCGTTTGGCGCCCGCGAGTCCATAGGCGCTCGAGAAGAAATTGAGGTTCTGGCGGACGCTCAAATAGCCGTAGAGTGAGAATTTCTGGGACATATATCCCAGCCGCGCACGGGCCGCGGCGGCCGCTTTGCGGGCGTCGACGCCGGCCACCCGCAGCCGGCCCGCCGTCGCGGGCAACAGGCCGCAGAGCATGCGGAACGTGGTCGACTTGCCCGCCCCATTCGCTCCCAAAAGCCCAAACACCTCGCCGCGATCGACCTGGAAGGTCACCCCCTTGACCGCGTAAAAATCGCCGAATTTGCGCTCGACGTTCTCGACGTTGATCACCGCCTTGGCGGCCGGTTGATCACGATGCGCCGGCGATCCCGGCGGCTGGTCGGGCGACTCCTCGGACGGCTGAACGCGTGTTCGGAGCAAGTCGATAAACGCGTCCTCGAATCGCGGCTCGGCGGGGGTCAGGGTCGCCCGCTCGAGATGCTCGAAGAGCGTGCGAGGCTCGGGGGTCCAGCCTGGTCTGCCGATCAGCCGCGCCCCGTCGCCGAGCACCACGGCGTCGAGCACCCCCTCCTGCCGCGCCAGCCGCGCCTGGATCGCCCGCGGCTTCACGCCGGGCGCCTGGACCGACCAGACCCGGCCGCGCATCGCGTCGCTGTAAACGTGGGGCGCGTCCTGGCCCAGCACCTCGCCTTCGTGGATGATCACGACTTGATCGCAATGGGCGGCCTCGTCCAGATAGAGGGTGCTCACGAACACGCTGACGGCGCTTTCGCGGACCATCCGATCGACGATCGCCCAGAGTTCGCGGCGCGATTGGGGGTCGACGCCGACAGTGGGCTCGTCGAGTAGCAGCAGCTCGGGGGTGCGGACCAGCGTGCAGGCGAGGCCGAGCTTTTGCTTCATGCCGCCCGACAGCCGGCCGGCCAGGCGGGTGGTGAAGGGGCCCAGGCCGGTCAGGTGCATCAGGTCGTGAAATCGCTGGGCTCGCTCGCTTCGCGAGACGCCGCGGAGGTCGGCGTGGAGCTCGAAGTTCTCCATCACGGTCAGGTCTTCGTAGAGCCCGAACCGCTGCGGCATGTAGCCGATCACGGCCTGCACGGCCAGGGAATCGCGGGTGGCGTCGCGGCCCAGCACCTGGATCGTTCCGGAGTCGGGGACGAGCAAGCCGGCGATCATTCGCATCAGCGTGGTCTTACCCGCGCCGTCGGGCCCGATCAACCCCGTGACATGCCCGCGGCGGGCGCGTAGCCGCGCCCCGCGGAGCGCGGGGATCGCGCGCTTGCCGGCGTGGAACCGCTTGTGGACGTCCTGGACGTCGAGGACGACGTCGTCGAGCGAGGAAACGGAGTCGAGCGCGGGCCGCGGGGCGTTGGTCGTCATCGCGCGGCCGAGCCTTTGGCAGTGGATTCGCTTGTGCTTGCGCCTGGTTGACGAAGATGGATCCGCACGGTGGCCGGCATACCGAGCCGGAGCTCGTCGGCCGGGTTCTTGACGAAGACCCGCGCCTGGTAGACGAGCCGGGTCCGCAGGTCGAGGACTTCGACCGATTTGGGGGTGAACTCGGCGGTGGGCGAGATGAACCCGACCCAGGCTTCGTAGTTTTTGCCGGGGAAGCTGTCGGTCTGGACCTCCGCGGCCATGCCCAGTTTGAGCTTGCCGACGTCGGGCTCGGCGACGTAGGCGCGGACCCAGACAGGATCGGTGAGTGCAAGTGTGAAGACAGGTTTTTGTGGCGATGCCATGTCGCCGGGCTCGAGCAAGCGTTCCTGGATGACGCCGTTCGCGGGGGCGTAGAGCGAGGCGTCGGCGAGCTCGACCTTGGCGAGCTCGAGCTGGGCGGTGAGGGCCTCGAGGGTTGCGCGGGCCTCGGCGATGTCTTCCTTGCGCGGGCCGGCGACGGCCAGATCGAGGGCCGCCTGGGAGGCGGCCTGGCGGGCTTCGGCCTCGTCAAACGCTCCCTGGGCGTCGTCGACTTCTTGTTTCGATGCGGCTTTCTTGGCCACGAGCGCCTCGCGCCGGGCTTTCGTGCGCCGCGCGTTCTCGACCTCGGCCTTGGCCAGATCGACGTCGGCCCGGGCCTTGCGAATGTCTTCCGGGCGGGTGCCGTTCAGGAGCCGCTCGAGCACTTGCTTCTGCGCGGCCGTCTGGGCTTCCGCCCGCGCGAGCGCGGCTTTGAGCCGCCGTTCGTCGAGCACGGCGAGCAACTGCCCCTTGGTCACGTGGTCTCCCTCCTTGACGAGCATCGTCGTGATCCGGTCGCTCTCGTTGAACGCCACCTCGACGTCGCGGATGTCGACATTGCCGTAGAGCACGAGCAGGTCGGGCGGCGGCTTCACCGTCCAGGGCCAGAGCCGCCACTGTACCTGGGCAAACGCCACCCCGCCGAGAACGAGCGCCGCCAGGATTGCCAGGAGCAGCTTTTTCGCGAACCCCGCGCGATCCTTAAGCGAGGGAGTCGTTCCGTTCGTGTGCGGCGTCTGGCGCATTCGTGTCAAGGCTCCCGCGCGATAAGACCGAATCGAAGCCACATGATACCGGAAGGGTTCCCGCATTCACAATTTCTCGATTGTCCAGGAGCTTGCTCGAATCGTCGGAGAGCGCTCGCCTGCTTGTCCCCCCGTCGTCGAACACGATAACATTTGTTGAAAGAGGCTGGTGATTTCTGGGCGATGGGAGCGATGGACGATGGGGTTGGTCTGGTGCATGGCGGGGGTTTTGGCCGCGGCGGTCGGGCAGGCGCCGCGGGCGTCCGTGGTCTGGGCGGCCGATCCGCTCGAGGTCGTCGCCGCCTTTGATCAGGCGCTCGACCCCAAGACGCCGGGGTCGCTCGTGGGCGGGTTCATCACCTACGACGACGGGGAGAAACAGGCGAAGGCCGCGACCCGCAAGCTGCGGATCGCCGCGGCGCGGCTCGAGGACGACGGCCGCACGCTGATCCTCATTACCGACCCTCACCCCCGCAGGGCGCGCTATCGCCTGCCGGTCCCAGCCGAGGGGGTCTATACGCTGAGCGGCGTCCAGGCCGACTGGAGCGAGCCCGACGACCCGCCCGAAAGCCCACGCTGGTCGCTCTGGTGGCCGAGGCTCGAATTCGAGGACGTGCTTCACGCTGTGAAAGGCTCGCGCAGGCACGCGGGGTTGCGTGCGCGACTCGCGAAGCCCGGGCGGCTGGTGCTGAGCGCGCTCGTGACGATCCCCGGCGGCCGGGCCACGCTTCATCTTGAAACCACGGGCGATCTCGAGGACGCCCTCCTGGGCGACGCCCAGGCCGAGCCCACTCAGGATGCCAAGACGCCCCGGCATGGGGTCGACCTCGCGGTCGATTCGCACGGCGAGCCTTTCTATCTGTCGATCACGATCAGGACCGGGGTCGACAAGACGCCGTTCGACCTCCACGCGACCGTCACGCACGAGGGCGAGGCGGGCGCTCGACCGCTGTTGGCCGATCAGCTTCTCTTGCCCTGGGCGCCCTCACCCGTCCCGGCGAGCGCCGTCGCCGCGCCGCCGCCTCGTCTTGGGGGGGGCGACGCCGAGCGCGGGCGCAAGCTCTTTTTCGGCGAAAAGGCCCGCTGCTCGCAGTGCCACTCACACGGCGGCAAGGGGGGCGCCGTCGGGCCTGATCTGACCCGTCCCCTGGTGCTCGACCGCGCCTGGATCTACCAGAGCATCGCCACCCCAAGCGCCCAGATCGAGCCCGAATTCACCACCTACACCGTCGCCCTCAAGGACGGCCAGGTTTACTCGGGCGTCGTCCGCGCGATCGACGCCGTCACGATCCAGGTCGTCGACGCGAACGCCCGCCCCGCGGCGATCAAGCGCGACCAGATCCTCCGCTTGCAACCGAGCGCGACCTCGATCATGCCGGTCGGCCTCGCCGCGGCCCTGGGCGACCCCGCCGTCCGCGACCTGATCGCGTTTTTGATGGGGAGCGCAACGATTCCCTAGAATTGTCATGAAGCGGACCAGACTTTCGGACCTTCACGTCGCGGCGGATCGCGAGTGGAGCAGCTTCGAGGCGCTGAGAAACGGTGTCAGGCACCGTTTCCCGGCGACCGATTGGCCCTGAACCGTGATCACGTCGCAGGTGTTGACGACCTCGCCGTGAAGAATGCCGCCGTCTTGGTCGAGCTCAACCTTACTGATGAAGCCCTTGGAATTCATCATCGACGTATTCCCGCTTCGACGAGCGATCCGCCCAAAAAACGTCGGAAGCATCCGCCCTCGCCCCAGTCCCCCTTTTACTCTTCACCGTCTCGCCGTCGATCCGCGTTTCGCCATCCGGAACCGCGCTCCATTTGAGCCCAGAGCTTGCCCTGGCACAGCGTTTGAGATACGTTTAACATTGAATGTCGGCGTGTTTCGCGGTTGGTAGTGAGGGCGTTCACGATGGAATTCGGTCATCGCCATCCGGTGGGGTTTCACAGGCGTGAATTCCTGCAGGTGGGTTTTTCCGGGCTGTTGGGCCTGGGGATGCCGCAAATCCTGGGAGCGCGGGCGGTGGCGGCGGGTTCGCCGGGTGGGTTGCCGCGGGCGATGCTTGCACCTCGGGCGCGCTCGGTGATCATCGTGTTTTTCACCGGCGGCATGAGCCACCACGACACGATCGACATGAAACCCGACGCCCCCGAGCAGATCCGGGGCGAGTTTCGGCCGATCGAAACGGCCGCGCCGGGGATCCATTTTTGCGAGCACATGCCCATGCTCGCCGCCCGAGCCGACAAGCTCGCTGTGGTGCGGTCGTTTTCACATGGGAATCTCAACCATCTGAACTCGACGCACCTCGCCTTGACCGGGCAGGCGCAGCCGGGGGCGTTTTTCGACAAGATCGCCACTCGCGACGATTATCCCTGTTATTCGGCCGCCCTTGACATGATCCGTCCCCGAGTGGATGGCGTACCGAGCGGCGTGAATCTGCCCACGTACTTGATGGAGGGCCCGCTGACCTGGCCTGGCCAGCACGCCGGGTTCCTGGGCCCCAGCCACGACCCCTGGCAGGTGCGGCAGGATCCGAATCAAGCGGGGTTTGGCTTCGAGGGTCTCGCGCTTCCTGCCGGGCTTTCGGTCGAGCGGCTGGGGCGGCGGCGTTCGCTGCGCGATTCGCTCATGCCCGAGCTCGACAAGGCCGCCGCGCGCGCCGATCAGGATCCCTACAGCGCCCAGGTCGAGCGCGCGATGACGCTCTTGTTGTCGGGCAAGGTTGCGCGGGCTTTTGACCTGAGCGCTGAGGATCCGCTGGTCCGCGATCGCTACGGCCGGCACATGTTCGGCCAGTCGCTGTTGCTCGCTCGCCGCCTGGTCGAGGCCGAGGTACCGGTGGTGCAGGTCAACATGGGCCGGGTCCAGACCTGGGACCATCACCAGGGCATCTTCAGGGCGCTCAAGGACCGCCTGTTGCCGCCGACCGATCGCGGCGTGTCGGCGTTGCTCGACGACCTCGCGGCCCGCGGCATGCTCGATCAGACCCTGGTCGTGATGATCGGCGAGTTTGGCCGGACGCCGAAGCTGGGCGTGTTGTCGGGAAGCAAGACCGACCAGGTCGGGCGCGACCATTGGGGAGCGGTGTTTTCGGGGATGTTCGCGGGGGCGGGCGTTCAGGGGGGGCAAATCATCGGGCAATCCGATAAGATTGGCGGATATCCAGCCAGTCGCCCTTACACCCCGGCGGACCTGGCGGCGACGATTTACCGGTCGCTGGGCGTTGATCCGGCCGTCGAGCTGCGGGATCGGCTGAACCGTCCGATCCGGCTCTGCCTGGGCGACGAGATCGCCCCGCTGTATTCGGCGGCGAGCGTGGGGTGAGCGGCTTGGCCCCAAGGAGCCCCTCGATGACGATCGCTCAGAAGATGCGTGCCGGTCTCAAGGACGCGATGAAGGCGCGTGACGCGGTGCGTCTGGGCTTTTTGCGCTACTGGATCGCCCAGCTCACCCTGGGCACGGGCGCTGAGCTCGACGACGCGGCCGCGCTCAAGAAGATGGCCGGCGTGCTCAAGGAGGCCAAGACGGGCACGACGACGTTCACGGCCGAGGAGATCGCCCTTCTTGAGGAGTGGGTGCCGAAGGCGCTCGACGTGGCGGCGATTCGGAAGTTGCTCGCCCCGGCGGCCGATCAAATCAAGGCCGCCCCCAAGGACGGGATGGCGATGGGCGTGGCGATGAAGGCGCTGGCGGGCCAGCAGGTCGACGGCGGCGATGTCCGCGCCGTCGTGGCCGAGCTCCGGCAGCCCAGCGCGTAGGGGGAGTCGAGCCGCGGTATCCCGCGGGGAGGCTCACCAATTGGGGCTCGGACGACGCGTGCGGGACGCCTGCTCTCCAAGAACGGCCAGATTCTTTCCGGTCACGCCCTGACCACGGTTGCAACGGCGGGCGGCCACGCGATCCTAAAGGCAAGGGGGAGACCGGCCCCGTCTGATCGTTCCGGTCGATGGTCCGTTCAACGTGTCGCTAGGGGTCGGCTCCCTGGCGACTGGACGTCTTCAGGCGGACCCGGTGGCGCTGTGTCGGACCGTTCGCGTCCGCGACGACCACCCGAGGCCGCTCCCCCGATCAACACTTCGCTCGGCGCGGGTTCGCCCCCGGTGGCTCGAGCACGGGGGTATTCCGGGGTTTGAATTGACGGAATTGGCGAGTTGGTCTAGATTCCCGTGCCCGCCTGCTGAATTGGGGTTTTGACGCGAAGGGAGGAGCCCGTGGCCTGGCGATGGACCGCATGGCGCTTGGGTGTTTCGGCGTTCGTGGCCTTTCATGTGTCGGCGATCTCGGTGTGGACGCTGCCTGATTGCGCGATCAAGGAGCGGACCAGGCCGATCTTTCGCTATTACGTACTGCCTACGGGGATGTGGCAGTGGTGGGCGATTTTCGCCCCCGACCCGATCAAACACACGCACGAGCTGTCAGTCGAGGTCGTCGACGCCAAGGGTCTGCGGCACATGTACGAGTTTCCCCGGCTTCGCGACATGCCGTGGTGGCGGAAGGCGCTCTATTACCGCCAGCCCAAGTTCGTGGCCAACATGGGGATCGAGGAGCTCATGGCCGTCCGCCCGTTCGTCACGCGGTACGCCGTGCGCGAGCTGGACCTTTCACCCCAGTCCTTTCCGGTGACCGCTAGCCTGTTTTACAGGATCGAGACCACGCCGCCGCCGGGCTCATCGGAATTCGATCCCATGACGGCAAAGCAGATTCAGTTGATTGATCGGTTTGAGATTCGGTCGCGGACGGAGGTGGGGGGATGAATCCAATTCGAATCTGGAACCAGTTCTTCTTCGGGCCGATCTCAGCGCGACCCCTGGGCGCGTTTCGGATCGTGTTCGGGACGCTGCTGGTGTGCTACTTGCTGGTGATGCAGGTGGAGTTCAGCTTTTTCTACACGAGCGCGGGCTTGCTCGACGCCAAGGCCGCGCGGACGGTGGCGACGGAGCTGCGATACTCGCCGCTCAATTATTCCGACAACCCGGTCTTGCCCCACCTGGTGCACTGGGCGACCTTCGCGGCGGCCGTGGGGTTCACGCTGGGCTGGCGCACCCGGATCATGAGCGTGTTGCTCTATCTGGGCATGATAACCATGTACCACCGCAATGTGACCTCGAACGGCGGCCCCGACGCCATGCCGGCGATCTTGTGTTTTTATGTGATGTTTTGCCCGTGCGGCAAGGCGTTTTCGCTGGATGCGCGTCGCGAGGCCAAGCGGCGGGGGACGGCGGCTGAGCCGCTGATCGTTCCCTGGGGCGTACGCTTGCTCCAGATGCAGATGTGCCTGGTCTATTTCCAGTCGTGCGTGATCAAGTGCCGCGGACCGGCCTGGCTCGACGGAACCACCGTGCATTACATCCTCTTCAACCATGAATTCGGCCAGTTCAACCTGGAGTGGCTGGGGGCCTATCCGATCCTGATCAACCTGATGACCCACGGAGCACTCTTGATCGAGTTCGCGCTGGCGTTCTGGCTCTGGTTCCGGCCCACGCGGCGGTGGGCGATCCTGGGCGGC
>DAIDHE010000099.1 GCA_027459775.1 Planctomycetales bacterium | reverse complement strand
GGCCTTTATCGAATTATCGATGATTTCTCTGATGGTCCGTAGACTCGTGACAAAACTGGCTTTCTAGACGACCTCTTAGACCCCGCACGCGCCGAACGTGCCTTGGACGCTCCAGAAAGTGTTCTGGCCAGCGGGGATGTCCGTGCTCTGGGCGTGGGCCAGGCCGGCCGCGACCGAGCAAGAAGCCCCATTCCAATTGCTCGCCTTGGTCACGGAGCAGACGCCCGCCCCGGCTCCCCCCTTTCGTACCCGAATGGAGACGGGAGCCTCGGGCCGACTTCCCTACGCATGCGTCTCGCACACGGTGTGGTCGGAGTCGCTGCCGCCGCCGCGGTTACGCCGGGGAATGTGGCCTTTCGGAGTTTCAAATGATTACTGGTTGTTAATTCAGACGTCTGTAGGGAGGGCGAGGTTCCCGCCGGGCCGGAAGCCAAAAGGAACGATGGAGATTCACGAAAGCACCGATGCGGGAACCTGGACAAGAACCGCTCGACGCCCGACACGAATCAACCGATGCTGGAATGTTGGGTCGTAATCCGGCGTTCCCGTGGAGTCTCGTCAAGTCCCTGCTCTTCTTGTTTTTTTCCTCCGTACTTCTCTGAATGCCAGGTGCTCCATACGTCACAGCCGGCAGGTTCCGGCCAGGTCTACCTGCAACAATGAAACGCTCGAAAAATAATCACGAGATTCTAACTCTTTTATTGAGAAACGGTTGCGCCGATCAATCCCGTAGATCCATCGCGGTTGCGATCAAGGGAACCGATTCGCGCGCTAGCCTATGAAGAAAAAGCCAAGGAATGCGCGCACGCCTCTTTTCCATCCGTGCCACGCGGGTGCACTCTCGGCCCAGGGCGGGCGCCCGTCGCTTCGACTCGCGAAAGACGCCGTTGCGTTGGTCGCCCTCTTGAGGTGCCCGGTCATGACATCGTCCGATGACATCAAATATGCCGGCGCCGACAAACGAGTGGTCCGTTGGTCCGCCCAGGGGAATGGCACTGACCCCCGTCTGAGCCGCCTGAAAACCGCCAGGAACCCCTCCCCGGGCCGCCCCGGCGGGTCGGAAATGCAGAAATCTCACGAAAAAGCTGCCACAAAATGCCACTCTTCACGCCACGCCGGCGGCCGACCCCGGGTCTCAGAGGGCCAAGAGATCCTGGCGACTGTGCTTGCCGAGCCCGTCGCCCGGCGACGTTCGCCCCACATGTCCCAAAACGGCGGGAATGCCAACATCGGCCGGGACGGCCACGACGCACAAAAGGCCACCATTCGCCCCGGCTTCGGGTCCGGCGCGATTGTCAGATCTGGGCTCAAGCCTGTAGATTCTAAGGTTCACGAAACACCCCACCAGGCGATCCCCGACGGGTCGCGGCCAGGAGGTTCGGACTTGAGAACGGTCATCACCGGGGGCGCGGGCTTTATTGGCTCGCATCTCTGCGAGCGGTTCATCGCCGAGGGCCATGAGGTGGTCTGCGTCGACAACCTGCTCACGGGCAGCTTGCGGAATCTGAAAGGGCTCGAGGGCGAGCCCCGGTTCCAGTTCTTCGAGCACAACGTCAGCGAGCCGATCGAGATCGACGGCCCGGTCGACAACGTGCTCCATTTCGCCAGCCCGGCGAGCCCGGTCGATTATTTGACGCACCCGATCCCGACGCTCAAGGTCGGCTCGCTCGGCACCCACAACGCGCTCGGGCTGGCCAAGGCCAAGGACGCGCGGCTCTTGCTGGCCAGCACCTCCGAGGTCTACGGCGACCCTGAGATCCACCCCCAGCGCGAGGATTACTGGGGCAACGTCAACCCGATCGGGCCTCGCGGTTGTTATGACGAGGCCAAGCGGTTCGCCGAGGCGATCACCATGGCCTACCATCGCTATCACGCGGTCAAGACCCGGATCGTGCGGATCTTCAATACGTACGGCCCGAGGATGCGGCTCGACGACGGCCGGGTGCTGCCGAATTTCATGGGGCAGGCGCTTCGGGGCGAGCCGATCACGATCTATGGCAAGGGGGAGCAGACCCGCAGCTTTTGCTATGTCACGGACCTGGTCGAGGGGATCGCGCGGCTGCTCGAGGTCGATTTCGCGGAGCCGGTGAACCTGGGCAATCCCTCGGAGATCACGGTGATGCAGCTCGCCCAGGAGATCATCGCGCTCGTGCCTGGCACGAAGAGCACGATCGTGTATGAGCCGTTGCCCCAGGACGATCCCCGCCGGCGCAAGCCCGATATCACCCGGGCCCAGACGCTTCTCGGCTGGTCGCCCCAGGTCGAGCGCTCGGTGGGGCTCGGCCTGTGCCTCGAGTATTTTCGCATGGTAGTCTAGAGAGCGTGATCCAAGGGCGGTCCGCGCGAGCCGCCATGAACCCGTTCCCGACGCTGAACACGAACACCGACGGCGAGACGCCCCTTTCATGGTTCGCTACATCATCGGCTGGAGTCTGCACAATCGCCTGGTCGTGCTTCTGGGCGTCGTGGGCCTGATCGCGCTCGGGATCCACTCGGCCAGCGACCTGAACGTCGAGGCCTATCCCGATCCCACGCCCCCCCTGGTCGAGGTCATCACCCAGAACCCCGGCGCGAGCCCCGAAGAGATGGAGCGGCTGGTGGGCATCCCCGTCGAGACCGTCTTGCATGGCATGCGCGGGCTGAAATACATGCGCAGTACGTCGCTGGCCGGCTTGAACGACATCAAGTGCATCTTCGAGTATGGCACCGATTACTGGTCGGCCCGCCAGGAGGTCATCAATCGGCTGGGGTTCGTGTCGAATCTGCCCCAGGGAGTTCAGCCGGGTTTGTCGCCATGGAGCCCCACCGGCGAGATCGTGCGCTACGTGCTCGAGGGGCCGCGGTACACGCTCTATCAACTCAAGGCCGTCCAGGACTGGGTGATGACCCGCCAGCTCAAGCAGGTTCCGGGCGTGATCGACGTCACCGGATTCGGCGGGACGGTCAAGGAATACCACGTGCTGCTCGACACCCGGCTGATGCGGCAGTATGGGGTGACGATGAAGCAAGTCGAGGATGCAATTCAGGGGGCCAACGCCAACGTGGGCGGCAACATCCTGGCGCTCGGTTCGCAGGCGCACAACGTGCGGGCGATCGGGCTCTTTGGCGAGGGGAAGGACTCGCTCGATCCCGCGGTCGCCTCGGAGTCGCTCACAATCGAGGCCAAGAAGCTCGAGGACGTCGACCGCGTCGTCGTGACCACCCTCACCGACGGCGCGCCCATTTACGTCAGGACCATCGCCCGCGTGATCGTCGGCAATCAGCCCCGGCTGGGCATGGTCGCCCGCACCCTGATCTCCAAGCGCGACCACTCGATCGACAAGGACGAAGACGACGTCGTCGAGGGAATTGTGCTTATGCGAAAGTATGAGCAATCATTGCCAACCTCCGAGCGGGTGCTCGAGAAGCTCAAGGAGATCGAGGAGCAGCACCTGCTTCCGGAGGGGATGTCGATCCGGATCTTCAATCAGCGCACCGAGTTGGTGCACGTCACGAAGCACAACGTGATCCACAACCTGGTGGTGGGGATGATCCTGGTGGTCGCGGTGCTGTTCATTTTCCTGGGGAATCTCACGAGCGCGGGCATCGTGGCGATCATGATTCCGCTCGCGCTTTTGTTTTCGATCAGCGTCCTCTACAACCGCGGCGAATCGGCCAACTTGCTTTCGATCGGGGCGGTCGATTTCGGGATCATCGTCGACAGTTCGGTGATCATTGTCGAGAACATCTACCGGCACGTCGCGACTCCGTCGGCGAATCGATCGCGGCCGCTCATCGAGCGGATCGCCGAGGCTTCGCACGAGATCGAGCGGGCGCTCTTCTTCTCGACGGCGATCATCGTGTGCGCGTTCATTCCGCTGTTCTCGATGAGCGGGCCCGAGGGGGCGCTCTTCGGCCCCATGGCCAAGACCTATGCCTTCGCGCTCGGGGGAGCGCTCTGCCTGGCGGTGACGCTGTCGCCCGTCCTGTGCTCGTATCTCTTTCACGACGGGTTGCGCGAGAAGGACACGATCGTCGATCGCCTGATGAAGCGGAGCTATCTCCGCAACCTGGACCGGATCCTGCGGCATCGCGGACCCACCCTGCTTTTCATGGGCGCGCTCACGCTCTTCTCGGCCTTCTTGATCCCCCAGTTGGGCGGTGAGTTCATGCCTCAGCTCGAGGAAGGCAACCTCTGGATCCGGGCCGTCATGCCCCGCACGACGTCGCTCGAGCAGGCGGCCCGGCTCGCCCCGCGGCTGCGCGCGGTCATGGCCAGCATCCCCGAGGTCAAAGGCGTGATGTCGCAGATCGGCCGGCCGGACGACGGTACGGACGTCACGGGCTTCTTCAATCTCGAGTTCAACGTCCCCCTCAAGCCCATGGAGGAATGGCGCAGAAACGAGTGGGGCTGGCCGATCACCCGCGACCAGATCCAGAAGGAGCTGGCCGTCAAATTCGCTGAATTCCCTGGCGTCAATTTCAATTTCTCTCAGTTGATCCGCGACAACGTCGAGGAAGCCCTGTCGGGCGTCAAGGGGGCGAACTCGGTCAAGCTCGTCGGCAGCGACCTGATCGAGCTCGAGAAATACGGCCAGCAAGTGCTCAAGATCTTGATGACCGTGCGCGGGATCGAAAACGCCGGGCTGTTTCACATCATGGGCCAGCCCAATCTCGAGATCCGCATCGACCGCGAGGAATGCGCCCGCTACGGCGTGAACGTCTCCGACGTCGAGTCGGCCGTGCAGGTCGCCATCGGCGGCCGCGCGTTCTCGCAGATGGTCGAGGGTGAAAAGCTGTTCGACATCGTGCTCCGCCTGCCCTACGACATGCGCGACGACCCCGAGGTCATCGGCGCGATACCCGTCGACACCCCCGGCTCTGGCGACCAGCCGGGAATGCGGATCCCCCTGTCGCAGCTCGCCAAGATCGAGCCCCACAAGACCGGCGCTTCGTACATCTATCGCGAGAACAGTCAGCGCTACATTCCCATCAAGTTCAGCGTCCAGGACCGCGACCTGGCCTCGACCATCGGCGAGGCCAAGAGCAAGGTCGAGGATCCATCGACCGGCGTCAAGCTCCCCGCCGGTTATCGCATCGTCTGGTCCGGCGAGTTTGCCCAGATGCAGCAGGCCAACGCCCGGTTGGTGATCATCGGACCGCTCTCGATCGGTCTGATCCTGGTTCTGCTCTACAGCGCGTTCGGCAATCTGAAGGACGCGCTGCTGGTCATGGTCAACGTGATCGAGGCCTGCATGGGAGGCATTTGGGCGCTCTATTTGACGGGCACGCCGTTCAGCATCTCGGCCGCCGTGGGATTCATCTCGATCTTCGGCGTGGCCGTCCAGGACGGCGTGCTCTTGATCTCGTATTTCAACCAGATGCGCGCGGCCGGCCGCGGAGTTCGCGAGTCGGTCTTGCGCGGGGCCGAGCTCCGGGTCCGCCCCGTGGTCATGACGTCGCTCACCGCCGCCCTCGGGCTCTTTCCCGCGGCGATCGCGACCTCCATTGGCTCGCAGGCCCAACGTCCCCTCGCCATCGTCGTCGTGGGTGGAATGCTCGTAACCCTCGTGCTCACACGCTACGTCATGCCAGTTCTTTACAGCTATTTCCCGGGCCCTCGGGGCCACGCCGGCCACGACTCGCTCGTCGAGGGCTCACACTACGCCGATGAATTCCTCGCGCAGCCGTCCAAGCTCGACGTATGATCGTTCGAGAAAGCGTCAGAGAAAGGGCCGGCAGCGTCCTATCCCAGCACCGCGAGCGCCGCGTTCCGCCCGTTGACCCCGATCACGCTGCCGCCGGGATACGTCCCCGCTCCGCAGAGATAGAGGCCCGGCATCGGCGTCCGGTAGTCCAGACGCCGGTCCCACATGAAATCAGGAAGGCATTCACCTTGAAAGATATGCCCACCGGTGAGCCCGACCTCGCGCTCGATGTCGGGCGGACCCAGAACCTCGGCGTCGATCACGGCGGCCGGGATGTTGGCGCAGTGCCGCGCGATCGAGCCCAGGGCGACGGCGCGGACCTCGGCCCTGCGGGTGTCCCAATCGCCCTCCGCGAAGGCATGGGGGACGTACTGGGCGAAGACGCTCATCGTGTGCAGGCCCGGCGGCGCGACGCTGGCGTCGTGGGCGGTGTGAAAGTAGAGCTCGGTCCAGAGCCGGTCGGGCAGTCGGCCGGCAAGGGCGGCGGCATGGCTTTCGCGCCAGGCGGGCTTATCAAGCGGCGTGTTGACCTGCCCCCTGTGATGCGGCATGAACACGCCCGGCCGGGCCGTGAAGCTGGGCAGCTCCGTGAGCGCGACGTTGAGCTTGACGGTGCAGCCGACCTGGGGAACCCTGAGCACGCTCTCGCGCCACGCCGCGTCGGCCTGGTCGCCCAGCAGCCGCAGCGTCGCCCGCGGGTCCGCGCCCGAGACCACCACGGGCGCGCGGATCACGTCGCCGCCCTCGAGCTCGACTCCCACGCCCGGCGTGATTCGCGCCACCGGCGTGCTGGTGAGCACGACGGCCCCCAGGTCGCGGGCGATGTCGCAAAGCAGGAACGAGACCATCCCCATCCCGCCGGTGACGTAGCCCCACATCCCCGGCGAGCCTCCCAGCCGGCCCGACTGATGGTGAAAGTGGATCGACGCGGTACCCGGGTCGTGCGGGCTCCGGTTGGTGCCGATCACACCCTGCCCCATGTAGGCCGCTTGCAGCCGTTCGTCGTCGAGATAGTGCTCGAGGCACTCGACCATCGACCATTCGAAGAGCATCTTGTGGGCTTCGGGGTCGTTTCCCAGCCGCTCGAGGATCATGGCACGAGTGGGCGCGGGCTTGAGCCAGAGGTCGCCCTCGCCGGCCGGTCGCAGCGCGTCGCGGAGCCGCCTCTTGAGATCGCCGAAGGCCCGCCAGCCCGCCACGTCGCCGGGCGCGAGACGGCGGACCTCGTCCTCGCAACGGGCGTCGTCGTCCCAGAGCTGAATGCTCGTGCCGTCGTCGAATGGCACGAACAGGCCCGCGTCGGCCGGCGTCCAGCGAAAGCCATACGCGGCCATCTCCAGGTCGGCGATGACGCGGTCGTGGAGCAGGCCCACCAGATAGGCGCACGGCGAGATCCGAAAGCCGGGCCAGACCTCGCGCATGGTGCACGCGCCGCCGACCCGCTCGCGCGCCTCGAGCACCAGCACGCGCCTGCCCCCCTTGGCCAAATAGGCCGCGCACGCAAGCGCGTTGTGCCCCGCCCCGACCACGATCACATCCCAGCGGGCGGCCTTGCATTCCGCGATCGACAGAGCAGGCTCGAGAATCCCCAGCCGCTCCGCCGCCCGCCGATACCCGTTGCGCGTCCGGTCCATCCCCGTGTTCCTTCCCGCCCGCGACCATGTTCTCAAGCCCATGGTCGAGCAGCCTCTCACGCAACCCGATTGTACATCCCAGGCGATGGCACTCGCCATGCGGGCGTGATAATCTGGAGACTCCCTGAATTCACCAGTGCCGCGCTCGTCACGAAGGGCGACATGAATCTGATCAAGCTTTCGGATTTCGTCGACAACCAGGAAGCCGAGTGCTACGCCGCGCTCGCCCGCAAGACCCGCGCCTACAAAAAGGACGGCCAGCCATACTGGCGCTGCACGTTTCGCGACAAGCGCGGCGAGCTCGAGGCGATCGTCTGGCCCGACGGGGCGCTCGCGGCCGCCGCCGAGGGCTGGTCCGAGGGCGAGGCTTTCCGCCTCAAGGGCCGCGTCCGGACCAAGGAGCCCTACGGCCGCCAGCTCGAGCTCTTTCAAGTCCGAGTCGTCGACGATTCGGACCAGGAACAGGGCTACGACCCGGCCGACCTCTTCGACGTCAGCAAGTTCCCGGTGGCGAAGCTGCGCGAAAACCTCGAGCGCTTCATCGCCAAGGCGATCGACGACCCTCACTTGAAGCAGTTGGTCGTCAAGCTGATGACCGATCATCGGACCTTGCTCGACAAGATGCCGGCCGCGCAAAAAATCCATCATCCGCAGACGACCGGGCTCCTCGAGCACGTCTGGAGCATGACACGCATTGCTGTATACCTTTCCGAGCATTACTATAACTATTATTGCGAGCTCGACCCGCCGCTCAATCGGTCGCTGGTGGTGACGGCGGCGATCGTGCACGACCTGGGAAAGCTCAAGGAGCTCGAGTATCGTCCGGTGGGGGCGGTCTATACGAAGATTGGCAATCTTCTGGGCCACATCGTGCTGGGCCGCGACATGGTCCGCGAGGCGGCGGCGGCGATCGAGGGGTTTCCCGACGAGCTGCTGATGCAGCTCGAGCATGCGATCCTGGCGCATCACGGCAAGCGCGAGTTTGGCTCGCCGGTGACGCCTGCGACGATCGAGGCGGTCCTGGTCGCGTACATCGACGACATGGACGCCAAGATGAACGCGGCCGCTCGGGCGCTCATGGACCCGCGCGGCGACGAATTCTTCACGGAGAAAGTGTTCGCCCTCGACAATCGGGCGCTGTACCGGGGCGTGAAGTCCGCCAAGCCGGCGGCGGCCGCCGAGGCCGAGGCCGGCGCCGCTCCGGAAGCAAACGGCGCGGCCGAGCCGGAGCCTTAGCGCGGTGGCTTCCCGGCTGGGCGAATGATACGATCGTTGGGCGTTGGGCCGGACGGCTCGGATCCGTGAGTTTACAGGGCGATGGTCTTTTCTTCATAGAGCGAGAGATTTTCATGAAGCGATTTCGATCATGGTCGGCGGCGGCGTGTCTGGCGGCATTCGGCGTGATGGGTTGCGCCGGCGAGGGAGACGCCCCCACGCCCCCGAGTTCCACGACGCCCACGCCGGGGCAACAGCCGGCGCCGCCCAAGGCGGCGGAAGGCCCCAAGGCGGAAGGCCCCAAGATGGAAGGGCCCAAGGGCGCCGCGGCCCCCGCGGCCGGCGGCGCAAGCGAGGAAAGCCTGGCCGGGCTCAAGAAGCTCTCGGCCGAGGATCAAAAACTCGCGATCGCTCAGGGAGTCTGCCCGGTTTCTGGCGAGCCGCTGGGCGAGATGGGCGCGCCCATCAAGGTCACGGCCGAAGGCCGGACGTTTTTCCTGTGCTGCAAGTCGTGCGAGGCGGACCTGAAGGAAGACCCCAAGGCCGTCGTCGCCAAGCTCGACAAGAAGAAATAACGCCGCTCGCGTTCCAAGGAAGCGGAGTCTGGCGAGCGTCGTTTTGGTCGGCTATAATTTCGTCTCTGATCTGTCCCCTTGAAGATCACGTTTCGCTGCTCGCCGCCGACGTCTCTCCCCCGTCGACGAATCCAGAGCTTCGGGAACTCTCGCGGATGAGGGTTCCCGTACGTGATTGTCGATCTCGATACAGAAAACCATTCAGTGAATTCGCTTCGCTTGGAGAGTCGTCATGCAACCGTCCCGTGCGCGTGAAACGGCCGTGCAGGCCATCACCTCTTGGCCGATCACCGGGCGTCGCGCCCCTCGGCCGGTCACTTCGATTCGCCACCTCTTCGGCGTCAACGTGTTTTCCGACGAGGTGATGAAGGCCAGGCTGCCGGAGAACATTTACAAGGCCCTGCGAAATACGATCAAGAAGGGCGCTCCCCTGGATGCGAGCATCGCCGACGTGGTGGCGGCGACGATGCGCGAGTGGGCGATGGAGCACGGGGCGACCCACTTCACCCACTGGTTCCAGCCGATGACCGGCCTCACGGCCGAGAAGCACGACTCGTTCCTGGTCCCGACCGAAGGGGGCGGCGCGATCGCCGAGTTCAGCGGCAAGGAACTGGTCCGGGGCGAGCCCGACGCCTCGAGCTTCCCCTCGGGCGGCATTCGCTCGACCTTCGAGGCTCGCGGCTACACCGCCTGGGACCCCACCAGCCCCGCCTTCATCCTCGAAAACCCGAATGGCACCACCCTTTGCATCCCGACCGCCTTTTGCTCGTGGACCGGAGAGGCGCTCGACAAGAAAACCCCCCTGCTCCGCTCGATCGAGGCCCTGTCGATCCAGGCCGTCCGCATTCTCAAGCTCTTCGGCTCCGAGGCGACCAGCGTCCACTGCACCGCCGGACCCGAGCAAGAGTACTTCCTGATCGACAAGCATTTTTACTACGCTCGCCCCGACCTGCTCAACGCCGGCCGCACCCTCTTTGGCGCCAAGCCCCCCAAGGGCCAGGAGCTCGAAGATCACTACTTTGGCGCGATCCCCGAGCGCGTTCTGGCCTTCATGCTCGAGACCGAGACCGAGCTCTACAAGCTGGGCGTCCCGGTCAAGACGCGGCACAACGAGGTGTCGCCCGCCCAGTACGAGATCGCCATCACCTTTGAAAACGCCAACGTCGCCACCGACCACAATATGTTGGTCATGGAGACGATGAAACGGGTCGCCGACCGCTACGGCCTGCAGCTCTTGCTGCATGAAAAGCCATTCGCGGGCGTCAATGGGTCGGGCAAGCACCTGAACTGGTCGCTGGCAGACAGCCTGGGCAACAACCTGCTCAAGCCGGGTGAGACGCCCCATGACAACGCCCAGTTCCTGATCTTCCTGCTGGCAGTGATCAAGGCAGTCTGGAAGCACGGCGACCTGCTGCGGGTCGCTGTGGCCAACGCTCACAACGACCACCGCTTGAGCGCCAATGAGGCCCCGCCCGCGATCATCTCGATCTTCCTGGGCGACATGCTCCAGGACATCGTCGAGCAGATCGAAAAGGGGGGAGCGCGCTCGGCCAAGACTGGCGGCGAGATGAAGATCGGCGTGTCGGTCCTGCCCACGCTGCCACGCGACGCCGGCGACCGTAACCGCACGAGCCCGTTCGCCTTCACCGGCAACAAATTCGAATTCCGCGCCGTCGGCTCGAGCCAATCGGTCTCCGGGCCGATCGTGGTCTTGAACGCCATCGTCGCCGAAACCCTGGACGAATTCGCGACCCACCTGGAGGCCGCCGTCGCCGCCAAGAAAGACTTGAACGCCGAGATCCAGTCGCTCTTGCAGGCCGCCGTCAAGGAATGCAAGAACGTCATCTTCAACGGCGACAACTACAGCGAGGCCTGGCACGCCGAGGCCGAGCGTAGGGGCCTGCCCAACCGCCGCACCACCATCGACAGCCTGCCCGATTTCGTCTCGCCCAAATCGATCAAGCTGTTCGGCAAGTACGGCATCTTCAACGAGCGCGAAATCCACTCGCGGTACGAGATCTTCCTCGAGGGCTATCGCAAGACGCTCAACATCGAGAGTCAGCTCACCCTACAGATCGCCAGGCGTATGATCTTGCCGGCCGCGCTGCGGTATCAGTCCGAGGTCGCGCAGGCCCTCACCGCACTGAAGGCCGCGGGCCTGAACCCGCCCCGGTCCCAGCACGACCTTCTGGTCGAGCTGTCGGCCGCCGTCGAGGAACTGCAAACCACGGCCAACGCCCTGAACGCGGCCGTCGACGAGGGCCACGAAGGCGACTCGCTCGCCCACGCCAAATACGCCCGCGACGCCATGATTCCGGCCATGAACGCGGTGCGAGCGGCCGCCGACCGGCTCGAGCTCATGGTCGCCGACGATCTCTGGCCGCTGCCGACCTATCAGGAAATGCTGTTCTTGAAATAAGTCCACCCATGCGCCGCCCCGCCAACCGAGTCTTGAACGGCCTTGCGAAGCGGGGCGGCCGACCGCTTCTGATCGCGCACCGCGGCGATTCGTTCCACGCTCCCGAAAACACGCTCGAGGCCGCCCGGCTGGGGCGTGATGCTGGGGCTTTCGCCTGGGAACTCGACGTTCAGCTCACCCGTGACGGGGCGCTCATCGTGCTCCACGACGACTCGCTTATCCGAACCACCAACGTCGCGATCGTGCACCAGGGCGATCCTCGGGGCGCACGGGGATTCCTGGCCTGCGAGTTCGACCTCGCCGAGATCGCCGCTCTCGACGCCGGCTCGTGGTTTGTCGCGAATGACGGAGGTCCGCGCTCGGCTCGCGATTTCGGAACCCTGGAATCGCTACCCGGATCGAGGCTCGCACAATTCGCCTCGGGCGGCGTGCGCGTGCCAACCCTGGCCCGGGCGCTCGAGCTCACCCGCGAGCTCGACTGGCTGGTGAATGTGGAGATCAAAGCCTGTGAATGCGATTCTGAAGATCTTGCCGCCCAGGTGTTGGCCGTCGTCGCCGAGACCGGTATGAGCGAGCGAGTCCTGATCTCGTCGTTCGACCGCGCCCTGGTCGCGGCCGCGGCCGCGATTCCCGGCGACCACGCGGTCGGTCTGCTGTCGGAAACGGTCGATCCAGGGATCGTCGACCTCGCGGCGACGCTTGGCGCTCACACGCTCAACCTGGGCGAGCGGGCGCTCGCGATCGGCGAAACGCACTCGGAAGACAATCAACAATTGATCGCAAAGTTATCCGAACATGAAATGCCGCTTCTCGTGTACACGGTCAATGACCACGCCCCCGGCGGCCTGGCCGACCGGCTCGCCGAGCTCGGCGCGAGCGCCCTTTTCACCGACGACCCGCGGCGTTCGGTCGGGCCGATCCCGAGATGCTTGGATCCGTTCCATCAGACCCCGTGACGTATTTCTTGGATGGAACGATGGAATGCTGGTTTCGCGGGAATGTGTTAGGTTGAGGTCAGATCAGCGACACGACGCTCCCTGTAAATGACCGTCTTTCGTGGATCATTGAAGCCATACTCGGCCGATAGCCTCCGTCGTTTTTGAGGAACCGTCTCAAGCTCGACGACACCCCGGGGGGATTCTCGATGCGCCTGGAGTCGATCCGATACGCCGAGTTCGAGAACACGGACCAGGAATGGGTTCTTGAAGACTTCACGCTCGGCTTGATCAACCTGCTCGTCGGCAAGAACGCCACGGGTAAGACGCGCGTTCTTAACATCATCCATGCGCTGGCCCTACTCCTGCGAAATGATCGTAAGCCGTCCTCCTTGCTGAACCAAAGTTGCACTTATCACTTGCGCTTCGAGCACGAAGCCAAGCGACTGCAGTATCAGCTCGACGTGAAGGAATCGCTGGTCCGAGGCGAGTCGTTTCGGGCCGATGGCAAGGAGCTGTTGGTGCGTGGGGACCAGGGCGAGGGGAAGATCTGGGCCGAGCAAATCGACGGCGGAAAGATGGTGCGTTTTCAGACTCCTGTCAACGAATTGGCCGCGGTCGCGCGTCAGGACGCCATTCAGCACCCGTTCCTCGCCCCCCTCGCGGACTGGGCGAGATCTCTTCGACTTTTCTTTTTTGGATCGCCGCTCGGCAAGGATCTCTTGACGTTCTTCGTCCAGCGAGACCCCCCTCTTCCTCGCGAGGATGGCATGCAAGCCGCCGTCGCTGTATTTCATGAAGCGACCGAGAAGTTCGGCGACGAATTCAAGAACCGACTGATCGGCGACATGGGCGAGCTCGGCTATCCCTTGGACGACATCAAGTTGGATGCGCCGCTCTCGATCAGAGTCGAGCTACCGGTCCCCGGAGACCATCTCTGCCTGGTCGCCAAGGAATCGGATCTCAAGGGTCGCACCGACCAGCGCGCCATGTCGCAGGGAATGTTTCGCGCCCTTGCGATTCTGATCCGGCTTGCCCAGTCTCGATTATCCCACGTGAAGATGTGCCTCATGATCGACGACATCGGCGAGGGCCTCGATTTCGAGCGTTCCACCCGGCTGATCGAGATCCTCCGCCACTGGGCCGAGGAGACCGGATCGCAACTGATCATGTCCACGAATGATCGGTTCGTTATGAATCATGTGCCACTCGAGGAGTGGTCGGTGCTCCAGAGGAATTGCGGTCGAGTTCGGGCTCTGAATCATGAGAATTCGAAGGAGTTGTTCGAGAACTTCAGATTTACCGGGCTAAGCAACTTCTCGTTTCTTGAAATGGATTTCATGAATCAGCGTTCCGAAAAGGAGCTCGCCGTCGGTGAATAGGCTCGGGATCTTCGTTGAGGGATATACCGAGTCGGTCTTCGTCGAGGGCCTGATCCGCGAGATCGCGGGAAGGCGTGACATTCTCATCGACCAGGCGCGGATCAAGGGAGGGATGAAACGTCAGCGCGATTTCTGGGTCAAGAAGGAAAGCGAGACGGTGAAAGGCGAGCCAGCCTCGACGGCCCGGTTCTACGTGCTCATCGTGAATTGCGGCGGCGACGACCAGGTGAAGACGCGGATTGTCGAAGAGCACAAAAACCTGCATGACAAAGGGTATTGGCGGCTGCTTGGAATTCGGGACGTGCGTCCAAAGTACAAGCGGGAGGAAATCACGCGGCTCGAAACCGGCCTTCGAAGCAACATCGACGACACTCTCATCCCTGTGGATTTCATTCTGGCGGTGATGGAGATCGAGGCCTGGTTCCTCGCCGAATCAACGCATTTTCCCAGGATTGATCCGAGCATCACCATATCGGCCATCAAGGAGTCGTTGGGTCTCGACGTCGAGAACGACGACCTTCAAGCGCGGGATGAGCCCGAAGCGGACCTCAAACGTTGCTATGCGATCGGCGGGAAGGTGTACGACAAGAAAGACTCACGCCAGACGATCCAAGCCCTCGATTTCGGCGGCCTCCGGCTTC
This sequence comes from Planctomycetales bacterium, assembly GCA_027459775.1. Classification (GTDB taxonomy): domain Bacteria; phylum Planctomycetota; class Planctomycetia; order Isosphaerales; family Isosphaeraceae; genus JAKBAP01. The sequence continues at coordinate 7,858 of DAIDHE010000099.1, read as the reverse complement.
TTCTCGTAAAACGATTCAAACATCTCGATCGGTTAGTGTCAGCGGTCGAGGACTTTTTCAAATTGGAGTCGGCGTGAGCGTTGGGTTGAGCCACGGGCATTCGGTCGGGGAGTGAGCCGCGTTCAGCCGGGTGACTTGGCGAGGGGGGTAATGATGCGTTTTCACGGGCCTCGACACACGACGTCAGACGAACGGCCGAGCGCGCGCGCCGTGGTCGAGCGGGGTGGGCAGGTCGGTCGCGCCCATCAGGAACAGGTCGATGGCCGCGGCGGCCTGGCGGCCCTCGGCGATCGCCCACACGATCAGGCTCTGGCCGCGGCTCATGTCGCCGGCGGTGAAGACCTTGGCGACGCTGGTTTGCTGGTTGTCCCCAGACTTGACATTTCCCTGAGGGTCGAGCTCGACGCCCAATTGCTCGATCAACCGCCCACGCTCGGGGCCGGTGAACCCCATCGCGAGCAGAACCAGATCGGCGGGGTAGATTCGTTCGGTGCCGGGGATCGGTCGAAAGACGGGCCGGCCCCCCGCGGTCGACTTCTCGATTCGCACCGTCTCGAGCGCCTTCACACGGCCGTTTTCGCCGAGGAATCGCGTGGTGCTGATCGCGTATTCACGATCGCCTCCCTCTTCATGGGCCGACGACACGCGCATGATGTTCGACCATTGCGGCCAGGGGTTGGCGGGGTCGCGGGCGTCGGGCGGGCGGGGCACGATCTCGAACTGATGAACGCTCCGGGCCTGCTGGCGATGCACGGTCCCCAGGCAGTCAGCGCCCGTGTCGCCGCCGCCAATGATGATCACATGCTGATCGCGAGCGGAGATCGCCTTTCCGTTGAGCTTTTCCCCGGCCACGACCCGGTTCTGAGCGGTCAGGTAAGTCATGGCGAAATGGATCCCGGCGAGCGCCCGGCCCTCGATCGGCAGGTCGCGCGGAACGGTCGCGCCGCCGCAGAGGCAGACGGCGTCGTATTCGCCCATCAGCTTATCAGCAGGCAAGTCGACGCCGATGTTCACGCCGGTCTTGAAGACGACCCCCTCGGCCTCGAGCTGGGCCAGCCGGCGGTCGATCCGCCACTTTTCCATCTTGAAGTCTGGGATGCCGTAGCGCAACAGGCCGCCGATCTTGGGAGCGCGTTCGTAAACCGTGACCGCGTGGCCGACGCGGGCGAGCTGCTGGGCGCAGGCGAGCCCGGCTGGTCCCGAGCCGACCACGGCCACGCGCTTGCCCGTTCTCAATTGGGGAGGCTCGGGCTGGATCCAGCCGGCTTCCCAGGCTTTTTCGACGATGCTTTCCTCGATGAGCTTGATCGCGACCGGGTCGTCGTTGATCCCGAGCACGCACGACGCCTCGCAGGGGGCCGGGCAGAGGATGCCGGTGAACTCGGGGAAGTTGTTGGTGGCGTGGAGCCGGTCGAGGGCGGCTTTCCACTGGTCGTGATAGACCAGGTCGTTCCAGTCGGGGATCAGGTTTCCGAGCGGGCATCCCTGGTGGCAAAAGGGGACGCCGCAATCCATGCAACGCGCGCCCTGGGCGCGGAGCTTGTCGTCGGGGAACGGCTCGTAGACCTGGAGAAAGTCGTGGACTCTCTGGTCGACGGGCCTTCGCTTGGCGGTTTCACGCTTGAACTCCTGGAATCCAGTCGGCTTACCCACGAGCGAGCTCCACGGTTACGATGTGTTCAATTGGTGATGCCACCACGATTTCGGCGGCGGCCTGGCGGCGTTCGGCGAGAACCCGGCGATAATCGCGCGGCATGACCTTCTTGAAGGAATCGGGGGCGGCGTACCAGTTCTCGAGCAGGCGCGTCGCGGGCGCGCTGTCGGTGTAGCGGGCGTGCCGCGCCAGGAGCTCGCGCAAAAGTGCGAGATCGGAGGGGTCTTGGACGGGTTCGAGGTCGACCATTTCGGGGTTGAGGCGGCTCTGGAAGTCGCCTTGTTCGTCGAGCACGAAGGCGATTCCGCCGCTCATGCCGGCGGCGAAATTGCGTCCCGTGGAACCCAGGACGACGACCACGCCGCCGGTCATGTATTCGCAGCCGTGGTCGCCCACCCCCTCGACGACGGTGATCGCGCCGCTGTTGCGGACGGCGAACCGCTCGCCGGCCCGGCCGCGAAAGTACGCCTCGCCGCCGGTCGCCCCGTAGAGCGCGACGTTGCCGATCAGGATTTCTTCCTCGGCGACGAATCGGGCCTCGCGGGGCGGCCCGACGATGATCCGGCCGCCGGAGAGCCCCTTGCCGATGTAGTCGTTGGCGTCGCCCTCGAGCGTGATCGTCACGCCCTTGGGCAGAAACGCCCCCAGGCTCTGCCCGGCCGAGCCTGTGAAGTTGAGCCGGATCGTATCCTCGGGCAGACCAAGAGCGCCATGCCGCCGCGAGATCTCGCTCCCCAGAATCGTCCCGACGGTTCGGTTGATGTTGCGAATGGGCAGATCGAGCGAAACCGGGCGCCCGTTCGCGATCGCGTCCTGGCATGCCGGCAGCAGGGTCGTCATGTCGAGCGACGTCTCCAGGCCGTGATCCTGCGCCCGGGTGCACCGCCGCGGGACGTCGTCGGGGACGGCGGGCTGATGGAAGATCTTGGAGAAATCGAGCCCGCGTTCCTGGTAGTACGCGAGGGCTCGCCTGGCATCGAGCAGGTCGGAGCGGCCGATCATCTCGTCCATTGTACGGAAGCCGAGCTCGGCCATGAGCTCGCGGATTTCCTGGGCGACGAATCGGAAATAGTTGACGACGTGTTCCGCGCGGCCGGTGAACTTGGCGCGGAGCGATTCTTTCTGGGTGGCGATGCCGACCGGGCAGGTGTCGAGATGACAGACGCGCATCATGATGCAGCCCATGACGACCAAGGGTGCGGTCGAGAATCCATACTCCTCAGCGCCCAGCAAGGCGGCCACCACGACGTCGCGGCCGGTCTTGAGCTGTCCGTCGGTCTGGATCACGACGCGGTCGCGGAGCCGGTTCAGGAGCAGGGTTTGCTGGGTCTCGGCGACGCCGAGCTCCCAGGGGACGCCGGCGTGTTTGAGCGAGGTCAGCGGGCTGGCGCCGGTGCCGCCGTCGTGGCCGCTGATCAGGATCACGTCGCTGTGCGCCTTCGCCACGCCGGCGGCGACCGTGCCGACGCCGATCTCGGCCACCAGCTTGACGCTGATCCGCGCCCGGGGGTTGCTGTTCTTGAGGTCGTGGATGAGCTGGGCCAGATCCTCGATGGAATAGATGTCGTGGTGGGGCGGCGGGCTGATGAGCGCGACGCCGGGGGTCGAGTGCCGCACCCGCGCGATCCAGGGCGAGACCTTGTGGCCGGGGAGCTGGCCCCCCTCGCCGGGCTTCGCCCCCTGGGCCATCTTGATCTGGAGCTCCTCGGCGTTGACCAGGTATTCGCTCGTGACCCCGAACCGCCCCGACGCCACCTGCTTGATCTTGCTCGAGCGGACGTCGCCGTTGGGCAGCGGCTGATAGCGCGCGGAATCCTCGCCCCCCTCGCCGGTGTTCGATTTGCCGCCGAGCCGATTCATGGCGATGGCCAGGGTCTCGTGGGCCTCGGCCGAGATCGAGCCAAAGCTCATCGCGCCGGTGGCGAAGCGCTTGACGATCGACTCGATCGGCTCGACCTCGTCCAGGGGAACCTTGCGGCTGGGGTCGATCTTGAAGCGGAAGAGCCCGCGCAGGGTGCAGAGCCGTTCGTCTTGATCGTCGACCATGCGGGTGTACTGGCGAAAGATCTCCTCGCGGCCCGATCGGGTGGCGTGCTGGAGCCGGAAGACCGTCTCGGGATTGAACAGGTGGAATTCGCCGTCCCTGCGCCACTGGTACTGGCCCCCATCGAGCAGCCAGCCCTGCCGCGCCTCGCGGCCGGCGAAGGCCCGATGATGGTGGGCGAGCACGTCGGCGGCGATTTTCTCGAGGCCCACGCCGCCGATTCGCGAGGCGGTCTTGTCGAAGTATTTCGCGACGAAGTCCTCGTGCAAGCCGATCGCCTCGAAAATCTGCGCGCCCCGATAACTCTGGATGGTGCTGATGCCCATCTTGGACATCACCTTGACGACGCCTTTCTTGATCGCCCTGCGATAGCGGGCGATGGCGGTTTCGTGATCGACGCCCTGGATCATGTCCTGGCGGATCAGGTCGTCCAGGGTTTCAAAGGCGACGTAGGGGTTGATCGTGCCCGCGCCATAGCCGAGCAGAAGCGCGAAGTGGTGGACTTCGCGGGCGTCTCCGCACTCGATGACAAGGCCGGCGCGGGATCGCAGGCCGCGGCGGACCATCTCGTGGTGCAGCCCCGAGCACGCCAGGAGCGAGGGGATGGCGGCGGCGTGGCTGTCGACTCCGCGGTCGGAAATCACGATCAGATTCGAGCCGTCCTCGATGGCGTCGCAGGCGGTATGGATCAGGTTGTCGAGCGCCTGCTCCATGGCCTTCGCGCCCCCCTGGGCTGGGAAGAGCATCGAGACCGTCGTCGACTTGAAGCCGAACGACTCGGGCGAGCCGTCCAACTGCTTCAGCCTGGCCGTCTCGTCGTTGTCGAGGATCGGCGTTTCGAGCGCGATCTGGCGGCAGCAGCGGGCGTCCGGCTCGAGCAGGTTCCCCTCGCCCCCCGCGCCGGTGAACACCGAGGTGACGAGCTCCTCGCGAATCGCGTCCAGGGGCGGGTTCGTCACCTGGGCGAAGAGTTGTTTGAAATAATTGAAGATGTGTTGTGGCTTATCGGACAACACCGCGAGCGGCGTGTCGGTTCCCATCGAGCCGATCGCCTCCTCGCCCTTTTCGCCCATGGGGGCGATGATGTACTTGAGATCCTCGATCGTGTATCCAAACGCCATCTGTCGATGCGTCAGGGTGTCGTGGTCGGGGCCTGGAACCTCGGGGGCCTCGGGGAGCTCCTCGAGCGGGCGCATGTTGGCCTTGAGCCACTCGGCATAGGGCCTGGCGGTCGCGATCCGGGTCTTGATCTCGGCGTCATCGACGATCCGGCCCTGCTCGAGGTCGACCAGGAACATCCGGCCGGGCTCGAGCCGGCCTTTCTTGACGATCATCTCGGGGGGGATGGGCAAGGCCCCGACCTCGGACGCCATCAGGACGCGGTGGTCGCTGGTGACGACGTACCGGCTGGGTCGCAGTCCGTTGCGGTCGAGCACCGCCCCGATCGTCTTGCCGTCGGTGAACGCCACCGACGCCGGTCCGTCCCAGGGCTCCATCAGGCAACTGTGATAACGGTAGAAATCCTTCTTTTCCTGGGACATCGACTCGTGGTTTTCCCAGGCCTCGGGGATCAGCATCATCATCGCGTGCGGCAGCTCGTATCCCGAGCGGACGAGGAGCTCGACCGCGTTGTCGAGACAGGCGGTGTCGGAGAGCCCCTCGCGAATGATCGGCTTGAGCTTCTCGACGTCGCCGGGCTCGTAGAGCGACGAGGCGAAGAGCGCCTCTCGCGCCCGCATCCAGTTGATGTTGCCCCGCAGGGTGTTGATCTCGCCGTTGTGCGAGATCATCCGATAGGGATGCGCCAGCTCCCAGCTCGGGAAGGTGTTGGTGCTGAACCGCGAGTGAAACATGCAGAGTGCGCTCGTACAGAGCGGGTCGCCCAGGTCGTCGTGGTAATAGAGCCCGAGCTGCTCGGTCGTGAGCATCCCCTTGTAGACCAACGTGCGGCAAGAAAGGCTCGAGAAGTAAAAATATTTATGATCATCGAGATCATGGGGTTCGTTCTCGAACCGCTTGCGGATCACGTAGAGCTTGCGCTCGAATTCGTCGTCGGTCTTGATCTTGGGTCCGCGGCCGACGTGGGCGTGCCACATGACGGGCTCGACCTCGCGGGCGCTTGGGCCCAGGGTGCTGGCGTCGGTTTCGAGCCTGCGCCAACCCAGGAAGACCTGGCCCTCCTCCGCGATGAGGCGCTCGACGATCTGCTTGCCGAAATCCTGCTGGGCCGGGGCGGGGGACGTGAAGAACGCGCCGATTCCGTAATGGCCGGGCTCGGGCAAGGCGACGCCCTGGCGGGCCATGCGGTCGCGCACCAGGGCGTCGGGGATCTGGACCAAGACGCCAGCGCCGTCGCCGGTGTCGTTCTCGCACCCGCAGGCGCCGCGATGGTTCAGGTTATGGAGGGCGGTCAGGCCGTCGCGGACGATCTGGTGCGATTTTCGACCCTTGAGGTCGACGATGAAGCCGACGCCGCAACTATCGTGTTCGCTGGCGGGATCATAAAGGCCCTGGCGGGGCGGCAATGCATTCATGGAGGATCGTCCTTCACAAGGCGGTACAGTGGTTCCGAGGACCGACGCCCCCTCGTACTTCGGATCCTGTTCGGGGCTCGGCATGCAATGGGCGTGCCGGTCGCCCCTCACTTCGGGGGCCGCATCGGTCCTGGAGAGCACGACAGTCGCGAATGGTTCGCGCGGGTCAGGGGGTCCAGGCGGGTTGGGGTCTCATGCTGTCGAGCCGACCGTGACCCCTCGGTCGGCTGCCGCCTTGGTGCACGAAGCGTCCGGCGACGAATAGGTCTCGGTGAGCAACAGATCCAGGAACGCACGGGCGGCCGGATCGAGGGGTACGCTGCGTTTATGGATGACGGCCAGCGGGCGCACGAGTCCCAGGCCGGCGGCGTTCACGAGCGGGATCGCGGCCAGGCTGCCCGACTTGACCTCTTTCACGACACAAGGCTCAGGAAGGAGCGAGACGCCCGCGCCGATCTCGACGGCGCGCTTCACGTTTTCGATGTTGTCAAACTCATGGACGACCTCGATTTCGACGTCGTCGTGCCTGAGATAGCGATCGACCAGGCGGCGGATTGGCAGTTGGGATTCGAAGGCGACGAATCGCTCGCCGTTCAGATCGGCCGCGACGACGGTTTCCGCCCCGGCCAGGCGATGGTCGGGCGCGATCGCCAGCACCATCGGTTCCTCGCGCCAGGGGATCACGGTCATGTCGGGCCATTTCCTGGGGCACGACAGGAGCCCGAGCTCGACCTCGCCCCGGGTGACCTTTTCCAGAACCCGGTCGGGGTGGTGATACTCGAGCCGCGCCATCGCCTGGGGATTGCGTTCCTCGAAGGTCCGGACGTAGCGGCTCATGTGGTGCATGCCCACCGAGTAGATCGCCGCCACGCCGACCGTCCCCACGATGCGCTGCTCCTGGTCAAACGCACGCACCCGGTTCTCGAGATCATCGAAACGGTCGAGGATCTCCTTGCTCCCCTCGAAATAAAGCCGGCCGGCCGGCGTTAACACGAGCGGCCGCTTGGACCTGTCGATGAGCTTCACCCCCAGCCTCGATTCGAGCTGATGAACGATCTGGCTGGCCGACGACTGCGAGATCCCGTTCTCGGCCGCCCCCCGAGAGACGCTCGACCACCGCGCGACATCGCAAAAAATCTTGAGGGCTTCGATCTGCATGGGCGGGCTGACAACTCCAGTTTTCGCGATAGTAGGCCGAGTCTTCTATCGATAATTCAAATAGAAGAGAAAGATTTACAAAATCCCGAGCCCCTGTCAAGAGGGTGGAGGGAAAGTGGGTGCACCTCAGGTCTTGCCGCTACCTCCAGGCGCTACCGCCAGGCGCCCCGAAACTTGAATAGCAGAGCGCACGGATCGTGGTCGTTTTCCCAGCGCGTTGGAGGTTAGGTGAACGGATTTACCGAGCAGAAAGGGATGATATCGTGGGTGATGTGGTCGCCGCTCTCAAGAAAAAACTGGATCGACTGCTTCTTGAGGCGGCTGAAGTGTGTCCGTCCGGTGAACCCCATCTTCAAGCCGGCCGGTCGGTGTGCGATTATGTCGGGGCGCGGTCTGGATTCGGCTTCAGAGCCGCGTAAACGCGAACGCCCCGCGCCGGTCCAGGGCGGGGGCGATCCTTCAGGGTGC
>DAIDHE010000071.1 GCA_027459775.1 Planctomycetales bacterium | reverse complement strand
CGCCGCATCCGGCCCAGCTTGAGCTCGCTCGCGAGCACCGGCATGCCCAGGCGCTCGTAGTTCAGCCGGCCGTAGAGATAATCCAGGCGCTCTTGGTAGTCGTGCGACATGCTGGGTGGGTGTGAGTGTGGACGCCTTCAGTCGGCGAGGAATCGGAGAGACGTGGATGAGTCGGCCCCGCTCAAGGTTGATCGCCCGGCGGGGTGGACAGGGCGGACGCAAGCCCGCGCGAAAGCTCGCGCACTCGCTCGCGCAGGTCCAGGAGCGTGAGATCCTTGGTCCAATAGTCGTCGGCCCCGAGCGCGAAGCCCTCGAGCCGCTTCTCGGCTTCGGCGTGATTGGAGAGCATGACCACCTTGAAACGAACGCCGCCGCGGCGCTTCAGACACTCCAGAACCTCGAGGCCATTCAGGATGGGCATCCAGAGATCCAGAATCAAGAGATCAGGGGCGACCTCGGCCGCCAGCTCGAGCGCCCGAGCGCCGTCGTTCGCCTGGTGCACCCGGTGGCCGTCGGTGCCGAGCACGGTCGCGTAAAGCGCGCACAGACCCGGATCGTCCTCGGCCAGTACGATCGTCAGCCCCGCCGTACCCGTGAATTCACCGGTGATGCTCATCTCCAGGTTCCTCATTCGGCCCCTGAGCGCGCCCACCCAACCCTGAGCCACTCAGCATAACCAAAACACTTCGATTTTTGATTCTTGTTTTTGGATTTTTGATTGCTTGGGGCCCGCGCTCGATCCCACGCGGCCGGCCGCGAACCAGGGAGAAGCATCTGGCCAATTCTGGCCAACTGGGATACGTTGGTTGCAATCCTCATGAGAATCACGACTTGACGGCCTGGCGGGCATGGATAGTCTCTGTTGCTTGTCAAGGAGGACGACGGCATGGCGCATGATTTGATCGCCCGCGTGGAATCGCTCGGCAGTCCGCGCGTGCTGGTGGTTGGAGATCTGATTCTCGACCGCTATATCTGGGGCTTCGCCGAGCGGATCAGCCAGGAAGCGCCTGTGCCGCTCTTGCGGGCCGATCACCGCGAGCATCGGCTGGGCGGCGCGGCCAGCGTGGCGATGATGCTGCGGTCGCTGGGGGCGGAAACGCAGCTGATGGGGGGGGTCGGAGACGATCCCGAGTCGCGGATCGTGCGTGCGCTTCTGGCCGAGCAGGGGATCGACGACCACCTGGTGGCGACGCTCGCCGACCGGCCGACCACGCTCAAGGAGCGTTACATCGGCCGCGCGCAGGATCGACATCCGCAGCAGATGATCCGGGTCGACTACGAAACCCGCGCGCCAATTCCGGCCGTGGTCGAGGCCTGGATGCAATCCGAGCTGGCGGCGGCCGCGGCGTGGGCTGACGTGGTGCTGATTTCCGATTATGATAAAGGGGTCTGCACGCCGAGCTTGCTCGCCGCGGTCGTCGAGTCCGCGCGGCGGGCCGGCCGTCGCGTGATCGCCGACCCGGTCCGATCGCCCGATTACAGTCGCTACCACGGCGTCCACTGCATGACTCCCAACCGGCTCGAGGCCCAGCTCGCCACCGGAATGACCATCGCCAGCGCGGGTGACGCGCTCGCGGTCGGCCAGCGGCTGGTCGAATCGCTCGGGCTCGAGGCCGTCCTGGTCACGCTCGACCGCGACGGGATGGCGCTCGTCCATTCCGACGGGCGAGGCGAGCTCAAGCCGACCCGGCCCCGGCAGGTTTATGACATCACGGGCGCGGGCGACATGGTCCTGGCCGTTGTGGGTCTGTGCCTGGCCGCGGGGGCTGACTACGACGAGGCCGCCGCGCTGGGCAACGTCGCGGGCGGGCTCGAGGTCGAGAAATTCGGCGTCGCCCTCCTCACCCGCGAGGAGATCATCGCCGACATCGCCGATCACCACCACCGCGGCGGCTCGAAGGTCTACCCCCGCGAACGCCTGCTCCACGAAACCCGGCGCAGGCGCTCGGCCGGCGAGCGCATCGTCTTCACGAATGGATGCTTCGACCTGCTCCACCCCGGGCACGTGCGACTGTTGCGCGAGGCGGCCGCGCTGGGCGACTTTCTCGTCGTCGGGCTCAACTCCGACACGAGCGTGTCCAGGCTCAAAGGCCCCGCCCGACCCCTGAACCCCGAACAAGCACGCGCTGAGGTCTTGAGCGCCCTGGAAGCCGTCGACGCCGTCGTCATCTTCGACCAGGACACGCCCCTCGACCTCATCACAGCCATCCGCCCCGACGTCCTCGTCAAGGGAGGCGATTACCGCCCCGAGGATGTCGTCGGCCGCGATGAAGTCGAAGCCGCGGGCGGCAAACTGGTGCTGATCCCGGTCCTCGCGGGGCACTCTACCACCCAGCTCGTCGCCCGCGCGGCCGACCGTGGCGTCACCCATCACGAGGCCCAGTCACGCAAGGCTCCGCACATCTCGCAGATCCCTCAGACTTCCGAGACCAGGGCAACGACTCCCCCGGCATGAAAAAACATGTAATCTGAGTATCCTGGGCAGCCTGAACAACGCATTTCTCGCGGGTCGTTTTGCCGGGATCTCAGGGTGATTTCCGACAGGCGATGGGTGTGGTGAGAATTCTCGAGAAGCCGCTAAGCCGCATCGTCAAGTCGACCGATCTTTCCTAGGATGCGGCCTGGTCGCGTCGCTGCCGGGAGGTTGGCTGTGCGTGGGGTGGGCGGGCTCGTCAGTCGCGCCCGGGTCGAGGATGCGGCGAGTGGGGGATCGGAGCCGATGGCAGGAGGCCGCGGGGCGATCTGGACCGAACGCGCGACGGTCGCGCTTGTCCTCGCGTGCCTTGCGGGTGCACTCGTGCTCGTCGTACGAGTTCGCTCGGGCCGGGTGGCGAGCGTGGTCGAACCCAGCCCAGGCGCGAGCGCCCAGGCTTCCGCCCCCGCGGCGGAAGCAGGGAAGGTCGCGGGGCTCAAGCCTGCGCCCGAGGTTCCGGCAGCGAATCCCGCGGCCGTGACCAAGCCACAGCCGCCGCCCGCGCCTCCCCAGCCTGTGGAAGATCCTACGGCCAAGGCGATCGCGCGCGTGGCGAGCCAGACCGCCCATGAGCTCGAGGCCGCGTGCCAGGCGGACGCCCGGGCTCTCTCGCTCGAAGCCGCCCGGCGAACCGTCCTCGCCGAATCCGACGCCTGGAAAAGGCGCACGATGCTGGTCAAGCAACAAGTCGCCAGCCTGAGTGCTCGTGCGGAATCGCTCGAGCGCGACGTCACCGCCCTGGACGCCGAACGCGACGTGCTCGAGCACGAGCGCGACGCGCTCAAGGCCGCCCTGGCCAAGGCGAGCAAGAACTCCGGGTACTCGGTGCTCCCCTACAAGGGCGCCAATGGAACCTGGCGGCGGCCGATCGTCATCGAGTGTACGAACGGGGGCGCCAGGCTGCTCCCCAACGGGCCGAGCTTCAATACTCTCGATCTCTCACCCCGAATCCACCCCCGATCGAGCCCTGTCGTCCAGGCGGTCGCCCGCGAGATGCTGCACATCCAGTCGGCCGAGACCCCCGACGGATCCCCCGCGGTCCCTTATCTGGTGTTCCTGGTGCGCCCGAACGGCATTCGCCCCTATTACGAGGCCCGCGCCAGCCTCGAGCCGCTGGGGATCGCATTCGGGTACGAACTCATCGAACAACGGCTCGCCGTTCAGATCCCGGATTATGACGACATCAGCGTGTGGGACGGCTCGGTCGCCCTGGACCTGCCGCTCGAGACCGCTCCACGGACCCCGCTGGCGTCGACCGGACCCGACGCATCGCTGCCGACCGGCGCGCCCGGTCGGCGCGGCCCGGGCCAGGCCGGCCTGGCGCGACCAGGCTCGAGCGCGCCGCCCAACGGCGAGGATCTGTCCCGATCGGGCGCCACCGACACACCCGACGCCTTCGTCTGGCCCAACCACGCGGGCGCTGCCGACAGCGGCCGTTTGAAAGCGGCGTCCAACGCCTGGACCCAGGTACTTGAGCCCGCGCCTGGCGGGCTGGCTCAAGCGCCGGGCGGATCGTTTCCCGGACATGCAAGCTATCCCAAGCTGGCGGGCGGATCATCCTTGCCGGACCTGGAGCCGGCAGGGCCCTCGGGTGGTCTGGCGGATTCGGGCAGCTCGGGCTTCCCTCAATCGGGGCGCGGATCGGGAACGCAATCGGGCGGATCGAGCGGCGGGTC
>DAIDHE010000068.1 GCA_027459775.1 Planctomycetales bacterium | reverse complement strand
GGCCTTTTCCTTGACGATCTCGGCGTAATACTTGCCGTTCGCCGCGTGGGGCACGCTCTCGACGATCTCGGCCAGCGCGTCGTCGCCGCCGATCCTCTGAAACTGGTCGCGACGCTTGAGCTCGTCGGCCAGAATGACCGCATCGATCCCTTTCCCCTGGTCATAGAGATCGCGGAAGGCGCTGAAGACGATCTGGTGGGCGTCGCGGTAGAAATCCTCGACCCGCAGGAAACCCACGATGTCGTGCATGATTTCGTTGTCGAGCAAGACGCTGCCGAGCACGCCCTGTTCGGCCTCGAGATGCTGGGGAGGCAGCCGGTCGGCGCGTGCTCCATCATCGCCCTTCGGGTTTCGCCCTGAGCTGTTGCCATTCGCATTCGGACCGCCCGCGGGAGGTGACATGCCCTTCTTCGCCTCAAGATCTGGTGAGACAAGCGCCGCTCACCCGGCCCGCCGGAATCCCGAGCCAGCGCTTCGGAAGTGCAGGCCCGCCCGACAACATGCGCGCCGGCGCCTGCCTTACAGGATACGTCGGCCGCACGCCTGGCCGACAAGAGAAATCCGCTGTCGGATCGGCCCGCGCGGGCGCACCGCGAACGCACTCGCCCAGCTTGACCGCCGGAATGGCCGCCGACTGACCGCCTGGCGGGCCTGTTCAGGGCGTCGTTTCCTCGGTGTGGGTGGGAACGACCCAGAGCTTGACCTCGCCCTCGATTTCTTGGCTCAGGGCGAACCGGATCGTGTACAGACCGAGCTCCTTGAGCGGGCCCTCGATGCGGATGTTGTCGGATTCGAGCGGGAAGCCGAGCTTCTTGATCGCCTCGGCGATCTGGTCGGCGTTGACTGAGCCGTAGAGGTGCCCCTCGGCGTTGGCGTTCGCCTCGATGGTCAGCGACCGCTGGGCGATCTGGGCGGCGAGGTTTTGGAGGTCGGCCCGGCGGGCTTCCTCGAGCTCGCGGAGCCGCTGGCGGTGTTTATCGACCATCCGCAGGTTGTTCGGAGTGGCGAAGGTCGCGATGCCCTGTGGAACCAGATAGTTGCGGGCATAGCCCGGTCGAACCTTGACGACGTCGCCCGCCTGGCCGACCTTGGGCATGGTCTGAGTCAGGATGAGCTGAACCAACCCATGCTTGGCCCGCGTGGGATGATTGTGCCTGCGCTCGACGCCCGGTTGACGGGGCGGGCCCTCCGGCTGGGCCTTGGCCGCGTCGGCTGAACGAGACTGGGGCTTGGCCTTGGCCTTCCCCTTGGAGCTGGCGGCCTTCGGTTTCGCGGTCTTGGTTACTGTCGTCTTCGCCATGGTCGATTCCACCCGCCAGGATCACACCCTCGCGGGTGCGGTCGTCAAAATTCGCTGGATCAATTCCGCAATTGGTTCTATCAAAATCACGGCCCGCCGCCAATCGCGGGCCGGCCGGCTTTTCCGTCAAGACGGGTCCGAAGCCCTCAGAACGGGATGTCGTCCTCGCCCATGTCGTCCAGGTCCATCGCCGAGCGCGGGGCCTCGGGCGCGGGGGCTTGCGCGGGTCGTGGCGGGCCGTTGGCGGGCCGAGCGTCGGCCGCCGCCGGGCTGGGCCGGTTCGGCTGCGCGCCCGTCGCCGCCCCACGCGACCGAGGCGCGGATTCGCGGCCGTACGCGTCGTCGCCGTCGCCCCCGGAATCCGACCGCTTGCCGTCCAGGAACTGCACTCGATCCGCGTGAACCAGGATCTTCGACCGTTTCTCGCCCGTGGTCTTGTCGTCCCACGTGTCCATCTTGAGCGACCCCTCGACGTGGATCGCGCTCCCCTTGCGCAGATACTGGCAGCACGTCTCGGCCTGCCGGTCCCAGACCGTCACGTCGATATAGAGCGTTTCCTCCCTGCGCTCGCCGTCTCGTCCCTGCCATGACCGCGTCGTCGCCAGCCGAAGCTGGCTGACCGCGGTCTGATTGGAGGTTCTGCGCAACTCGGGGTCGAACGTCAGTCGACCCATCAAGAAAACCTTGTTCAAATCCGCCATGGCCTGAAACCCTCCCCGATGACCCTTCGCGCGAGCCGACGCCCCAGGAGACGGCATGAACCACGGACGCCTGGTCACCTCGGCGATCGCCGACGACGAGATCCCAACGCCGCATGCTGCTAGACAACTGTTCCGTAAAGTATCAAGTCTCACGCTCGAGTGCAAGGGTCCAGATCGCCGGAATCGAGCACGGGCGGAATCGGATCGCGTGCGAGCCGCTCAGTCGTCGCGCCGCCGGCGCCTGGGTCGGTCGTCGATCTCGTCGTCGCCGACGGCGTTTTCGGCCTCGACGCTGGGCGTCGAGGTCATCGCCTGGTTCATCAGGTGGTCGACGAGCTTGGGATGGACCTTGAGCACGAGCTCGCGGAGGATGACGTCGCTCAGGCGGCAATCGGCGACGATCTCGTCGATGTTGCCCCCCTCGGTGCGGAAATAGGTGAGCAGGTACGCTCCCTTTTTATGGCCGTCGACCGGGTAGGCGAGTCTGCGCTCGTCCCACTGGCGGCTGGCGACGATTTCGGAGCTGTGTTTGCCCAGGATGTCGTGGACGTGCTTGACGGCGTCGTCCCAGGCGTTGGCCGCCTTGGCGGCGTCGAGCAAAAACATCCCCTCGTAGGTGTTCACGGACAAGACCGAACCCTCCTCGCGAAAAACTGTTGGGCAATCGGAACGAATCAAGGCGTTTTTGCGGTCGTGGGGCCGTTGAAGCGGTTCATGGCGGCGTCGATTCCCTGGACGACCCAGACGGCGGCGGCCTGGGTCGCGAGGATCAAGGCGTCGTCGATTGCCGCACGCTCGGTCGCTCGGAATCGCGACAGCACGTAATCGGCCGAATCGATCTCGCCATTCTCACCGATCCCGATCCGCAGCCGCGGGAACTGGTCGGTTCCCAGGTGGGCCGTCAGATCCCTGAGCCCCTTCTGACCGCCGTCCGACCCGCCGGGCCTGAGCCTGAGCTTCCCGACCGGCAACGAAAGATCGTCGCACACCACCAGGACGTCGGCCAGATCGATCTTGTGAAACCGGATCGCCTGGGCCGCCGACCGACCGCTCAAGTTCATGAATGTCTGGGGCTTGAGCAAGAGCACGCGGCGATAGTCGATCTCGATCTCGGCGAGCTGGCCGTCGAATTTGCTGGCGAAGCGGGTCGGCCGCGCCCCTTGGGCCAGGCGGTCGACCAGCTCGAATCCGATATTGTGGCGCGTCCCCTGGTATTTGAGGCCGGGGTTTCCGAGTCCGACGATCAGCTTGAGAGCCGGCAAGACGAAGGCCCCTGTTCACGCCGCGGCGGATTGCCCATCGAGCCCGACGGCGCGTGCCGACGGAACCCGTTTTCGAGCGCCCACGCCGCCACGCTCGTCATTCCTTCTCTTTTTCCTTGCGCTCGGGCTTGATGACCTCGGGTTGCGTGGTCCCCTCGGGCGCGGCCGCGACCGGTTCGGCCTCGGGCGCTCGCGTCACCACGTGCATGAGCAAGAGCTCGGCGTCCGCGTTCACCGTGACGTCCGGCGGCAGCACCAGGTCGCTCACGTGGATGCCCTCGTCGACCTTCAAGTGGCCGACCTCGACCTTGATTGATTCGGGGATCGAGCCCGCCTTGCAGTTCACGCTCAGGCTGCGGACCAAAACCTCGAGCGAGCCCCCCTCGGCCGCCCCAACGGGGACGCCGCGGATCTCGAGCGCGACCTCGGTCTCGATCATCTCCTCCGCGCTGACGCGGGAGAAATCGACGTGCAGAACCTCCTTGCCGAGATGGTCCCATTGCACGTCGCGGATCAGGACCGTTTCGGTCGTCGCGCCGATCTCAAGATCGGCCAGATGGCCGGGGCTCTTGATCAGCCGGTTCACGACGTCGCGGCCGAGCGTGATCGGCGTCACCGCCAGCTTGTGGCCATAGATCACGCCAGGGATGAGCCCCTTCGCACGGAGCCGACGCGCGACCCGCGACCCGGTTCCAACATTCTTTTGCGGGTCGCGCGGCTCGACCCGAAACTTGACTGCGTCCGCCATGGATCTCCCGCCTCGGCCGGCAAGGCTTCCGCCCCGAGACCGAAACAAACCTGTAAAGACGCGCGACGACGATCGAAACGACCACCTCGCGCTCAAGAAACCAAAAAACGGCCCAACACCGTGGACCGCGATGAATGCGACATTATGGAGAATCGCGCCGGTTTGTTCAAGTCAATCGCCCGTGTCAGCGCCCCGGTCCACGACAGGGTTCGAGAATGACACCTCGACCCGGCGAGGATTCGAGTGAAACCCAGGGCCGCTCTCCACAGGCCCTGGACCGCGGCCGCTCGAAATCCCTTTTCAACTCCTCGAGCGACTCGCCGTCGATGAACCGGGTCGCGACCTGGGGTGCGAGCTCATTCGCCGCCGTCTCCACGAAGCCCGAGCCGAGATCGCGTATGACGTCGGGGTGGTTCAGGCGCGCGGACACTGGCTCTTCGACGGGCCGCTCCGCCTTGAGCCGGGCGCAGGGCTTCATCGGCCCTCCTCGCACGACGACGGGCGGTCGGGCTCGCTGTTCGGGCTCGCCCCACCCCTTGCTTTCGCCGACGGATTCGCGGCCCGATTCGCCGCGCGCTTGGCCCGCACGTCGCGGACCGCCGGCTGGATCCACTTGCGGATCCGTTCGGCCTGTTTGTTTCGAGCCTCGGAGTCAAAATCCGGCCCGTAGACCAGCGCGGCCAGCTTGCGGTACTCCCAGGCTTTGAGCACGTGAAGCCGGGCGAGGACGTGCAGCAGCATGAGCTCATGCGAGCCGCCCCCCTCGAGCTTGGCGATCGCCGATTCAAAATCGGGGTCGAGCATCGAGAACAGGATCGTCGACTTCGGCTCGCCCAGGGTTTCAGGAACGCGCCCGAGAGTCTCGTGTTCGTCGATCCGTTCGTCGGCGTGGGTCCGCGCCCTGCGTCTGCGCATCCGCAGCCGGCCGATCTCCCTGCGCACCGCTTGTTCGATCCAATCCTCGAACTCCTTGGCCGTGCACCCGCGCGCGAGCCGCTCGAGAACGAGCGATTTCTTCTCGATCAAGAGCTGGTCGATAAGCTCCAGCACGGTCGTATCCTCGCGCCGCGCGGCGTTTCCCAGCATGGCGTTGAGCGCGGGCAGCTTGATCGACCCCGGGCGGTGGTAAAGCTCGAGATAGTGCGCGATCAGACTTTCAAAAGCGACGCAGCCCCCCTGAATCCTCGCAATCGCTTCCTCGACGCCGAAGGATGCGCCGGACGGTTCAAACGGAATCCGCGACATGACGGGCTCGCTTGTCGATAAGGGCCGCCCCGGAGGGCTCGAGGGTTACACGGACGTTGGGCCTCTTCGATCGACGCTCGCCGGCGTGAGCCGGCTCGGGCGCTCGGTTCAACTACCGGCGGCGACGGTGGAATGGACCTCGCCGTGGACCTGGCCGTTGCCGTTCGCGAGCTGGCCGTCCTGGATCTCGAGCACCAGGTCGTCGGGCCGGATGAATCGGCGGTCGTGGGTGACGACGACCAGAGTGACGTCGGACGATTCCTGAAGCTGACGCAGGATCGTGTAGATCTCGTCGCCGGTGCGCGAATCAAGCTCGCCCGTCGGCTCGTCGGCCAGCACCAGGATCGGCTGCTTCACGAGCGCCCGCGCGATCGCCACCCGCTGTTGCTCGCCCCCCGAGAGCTGGTACGGGCGGTGGTCCAGCCGGTCGCCCAGCCCGACCCGCGTCAGTAAATCGACGGCGCGCTGGCGGACCTCGGGCGAGATGCCTCGTGGCATGTATGGAACAAGCACATTCTGCAGGGCCGTCAGGTTCGAGATCAGGTTGAACGACTGAAAGATGAACCCGACCTGGTCGCGCCTGTAGCCGTTCTGGGCCGACTCGGACATCGCCAGCAGATCCTGGCCGTCGACGACGATGCTCCCCGCGGTCGGCCGGTCGACGGCCCCGAGCAGGTACAGCAGCGTGCTCTTGCCCGATCCGCTGGGCCCGACGATGAACGCGAAGCGGCCCCGGTCGATCTGGCAACTGACTCCGCGGAGGGCCTCGACCCAGCGGTTGCCGCTCTTGAATCGCTTGTGCACGTCGACGACGTCGATCATCCAGGTTCCTCGTGATTCCTAGTGCGAGCCGAGTCGAATGGCTTCCATGGGCAGGAGCCGGGCCGCCCGCCAGGCCGGGTACAGGCCCCCGAGCGTCCCCATCACCACCGACAGCCCCACGCCCAGCGCGAATAACGAAGGCGTCATCGCCAGCCGCACGCCCCCCGAGATGAACGGGTTCGCCAGCAGCATCCCCACCCATGCCAATGCGCAGCCCACCAGGCCCGCCAAAAGCCCCAGATACGCGCTCTCGAGCGTTACCAGGCTCAGGATGTTCCCCTGCGACCAGCCGTTGGTGCGCAAGACGCCGAACTCGACGAACCGCTCGGTCGTGCTCATGAGCATCGTGTTCACGATCCCCACGATCCCCACCGTGAGCGCCAGACTGACGGTCAAGAGCAAAAACGTGTCGATCTGACCCATGAGCGTGCTGAAATTGGCCTGGGCCTCGCCCATGCTGCGGGCGTCAAGGGCGGGATGGGCCTTTTCGATCGCCGCCGAAAGCCGCGGGTTGTCGGCCGGATCCTTTCCCTCGACATATATGCACGAAAGCGAATCCTTGGGCTCGTTCAGGATGGCCCGCGCCGAGTCGATGTCCATCACGATCACCACGTCCAGGATCATCGAACCGGTCTCGTAAAGCCCCACGATCGTGAACGTCTTGGCGCCAATCCTGAGCGTGTCGCCGACTTTCTTGGGACGCCCCTGGGCGTCGGGGTGCTGGCTGGCGATCTTGCGGCTGATCACGATGTTGGCCTGACCCTTGTCGGCGGGCTCGAGAAACCGCCCCTCGCCATGCTCGCGGAGCGCCCGGGGAAAGACAGCGCTTCTGAGGTTTTGATGGGCGACGATGTCTTGCCCGGCGATCACCGGCTGGTCGAGGATCGAGGAATAGGCGTTTCGCCCCGAGACGATCGCGTTCATGAGCATCCCCCGGCCCTCGATGGTCGGCGACAGCCCCCAGACCTCGGGTGCGACCGCACGGATGCCGGGGATGCGCTTGAGATCCTCGACGACCGATGCGGGGATATGGCTGAAGACTGGGCTAGGCGCGTTTTCGCGCAGAATGATCAGGCCCTCGATTCGGCTCAGGGTGTCGCCGACCAGGTCGCGGAGCCCGTTGGAGACGCTGTAGAGCCCCAGGACGCCCAGGATCGGAATGGAGAGCCCCACGAGCGCGAGGGCGGTTCTCATCGGTCGTGTGAGCAGGTTTCGCCAGGCGAAGACGCCCATCGCGGGTGTGTTCCAGGGTTTTCGCGGTG
>DAIDHE010000051.1 GCA_027459775.1 Planctomycetales bacterium | reverse complement strand
TTGGCCAGAAGCCGCCAGGTGGCGCGCATCGTGGCCGCGCTGTCCTGGAGCGCGAAGACCGGCTCTTCGTTGACGATGAAGAGGGCGATCCGGGTCTTGCCATGCTTGTCCCTGACCTGAATCGAGGGGGATCCGTCCTTGGAAACGCCGACGGTGATTCGGCACAGCTCGGGTGGACCGATCGAGAGCCCGGGACCGCCGGTTTTCGAGAGTCCCAGGGTGAGGGTCGGCTGGCCCTGGTCGTTATAGAGATTGATGCTGGGCTCGGACTCGGCGGCCGACAGGGCGAGGCTCATCCGCGACCCGCCGCGCGAGTCGAGAAACGCAATCCTGGGCGCTCCCTGTTCATCGAGCCCCACGGTCAAGCGCGATTTCTGGTTCTTGTCGAAGAAGTCCAGCTGGATCTGATCCTTGGCGCCGCGGCCCCACGACGCGGCCAACTCGCCGGTGGGATCGCGAACCTCGAATCGCTCGGCGAGCACGCTCTTGACCTTGAGCTGCTCCTGCTCCTTTTGGGCGGCCCCGACGAAATGCCCCATCGAAAAGCAGGCGACAACGACCGCCGTGTAGAGGGCCGGCTTCCCGGAAAAGCCCGCTCGCCTCGGTCCTCGATCGACGTCGCCCGCGCGGATCGTGCTCGGCTCGTTCACGGACGATTCTCCTCGAAAAAGGGACTGGGAGAAGTTAGAAAAACTGACTCATAGCTTGATCCGCTTACCACAGATAATTCTTGATCTTCCTGGTCGCTGGATCGGTGAAATGAAGGTGCGAAATGCCAAAGTCCGTGACCAGGATCTCCAGGAGCTCCCTTGCGGCTCGGTCGTACATCACGAATTCAGGACCGCGCCCTTGGGCCATGCCCAGGATCGACTGGGGCTGCCCGGCTCGATCCGAAAACGAAGCGCCGGTGAGACTGTCGAACTGGGCCAGGCCCAGCCGCGACCGATGGTCGCCTTCATGCAGATTGAGAAACGCGCCGTCGGCCCCCAGGCTCGTGAGCTCGACGCCGCGTCCTGGCTTGCCGTCCTTGCTCCCCGAGAACCCGACCGACGAACGACCTCGCCATTCCGAGATGTCCACGGCGGGAAAACCAGTCTTGTCGTCGAGCGCGGCGATCGGGCCATTTTCCCGCAAAGTGAGGCGGACCTGGGCCTCACCCTTGAGAATGATCTCTGGCACTTCCTCCCGAGACACACTGATCATGAGCATCCGTTCCAACCGATCCGTGGACGACCAGAGCGCGGCGTGAGCGAAGGGGCTGGTCGCGAGACTCGCAATCGACTTTTCGCCGTGCCTGTCGTTGACGCCAAACCACTCGGCGGCAACGACCTTTCTTTTCACCACGCCGTCGTCGATCGCCCGTCCCTCGGTCAGCCGCCCCATCCCCGACCCGACGACGACCGCCGTGACCAGGACCGAGAGACCCGCGCGGACGAGGGAAATCAGCCTGCTTTTCGCGCTCATCGGATTCCTCCTTTCGCAAACGACGATCCCAGACGGTTCTCACGGCTTTTTCGGACCCTCGAGGATGACGACCCAGTCGCCGGGCGTGTCGTGGGGCGGGGCGACGCGCCAGCCGGCCTGGGCGTCGGGCCGTGGCTTGCCGAGCGGCGTGCGGCGGCCCGAGACGGGGTCGAAAACACTGGCCTTCACGTCATCGGCGGCGCTCAGGGCATGGATCTCGATCGGTTTGGGCGAGGGGACGTAGATGATCCGCACGACGTCGGGGACGCCGGCCGAGATCGGTTGATCGTAGGGATCGGGGCGGCTCGCCTGGTCGCCCCAGGGGGGCTCGCCGAACTTGGCCGTGACCTTGGCAGCGCTCCAGGCCGCATCGGAGAAATCGCCGTCGATCCAGCCGTTGGGCTCGGTCCGCGAGCATTTCCAGGTCGCGTCCGACCGGATCGATTCGGTCGCGCCGCCGGCGTGCTCGATCTCGAGCACGCACGACAGCCCGGCGGGGTTCGCATTCTTGGGACCGGGCGCGTTGTCCGCGCGGACGGCCAGCAC
Source organism: Planctomycetales bacterium (assembly GCA_027459775.1). GTDB lineage: Bacteria > Planctomycetota > Planctomycetia > Isosphaerales > Isosphaeraceae > JAKBAP01. The sequence goes on along the minus strand of DAIDHE010000051.1, from coordinate 7,621 downwards.
GTTCTTGCCGGGATGAAGCATCGCGCCGACCTCGATCTCAAGGCCGTGCGTGAACCCCGCGTGCGCTCCCAGATCACGTCCGTTCAAATAAACATGACAGCGATCGTCGACCGCCAAGGCAAGCGTGGCCCGGCTGACCGGCTGCTCTTTCGCGACGACGAACGACTTGCGGAATACGCGAGCCGCGACGGGCGCATCCTTGAGCGGGTTTCCCTCGGGAAACCAGATCCAGTCGCCCCAGGCCGGCGGTCCCGATTTTCGCGAGACCCACGACGCCCACTCGGGGTGCGTCTCGAACCGCGGCCAGGGATAGGCCGTGAGCAGGGCCTTCGCGAGCCCCAGTTGCCCCGAGCCGGGCAACCGCATGGCCTCGTCCCAGGGGATCGGGCCATAGTCGGTCCCGCTCGCCGATTTGCCGTAAGGCGCTCCCCGGCGATTGAGCTGCCAGATCCCGTTCGCGCCATAGGTATGGCCGGCCGCGCCCGAAAGCATGTCGGCCCAGAAGACGAGCCGGGGAATCTCGGCCGGGATTCGGCCCAGAAGGGCCTCGTAACTGACCTCGCCGTTCACCACCGGCAGAGGGGGCTTCGCCGCCAGCGACGCCTTGAGCGCGGTCATCGACGGCGCCAGCACGTCCCGGCCGCCGTGGCCGGTCTGGAGCATGTCGAAATCGAGCAGCGCGGGATCCTTGTAGAGCAATCGCCCCGACAACGGGGGGAGCCCGGTGGGATGAACGGTAATCAGGCGCTGGAATCCGTCGATCCGACGGATCTCGCGAATCACCGCTTCCCAGTCCTGGGCTTGCTTTTCGCCGCCGAACGGGAAGCCTTTTTCGCGATAGAACGGCAGGTTCACCTCGCCGGCGGCGCACCATACGACCGGCAGCGCACCGTAGCGCGCGACCACGTAGCGCGCGTGGCGCTTCATCTTCTCGACGCCCAGCCACGGCAGATGATAGCCCCACGCCATGACGATGCAGGGCGCGATCCCCTGCTCGACCAGATGGCTCAGCTTCAGGTCGGCGCGGTCGAAATACTCGGGGCGGATATGGCTGTAATCGCGCTCCCAGGGAAAGCCGGTTTCGTTCCTGCCGCGGGCATCGAAGGCGTCCATGTCGGGGTAGAGGCCGGCGACGATCTGCACGACGGTGAAGCCCTTTTTCACGCGGTCGGCGGTGAGCATCTGGAACTCGCCTGGCCACGGGAGGCGATCGCACAGGCCCATCCACCAGGTGTCGCCCAGCCAGAAAAACGGCGCGCCGTCGGCGTGCACGAAATGGCGGTCGTCGGCCGCTTTCCGGATCGGCCCGTGCCGATAGAGGGGATTCGTGCCCGCGTAAGGCTCGATCGTCACCCGCCCGCTCACGCCGTGCAGCCCGGCGTCGGCGGCGTCGGTGCAGACCGTCTTGTACTCATGGACGCCCTTCTCGGGCGAGGCGTACCGCGCCGTCCACACGCCGCCGCCGGCCCAGAATGCGGGAACGCGGATCGATTTCGAGCCCGGCGTGGTGAAGACCACGTCGACGTCGACTTGATTGAACGGATCGGCATGTGATTTCGCCGCCGTGAAGGCGATCTCGATCGGGTGATTGGCCTGGCCCGTCAGGTCGGCGGCGGGCGCGGACCCCGCGAGCGCCCCGGTCCACGATACGAGCAGGACCGCGACTGTTAGCGCACGATTAATCATATCAAGAACCTCCGTCGTCACGTGAGCCGGGCGCGAATCCGGCGGGTCGCGCGTTCGATCCAGGGTCGATGCTGTTCGCGGCCCAGCCGGGCGGCGATGGTCAAGAGTTCGTCGGCCTCGGCCTGGTGGCCGCATTCGAGCAGATCCAGGGCGGCGTCCAGGGCGGCGACCGCGCTGGCCTGGTCGTCCGCGATCAGGGCGAGATAGCGTCTGAGCGCCTCTTCCGGTCGTCCCGACCGGGCCAGTACCTCAGCGCTCCAGAGGTCGAGGGTCGGCTGGTCGGACGCGCGAACGAGCGGCCGGGCTTGCTCGAGGACGTGCAAGGCCCGGTCGGGGTCGCGCAGCCCGATCGCCGTTCGGACGAGGGGGGCGACAAACGCCGCGGGATCCACGCCGCGGGGCCGCTCGGCTTCGGGCGCTCGGGTCGCGCGATCGAGCCACCGGGCGCAGAGCCGCGCGGTTCGCGCGTCGTCGCGCAGGCCGGCCGCCGAGGCGACCGCCTCGTTCAGGCCCGCGAGGTCGAGCGCATCGGGATCGAGGGCGTCGAGCTCGGCTGGCGAGGCGCACGAGAGGTCGGCCGGGTCGACCGATTCGGCGGCGTCGAGCGCGAGCCCCAGGCGACGCCTGAGCCGATCAAAGGGGTAGCCGTGATAAAGCGCCCCCGCGCCCGGGCGGAGGGCGAGCTGTTCGCGGAACCGCACGAGGGCGGCGAGTCGGGCCCGCTGGACCGCATCGCCATGGGCGGCGCGCAGAGGCGATTCACCGGCCAGGCCGCGCCTGGGCCCGTGGATCCACTCGTCCTCGAAAGCGTGCTCGACCCGCTCGCGATGGAGCGTCTCGGCCTGGTCGGGCTCGAGGCCTTCGGGGACGCGGAAGGTCCAGAGGGCGGCGTCCAGAAACGCGATCGGCAGCGGCCGCGCCTCGCGCGGGCACGAATCGCTCGCGAGCTCGAAACGCCTCGCGAGCGGCTCGAAGGCTCGCTCCAGAGAGTCCAGCCGCGGGCTCGACAGCCGCAGCCGCCCTCGCCCCACGAACACGTTCGCCAGCAGCTCGCGAACGTGGAGAGGGGGATCGTCCGTACTCGAGCCTCGGCCGCCGAACCACGAATAGACTTTCAGTTCGGGCGTTTCGAGGCCGGCGGGCGCGGCCAGGGGCGCGGGCTCGAGCTCGGGAAACTCGGCCAGGAGCTCGGGCGTCTGGTCATCTCGCCAGGGAACGGCGACCGCATACTGGAGGTCGTCCGCCAGATCCTCCGCGCCGGCCCCTGGGCGTAAGACTTCGGCCAGCAGCCAGGCGGCCGTCGCCGATTCGGGATGCGTGCCCGCCTCGAGCTCGACCACGCGTTCGAGGCACGAGATCGCCTCGCGATTCGCCCCCGTCCACGCCAGGCACAACGCGCGGTTGTACCAGAGGTTGGCGTCTCCGGGATTCCTGGCCGCCAGACGCCCATAGTAATCGGCCGCCTGATCGAGGTCGGCGATCGGCCCCGAGTCTTCCGCCGTGACGACGGCACGGAATCGATAAGCGGCCCGCGCGGCGGCGGGCAGATCGACGGCGTTTTCGAGGGTTTCGACGGCCTCCGCCGCCGCTCGCGAACCGGGATCAACCCCGAGCGCGCGGTGAAACGAGGCCCACGCCGCCAGCGGGCGCTGACGCTTCAAGTGATCCCAGCCCTCGAGCACGAGCCGCGTCGCCGCGGGGTCGGGAGGTTCGCCGTGCGTCTCGACCATCCGTCATCGCCATGGAAACGAAGCCTCGCCGCCGGAAACCGGCTCCCAGCGCCCCCGGCATCGTCGCCTGTCGGCCGGCGGCGTGCAAGGCCCGCGCTTGACAGCAGGGCTGGCGCGCAGCATCGTACCCAGGAACGGGCTCCTACCGGCGAGCATGCCCCGTACCCCCCTTGCGAAGGATTCCGACCGATGCGCGGTCCTTGCTTTCTCGATCGACCGACAAAGACATGCTTGTGCATGCTCGTCGTGCTCGCCGCCGCCATACCAGTCCGCGCCCAATCGCCCGCCCCGCGCGGTCGGTCGAGTCCGGCGAATCAAGCGGCCCGGGCCTGGTTCCAGGACGCCAGGTTCGGCCTGTTCATCCACTGGGGCGTTTATTCGATTCTCGAGAAGGACGCGTGGGTGATGGAGCGCGACAAGCTGCCGATCACCGAATACGCCAAGCTCCCGCCGCGCTTCAATCCCACGCGGTTCGACGCCGCGGCGTGGGTCGCGCTCGCCAAGGAGGCTGGCGCGCGCTACATCACCATCACCGCCAAGCACCACGACGGCTTCTGCATGTTCGCGAGCAACCTGACCGAATACGACGTCGTCGACGCCACGCCTTACCACGCCGACCCCATGCAGGCGCTCGCCGCCGCATGCAAAAAGAATGATATCAAGCTGTTCGTTTATTATTCCTTGCTCGATTGGCGCCATCCCGATTATTATCCCCTGGGCAAGACGGGGCAAAGGGCGGGCCGCTTGTTCAAGGGCGACTGGAAGCGCTACGTGGCCTATTACCAGGGCCAGGTGCGCGAGCTCTGCGCCAATTACGGCCCGATTGGCGGCATCTGGTTCGACGGCTGGTGGGACCGGCCCGAGGCCGACTGGGATCTGGCGGGAACCTACCGGATGATCCACGAGCTTCAGCCCGGCGCGCTGGTGGGGAACAACCATCACGTCGCCCCCTTCCCGGGCGAGGATTTCCAGATGTTCGAGCAAGACCTGCCGGGCGACAATCGGGCGGGTTTCAACAAGGCCCAGGCGGCCCGCGACCTGCCCCTGGAGACGTGTCTGACGATCAACGAATCGTGGGGATATCGCGCGGGCGACGAGAAATACAAGTCGGTGAAGGAGCTCGTCGGAGCGCTCGCGGGCGCTGCCGGCCGCGGGGCGAATTTGCTCTTGAACGTGGGCCCGCGGCCCGACGGCGCGATCGGCGGCGAATTCGCGCAGCGGCTGCACGAGATGGGCCGGTGGCTGGGGACGAACGGGGCGGCGATTTACGGCACCCGCAAGGGGCCGATCGCGCCCCAGCCGTGGGGCGTCTCGACCGCCAGGGGTCCGGCCGATCACCCGCGCGAGATCTACTTGCACATCCTGGCCCCGCGCGACGATCATCCCGTGGTCTTTGACCCCAAGACGCCCTGGACGCCCCGCCTGCTGGGCTCGAAAAACCCGCTCAAGTTGACGCCGTCGACCAGGGGGCTCGTGCTCGAGATTCCCGAATCGCTCCGCGACCCCCTGGACACCGTCGTCGTGCTCGAGCCGGCGACGACCAAGGTTCCCCCTCCATGATGATTCTCAAGATCGGCCGGTTGGGATAAACTCGAGCGTATGAAAGCGACCTTGGTGAAAACTCCGGCGCGGGTGTTTCGTTCCTGGCCGCGGCGACTGGCGCTTGCGATTGGGCTGCTTAGCCTGGGCCTGGCCGCCGGTTACGCGGCCGGTCGCAAACCGTGGGTGGCCGCGCCCGCCGCGCCACCGGGCATGCGATGGGTTCCGGGCGGTGAGTTTACGATGGGGACCGACTCGCCCCAGGCCTGGCCCGACGAACGGCCCGCCCACCGGGTCAAGGTCGACGGCTTCTGGATCGACGACCACGAGGTCACGAACGCCGAGTTTCGCGCCTTCGTCGACGCGACCGGCTATGTGACGACGGCCGAAAAGGCCCCGTCGGTCGAGGAGATCCTGAGCCAGACACCCCCCGGCACGCCGCCCCCTCCGCCCGAGATGATGGTGCCCGGTTCGCTGGTGTTCAAGTCCCCCGCCGGCCAGGTCGACCTGCGCGACATCTCGCAGTGGTGGATCTGGACGCCAGGGGCGAGCTGGCGCGCCCCCGAGGGGCCGGGCAGCACGATCGACGGCCGCGACGATCACCCGGTCGTGCAGGTCTCGTGGGACGACGCCGTCGCCTACGCCCGATGGGCGGACAAGCGCCTGCCGACCGAGGCCGAGTGGGAACGCGCGGCCAAGGGCACGCGCGACAAGGAGCCCTATACCTGGGGCAGCGAGCCGCCGTCAGACAAGAACACCCCGGCCAACATCTGGCAGGGCCAGTTTCCCAGCCGCAACACCGCGACCGACGGCTTTGAGCGCACCAGCCCGGTGAAATCGTTTCCGCCCAACAGCCTGGGCCTGTACGACATGGCGGGAAACGTCTGGGAGTGGTGCGCGGACTGGTACGAGCGCGACCTGTACGCTCGCCGGGCCTCGGCCGGCACGATCGTGAACCCCGCCGGCCCCGCGCACAGCGACGATCCGTCCCGGCCGTATTCGCCGCTCCGGGTGCAGCGCGGGGGGTCGTTTTTGTGCAACGACGATTATTGCTCGCGCTATCGCCCGAGCGCCCGCCACGGCGGCAGCCCCGACACCGGCACTTCGCACGTCGGCTTTCGCTGCGTCAAGAGCCCGCCGGCCGGGCGGTAGCCGGGGCGTTCGAAGAGGCGCGAAAGGGCGTCAGGGGGCCGACCCATCGGGTTTGTTTCCCTTTCGTCGCGGGCCGGCGGGTTGTCCGCCGGAAGAGCCTGGCGCTTGAGTGAGCGGGGGGAAATCCTTGGCCACCCAGACGCCGGCTCTCTGCAACCCGCTTCTGAGATTATGGTTCGAGAGGGTAATCGGATTGGTGAGGACCGATTCGCCGCTCTTGAGGCCCTCCTTGATCTCGACGACCTTGTCACCCGCTTTGCCCACGGTCACGAGTCGCCACTCCAGGCCGCCGTCGGGCTTTTTCACGACGACATGGTAACGCGGGATGGATCCCTGCACGCCAATCACGGCCAAGGCCGGAACGGCGAGCGTCTTCTCTTTCCACAGCTCGATCAACGCCTCGGCCCTCATGCCCGGCCGCGCACTCGGGAGCGGTTGGTCGAGTTTGACCCTGGTCGTGTAAACCTTCTCGTTTTGATCGAAATTGCTGATCGGATCGGGCAGCGGCGCGACCTCGACGATCCGACCCATCACCCAATGATTGCCCGCCGGGAACTTCACGGCCACCTGAACCGGTTGCCCTGGCCGGACTCGATCGACCTCGACCTCCCTGACCTTGATGTTGATCCGCGGCGGCGTCTTTTGAATGTCAAACACGCTCAGAATTCTTTGCCGTTCGCGAACCGTCGCTCCTTCCTCGATATTCACGCGTTTTGACCTGGGTTCGTTGGCGTGGATCACGATTCCCTCGATGGGCGCGACCATGTGGCAGGCCGCGATCTGGCGTTGGAGCTTCCGCTCGATGGACCTGGCGAGCTCCCAGGCCGCCTGTTTGGCGAGCTCGACCGAACGCTTTCTTTCGAGTTCGATCGTGAGCTCCTTGATGGTCTTGGGGGCCGTGTAGTTTTCGAGTCGCTCCTTTTTGAGCTTGATCTGTTCGATCTCGATCTCGTCATTCTCGACCTTCGGCCGAGCCTCCTCGATTCGGGCTTCCATCGCCAGCAGCGCATTGACTTCGGATGGCGACGACTCGGAGGTCACTTCCTTCGCCACGTCCGGGAACTTCTTCTGGATGGCCGTCACGCGGTCAAGCCAGGCTCGATCGCTCTTGAGCTTCCGCTGCAGTCGTTCCATTCCTTTCTCGAGAGCGCTTCGCTCGGCGGGCAAGATCCCTTTCTCGTATTCCGCCAGCGCGATCTCCGCGATTTCGCGCTCGGTTTTGGCGTTTGAGTGGGAAGCCCTCGCGGCTTCCACGGTGATCGTCTGATTGACAAGCTCATCCTTGAGCTGGGCCGAGTCGAGCTGACACAGAAAGTCTCCCATTTTGACCTGCGTTCCCTCGGGGACGATTCTGAGGATGGTCGTCATTCCCTCCACTCCGCAATACAAGTCAGCGGATCGCCCGGCCTCGACAAAGCCGTCCACGGCGAGCTGCTCGGTGAGCAGGGTGGGTTCGACGACCGCGAACGAGGGAGGGCCATCGGCCTCGGGGGGGGTTTGGTCCTCGGGCCGCG